>NZ_JBFBJO010000011.1:0-187873 GCF_040702165.1 Streptomyces sp. NPDC086147 | reverse complement strand
GTCAGACCCGCGTCACCCATCGGACCGCCGATCTCGAAGCGGCCGGTCGGGTTCACCAGCAGGCGGTAGCCGTCGGTGTCCAGCTTGATGCCGTCCTCGACGAGCTGCTTGAGGACGTGCTCGACGACGAACTCGCGGATGTCGGGCGCGAGCAGCGACTCCAGGTCGATGTCGCTGGCGTGCTGCGAGGAGACCACGACGGTGTCGAGGCGGACGGCCTTGTCGCCGTCGTACTCGATGGTGACCTGGGTCTTGCCGTCGGGACGCAGGTAGGGGATCGTCCCGTTCTTGCGGACCTCGGTCAGCCGGCGCGACAGCCGGTGCGCCAGGTGGATCGGCAGCGGCATCAGCTCGGGCGTCTCGTCCGACGCGTACCCGAACATCAGACCCTGGTCGCCCGCGCCCTGCTTGTCGAGCTCGTCCTCGTCGCCCTCGACCCGCTTCTCGTACGCGGTGTCGACGCCCTGGGCGATGTCCGGGGACTGCGACCCGATGGACACCGACACGCCGCAGGAGGCGCCGTCGAAGCCCTTCTTCGAGGAGTCGTAACCGATCTCGAGGATCTTGTTCCGGACGAGGGTGGGGATGTCCGCCCACGCCTTGGTGGTCACCTCTCCGGCGACGTGCACCAGGCCGGTGGTGATCAGCGTCTCGACGGCGACGCGCGAGGTGGGGTCCTCGCGCAGCAGGGCGTCGAGGATGGTGTCGCTGATCTGGTCAGCGATCTTGTCGGGGTGTCCCTCGGTGACGGACTCCGAGGTGAACAGACGACGGGACACAACGCTCCCTGGGGTTGCAGCGGCTGCTGGCTACTCGTGGCTCGGACCGGCAGGGGGCTGCGCCCCGCGACGTTCCACGAACAGTCTATCGGTCGTGGTCGGGCTGTGGACCAGGTGTCTCGCCCGGTGGATGGCCCGGGGCGGCCGGAACCGGCCGCCGACAAGGGCGGAACGTCCGTTCCGGTGGGACGCGAATCACTCGCCAGGAGGTGTTTCGCCCTCCTTCTCCCGGGTGACGGCGGGTCGCGGGGTGACCGGACCCGGACATCTCAGTCGGTGGGACGGAGCCGCGGCAGGACCAGGTCCCAGACCGTCTCGGCGAGCGCTTCCTTCGGGCCGTACGGCACGGGGGTCTCGGCGCCGTCCGCGGCGAGCACCACGGCCTCGTTCTCCTCGGAGCCGAAGGTCTTGCGCTCCCCCACCTCATTGACGACGAGGAGGTCGCAGCCCTTGCGGGCGAGCTTCTCGCGCCCGTTGGCGAGGACGTCGTCGGTCTCGGCGGCGAAGCCGACGACCACCTGGCCGGGCAGGGCCCGGTCGGCGGAGAGCTCGGCGAGGATGTCGGGGTTGCGGACGAGCTCGACGACGGGGGCGCCGTCGTCGCCCTTCTTCTTGATCTTGCCGGGGGCGTAGACGGCCGGCCGGAAGTCGGCGACGGCGGCCGCCATGACCACCGCGTCGGCGTCGGCGACGGCCTTGAGGACGGCCTCGCGGAGCTGGACGGCGGTGCCGACGCGGACGACGTCGACGCCGGCCGGGTCGGGGAGGCCGGTGTTGGCCTCGACGAGGGTGACCCGGGCGCCCCGGGCGGCGGCGGCCCGCGCGAGGGCGTAGCCCTGCTTGCCGGAGGAGCGGTTGCCCAGGTAGCGGACGGGATCGAGGGGCTCGCGGGTGCCGCCCGCGCTGACCACGACGTGACGGCCGGCGAGGTCGGGGGCGGTGGCGCCCCGGGCCAGGACGCGGCGGCAGACCTCGAAGATCTCGCCGGGGTCGGGCAGCCGTCCCTTGCCGGTGTCGACGCCGGTGAGGCGGCCGACGGCGGGCTCGATCACGACGGCGCCGCGGCGGCGCAGGGTCGCCACGTTCTCCTGCGTCGCCGGGTGCTCCCACATCTCGGTGTGCATGGCGGGGGCGAAGACGACGGGACAGCGCGCGGTGAGCAGGGTGTTGGTGAGCAGGTCGTCGGCGAGGCCGTGGGCGGCCTTGGCGAGCATGTCGGCGGTGGCGGGGGCGACCACGACGAGGTCGGCGGCCTGGCCGATGCGCACGTGCGGCACCTCGTGGACGGACTCCCACACCTCGGTCGAGACGGGGTTGCCGGAGAGCGCGGACCAGGTGGCCTCGCCGACGAAGTGCAGCGCGGAGTCGGTCGGCACGACCCTGACGTCGTGGCCGGACTCGGTGAACCTGCGGAGCAGCTCGCACGCCTTGTAGGCGGCGATGCCGCCGCTGACGCCCAGGACGACCTTCGGCTTTGCCACGACTTCCACGACTCCCCGCACTCGGATGCGTACGACTCCATGAGACACCACAGGCCCGACGGATGTTCCGCCGGGCCTGTGGTGACAGATATGACAAACGCCGCGTGCTTACTGCGCCGGGCCCTCGATGGCCTCGGACGTCAGCAGGCCCGCGTTGATCTCGCGCAGCGCGATCGAGAGCGGCTTCTCGTGCACGTGGGTGTCGACGAGCGGACCCACGTACTCCAGCAGGCCCTCGCCGAGCTGGGAGTAGTACGCGTTGATCTGACGCGCGCGCTTGGCCGCGTAGATCACGAGGCTGTACTTCGAGTCGGTGGCCTCGAGCAGCTCGTCGATCGGCGGGTTGATGATGCCCTCGGGCGCGGTGATGGAAGAGGACACGCTCTACCTTCCGAAGATGGAGAAAAGATCAGACAACGTTCATCAACGTTAGCAGCTCGCGCGCGACGTCCTCGACGGAGGTGTTGACGAGGGTGGTGTCGAACTCGGACTCGGCGGCCAGCTCGACCTTCGCGGCGTCGAGGCGGCGCTCGATCACCTCGGGGGACTCGGTGCCGCGGCCGGTGAGGCGGCGGACCAGCTCATCCCAGCTCGGCGGGGCGAGGAAGACCAGCTGGGACTCCGGCATGGAGTCCTTCACCTGGCGGGCGCCCTGGAGGTCGATCTCCAGGAGGACGGGCTCGCCGGCGTCGAGGCGGTCGAGGACCGCGCCGCGCGGGGTGCCGTAGCGGTTCCCCGCGAACTCGGCCCATTCGAGGAGCTCACCGTTGGCGATCAGCTTGTCGAACTCGTCGTCCGTCACGAAGAAGTAGTGGACGCCGTGCTTCTCGCCGGGGCGGGGCTTCCGCGTCGTCGCCGACACCGAGAGCCAGACCTCGGGGTGGACCTTGCGCATATGCGCGACGACCGTGCTCTTGCCGACCCCCGAGGGGCCGGAGAGCACGGTCAGCCGCGGACGTACCTCTGCTGCCATGCAGCGATTATTCCAGTGGTTCACCCCTGCTTGCGCAGGGAGGACGCCTCATGCCGGGAATGTCCCGAAAGGTCAGGCGCCGGTGGAGCCGAACTCTCGCTCCAGGGAGGCGATCTGGTTGGAGCCGAGACCGCGCACCCGGCGGCTCTCGGAGATGCCGAGCCGCTCCATGATCTGCTTGGCGCGGACCTTGCCCACGCCCGGCAGGGACTCAAGGAGCGCGGAGACCTTCATCTTGCCGATGACGTCGTTCTCCTGGCCGGTCTTGATGACCTCGTGGAGGGAGGCTCCGGAGTGCTTGAGTCGATTCTTGACCTCGGCCCGCTCCCGGCGAGCCGCGGCGGCCTTCTCGAGCGCGGCAGCGCGCTGTTCAGGGGTAAGGGGCGGAAGAGCCACGCCTACGTCACCTCGGATGTCGATCTGTCGGATACGGACCGGTGAGGAACCTAGTCGCCCCGCACCAGTGGAGCAACGGTCAACGGAGTGGCCGCTGAACGCCTGCTCTGCCCCGGAGACTAGCGGCCGAGGCCGCTCCAGTCAGCGAGAACAGCGGAAAAGTCCTGGTCAGCATCGACCGACCAGGACTTTTCCGGCATAACGACCGGGTTTTGAGCCAAGATTTCGTCAAGTGCCGGGACGGCCGGCCGGGGCGGGCCCGAAAACCGGCCCGATCCGCTCCGACCTGCGGATTGGTCCCGGACCGCTCCCGACGGGGTTACGCGCCGACGGCCGCGCGGATCTCGTCCGCGTACCGGAGCGCCGAGTCCCGCAGGGCGGTCGCGTCCGGACCGTGCCGCAGGACCCCGCGGCTGACGTTCGGGACGACGTTGCGGACCGCCGCGCCGAAGACGGCGGGGAGGTCGGCGGGGGTCGCGCCCTGGGCCCCGATGCCGGGGGCGAGGAGCGGGCCGTTGATGTCCAGGTCGAAGGAGGACAGGTCGCCGAGGGTGGCGCCGACGACCGCGCCGAAGGAGCCCATGGGGGCCTCCCCCGCGTTCTCCTCGGCCAGGTGGGCCAGCATCGTCGCGCCGATCGTCCTTCCGGCCGGGTCGTCGGTGCGGACGGCCCGCTGGACCTCGCTCCCCTCCGGGTTCGAGGTGAGGGCGAGGACGAAGAGGCCGGCGCCGGACTCCCGGGCCAGGTCGACGGCCGGCTTCAGGGAGCCGTAGCCGAGGTACGGGGAGACCGTGAGCGCGTCGGAGAAGAGCGGGGAGTCCTTGCGCAGGAAGGCCTCGGCGTAGGCGGCCATGGTGGAGCCGATGTCGCCGCGCTTGGCGTCCATGACGACCAGGCCGCCCGCCGCGCGCAGGTCGGAGACGGCGCGCTCCAGGACGGCGACGCCACGCGAGCCGAAGCGCTCGAAGAAGGCGGACTGGGGCTTGAAGACGGCCACGGTGCCGGCCAGGGCCTCGACGACGGTGAAGGTGAAGCGCTCCAGGCCGGCGATGTCGTCGGCGAGGCCCCAGGAGTCGAGCAGGGCGGCGTGCGGGTCGATGCCGACGCAGAGCGGGCCGCGCTCGTCCATGGCGGAGCGCAGGCGGGATCCGAAGGAGAGCGTCACGGGGTGGCCTTCCGGTTGTCGGCGCCGACGGCCTCGGCGAGGGTGGCGTACGGGGAGGCCGCGAGGCGCGCGGCGAGGCCCTTGTGGATCGCGCGGGCGTAGAACGGGCCCTCGTAGACGAAGGCGCTGTAGCCCTGGACGAGGGTGGCGCCGGCGAGGACGCGCTGCCAGGCGTCCTCGGCGTTCTCGATGCCGCCGACGCCGACGAGGACCAGGCGGTCGCCCACGCGCGCGTGGAGGCGGCGCAGGACCTCCAGGGAGCGCTGCTTGACCGGGCGGCCGGACAGTCCGCCGGTCTCCTCGATCAGCTCGGGGGCGGACTTCAGGCCGAGGCCCTCGCGGGCGATGGTGGTGTTGGTGGCGATGATGCCGTCGAGGCCGAGCTCCAGGGCGAGGTCGGCGACCGCGTCCACGTCCTCGTCGGCCAGGTCGGGAGCGATCTTGACCAGGAGCGGGACCCGGCGGTCGGTGACCGTGCGGTCGGCGGCCTCCCGCACGGCGGTCAGGAGGGGGCGCAGGGACTCGGTGGCCTGGAGGTTGCGCAGGCCCGGGGTGTTCGGGGAGGAGACGTTGACGACGAGGTAGTCGGCGTGCGCGGCGAGGCGCTCGGTGGACTTCACGTAGTCGGCGGCGGCCTCGGCCTCGGGGACGGCCTTGGTCTTGCCGATGTTGACGCCCACGACCGTCCTGAACACCGGCACGCGCGCGTGGAGGCGGGCGGCGACGGCGGCGGAGCCCTCGTTGTTGAAGCCCATGCGGTTGATCAGGGCGCGGTCCGGGACGAGCCGGAAGAGGCGCTTCTTGGGGTTGCCGGGCTGGGCCTCGCCGGTGACCGTGCCGATCTCGACGTGGTCGAAGCCGAGCATGGCCATGCCGTCGATGGCGACGGCGTTCTTGTCGAAGCCGGCGGCGAGGCCGAAGGGACCGTGCATGCGCAGGCCGAGGGCCTCGGTGCGCAGTTCCTCGTACCGGGGGGCGAGGGCGGCGGCGACGAAGGTGCGGAGCACCGGGACGCGGGCGGCCAGGCGGATCCAGCGGAAGGCCAGGTAGTGGGCCTTCTCGGGGTCCATCCGCTTGAAGACCAGGTGGAAGAACAGCTTGTACATCGTCCGAAATATCCCTTGCTCGGTCATGAAGAGGGGGACACCGCGCGGTGGCCGGTGTCCCCCTTCTCCGTACGGGCTGCTAGTCGCGGGCCGCGACGAGGTGCTCGGCGTGCTCCTGGAGGGAGCGGACGCCGGCGCCGCCGTGGTTGAGCGCGTCGATGCCCTGGACGGCCGCGGCGAGCGCCTGGACGGTGGTCAGGCACGGGACGCCGCGGGCGACGGCGGCGGTGCGGATCTCGTAGCCGTCGAGGCGGCCGCCGGTGCCGTAGGGGGTGTTGACGATGAGGTCGACCTCGCCGTCGTGGATCAGCTGGACGACGGTCTTCTCGCCGTCGGCACCCTCGCCCTCGCTGAGCTTGCGCACGATCGTGGCGTTGATGCCGTTGCGCTTGAGGACCTCGGCGGTGCCGGAGGTGGCCAGGAGCTCGAAGCCGTGGGCGACCAGCTCGCGGGCCGGGAAGATCATCGAGCGCTTGTCCCGGTTGGCGACCGAGATGAACGCGCGGCCCTTGGTCGGCAGCGGCCCGTACGCGCCGGCCTGCGACTTGGCGTACGCCGTGCCGAAGACCGAGTCGATGCCCATGACCTCGCCGGTGGAGCGCATCTCCGGGCCGAGGACGGTGTCGACGCCGCGGCCGTGGATGTCGCGGAAACGGCTCCAGGGCATGACGGCCTCCTTGACGGAGATCGGCGCGTCGAACGGCAGGGTGCCGCCGTCGCCGTTCTTCGGCAGCAGGCCCTCGGCGCGCAGCTCGGCGATGGTGGCGCCCAGCGAGATGCGGGCGGCGGCCTTAGCCAGCGGCACCGCGGTGGCCTTGGAGGTGAAGGGGACGGTCCGGGAGGCGCGCGGGTTGGCCTCCAGGACGTAGAGGATGTCCCCGGCCATCGCGAACTGGATGTTGATCAGGCCGCGGACGCCGACGCCCTTGGCGATGGCCTCGGTGGAGGCGCGCAGCCGCTTGATGTCGTGGCCGCCGAGGGTGATCGGGGGCAGGGCGCAGGCCGAGTCGCCGGAGTGGATGCCGGCCTCCTCGATGTGCTCCATCACGCCGCCGAGGTAGAGCTCCTCGCCGTCGTAGAGCGCGTCCACGTCGATCTCGATGGCGTCGTCAAGGAAGCGGTCGACCAGGACCGGCCGGGTGGGGCTGATCTCGGTGGACTCGGCGATGTACGACTCCAGGCGGGCCTCGTCGTACACGATCTCCATGCCGCGGCCGCCGAGCACGTACGACGGGCGGACCAGGACGGGGTAGCCGATCTCGTCGGCGATGGCCTTGGCGCCGGCGAAGGTGGTGGCGGTGCCGTGCTTGGGGGCCGGGAGGCCCGCCTCGGCGAGGACCTGCCCGAAGGCGCCGCGGTCCTCGGCGGCGTGGATGGCCTCGGGGGAGGTGCCGACGACCGGCACGCCGTTGTCCTTGAGCGCCTGGGACAGGCCCAGCGGGGTCTGGCCGCCGAGCTGGACGACGACGCCGGCGACGGGCCCGGCGAGGGTCTCGGCGTGGACGATCTCCAGGACGTCCTCCAGGGTGAGCGGCTCGAAGTAGAGCCGGTCGGAGGTGTCGTAGTCGGTGGAGACGGTCTCGGGGTTGCAGTTGACCATCACGGTCTCGTAGCCCGCGTCGCTCAGGGCGAAGGAGGCGTGGACGCAGGAGTAGTCGAACTCGATGCCCTGGCCGATGCGGTTCGGGCCGGAGCCCAGGATGATCACGGCGGGCTTCTCGCGCGGCGCGACCTCGCTCTCCTCGTCGTAGGAGGAGTAGAAGTACGGGGTCTTCGCGGCGAACTCGGCGGCGCAGGTGTCGACCGTCTTGTAGACCGGGCGGACGCCGAGGGCGTGCCGGACCTCGCGGACGACGTCCTCGCGCAGGCCGCGGATCTCCGCGATCTGGACGTCGGAGAAGCCGTGGCGCTTGGCCTCGGCGAGCAGCTCGGGGTCGAGCTTCTCGGCGGCGGCCAGCTCGTCGGCGATCTCCTTGATCAGGAAGAGCTGGTCGACGAACCAGGGGTCGATCTTCGTGGCGTCGAAGACCTCCTCCGGGGTGGCGCCGGCACGGATCGCCTGCATGACGGTGTTGATCCGGCCGTCGGTCGGGCGGACCGACTCGCGCAGCAGCTCGTCCTTGTCGCCGGGCTCGCCCACGAAGGTGAACTGCGAGCCCTTCTTCTCCAGGGAGCGCAGGGCCTTCTGGAGCGCCTCGGTGAAGTTGCGGCCGATCGCCATGGCCTCGCCGACCGACTTCATGGTCGTGGTCAGCGTGGAGTCGGCGGCCGGGAACTTCTCGAAGGCGAAGCGGGGGGCCTTGACGACGACGTAGTCGAGCGTGGGCTCGAAGGACGCCGGGGTCTTCTCCGTGATGTCGTTCGGGATCTCGTCGAGCGTGTAGCCGACGGCGAGGCGGGCGGCGATCTTGGCGATCGGGAAGCCGGTCGCCTTGGAGGCCAGGGCGCTCGACCGGGAGACGCGGGGGTTCATCTCGATGACGATGATCCGGCCGTCGGTCGGGTCGATCGCGAACTGGATGTTGCAGCCGCCGGTGTCGACGCCGACCTCGCGGATGATCGCGATGCCGATGTCGCGCAGCCGCTGGTACTCGCGGTCGGTGAGCGTCATCGCCGGGGCGACGGTGATCGAGTCGCCGGTGTGGACGCCCATCGGGTCGAAGTTCTCGATGGAGCAGACGACCACGACGTTGTCGTTCTTGTCGCGCATCAGCTCCAGCTCGTACTCCTTCCAGCCGAGGATGGACTCCTCCAGGAGCACCTCGGTGGTCGGGGAGAGCGTGAGGCCCTGGCCGGCGATGCGGCGCAGCTCCTCCTCGTCGTGGGCGAAGCCGGAGCCGGCGCCGCCCATGGTGAAGGAGGGGCGGACGACGACGGGGTAGCCGCCGAGCGTGTCGACGCCCTTGATGACGTCGTCCATGGAGTGGCAGATGACCGAGCGGGCGGACTCGCCGTGGCCGATCTTGGCCTTGACGGCCTCGACGACGCCCTTGAAGAGGTCGCGGTCCTCGCCCTTGTGGATGGCCTCGACGTTGGCGCCGATCAGCTCGACGCCGTACTTCTCCAGGACGCCCTGCTCGTGCATGGAGATCGCGGTGTTCAGCGCGGTCTGGCCGCCCAGCGTCGGCAGGAGCGCGTCGGGGCGCTCCTTGGCGATGATCTTCTCGACGAACTCCGGGGTGATCGGTTCGACGTACGTGGCGTCGGCGATCTCCGGGTCGGTCATGATCGTGGCCGGGTTGGAGTTGACCAGGATCACCCGCAGGCCCTCGGCCTTGAGGATGCGGCACGCCTGGGTGCCGGAGTAGTCGAACTCCGCGGCCTGGCCGATCACGATCGGGCCGGAGCCGATGACCAGGACGGACTGGATATCGGTGCGCTTAGGCACGCTCGGCCTCCATGAGGGATACGAAGCGGTCGAAGAGGTACGCGGCGTCGTGCGGACCCGCGGCCGCCTCGGGGTGGTACTGGACCGAGAAGGCCGGACGGTCGAGCAGCTGGAGGCCCTCCACGACGTTGTCGTTGAGACAGACGTGGGAGACCTCGGCGCGGCCGAAGGGGGTGTCGGAGACCTTGTCGAGGGGCGCGTCCACGGCGAAGCCGTGGTTGTGCGCGGTGACCTCGACCTTGCCGGTGGTGCGGTCCTGGACCGGCTGGTTGATGCCCCGGTGGCCGTACTTCAGCTTGTACGTGCCGAAGCCGAGGGCGCGGCCCAGGATCTGGTTGCCGAAGCAGATGCCGAAGAGCGGCGTCTTCCGCTCCAGGACGGCCCGCATGAGGGCGACGGGGCCGTCGGCAGTGGCCGGGTCGCCGGGGCCGTTGGAGAAGAACACCCCGTCGGGCTCGACGGCGTAGACGTCCTCCACGGTGGCGGTGGCGGGCAGGACGTGGACCTCGATGCCGCGCTCGGCCATCCGGTGCGGGGTCATGCCCTTGATGCCGAGGTCGACGGCGGCGACGGTGAACTTCTTCTCGCCGACGGCGGGGACGACGTAGGTCTCCTTGGTGGCGACCTCGGCGGAGAGGTTGGCGCCCTTCATCTGGGGCTGCGCCTTGACCTTGGCGAGCAGGGCCTCGTCGCGGACGCCCGTCCAGGCCTCGCCGGAGAAGATGCCGACGCGCATGGCGCCGCGCTCGCGCAGGTGGCGGGTGAGGGCGCGGGTGTCGACGCCGGAGATCCCGACGACGCCCTGGCGCTCCAGCTCCTCGTCGAGCGAGCGGCGCGCGCGCCAGTTGGAGGAGACGCGGGCGGGGTCGCGGACGACGTAGCCGGAGACCCAGATGCGGCCGGACTCGGGGTCCTCGTCGTTGACGCCGGTGTTGCCGACGTGCGGGGCGGTCATGACCACCACCTGGCGGTGGTACGAGGGGTCGGTGAGGGTCTCCTGGTAGCCGGTCATGCCGGTGGAGAACACGGCCTCGCCGAAGGTCTCCCCCACGGCCCCGTAGGCGCGGCCGCGGAAGATGCGGCCGTCCTCCAGGACGAGTACGGCGGGAGCCTTGGCGGGTCCCCTGGTGGAGGTCGTCATCGTGCGATGCCTTCCGTTGCGCTGGTCATGGAGTTGACGGTCTCGACCCAGGCGGTGTGTTCCGCCGCCCGGTCGGACCGGAAGCCGGAGTCGAGCAGGGTGCCGCCGTGCTCCCAGGTGACGATCAGGAGCCCGCCCTCGGCGAGGACCTTTCCGGCGATGCCCTTGTCGAGGCGGGCCTCGCGCAGGGCGTCGGCCGGGATGTGGAAGTCGTTCGCCCCGGGGCGCACGACCGTGATCCCGGCGTCGGTGAGCGTGAGCTCGACGCGGCTGCGGGTGCCGAGGCCGTGGGCGACGATCCGGTCGAGCCAGTGCCCGGCGGTCGTGGACCCGTGGTAGCGCCCGCTGAGGGTCAGTTTCGCCTCGCTGGCCGTCTCCGGCACGGCGGACAGGGCGGGGAGGTCGGACTGGAGGCTGCCGCGCCACTTCCATCCCTGGCGCATGAGCCAGTACACGAGGGCGATGAAGACCAGCAGTCCGGCGACCCAGCCGAGCCGTCCGGCCCAGTCGGTCACCTCCGCCGACTTCTGTTCGGCTGCCTCTGCGGCGATTGCGATGAGTGGTGTCACGCCAGCTTCCCGTCCACGACCGTTGCCCGGCCCCGCAGGAAGGTGTGGGTGACGCGTCCCGGCAGCTCGCGGCCCTCGTACGGGGTGTTGCGGCTGCGGGAGGCGAAGTCCGCGGGGTCCACGACTCCACGGTAAGCCGGATCGACCAGGGTCAGGTTCGCGGGCTCACCAGCCGAGACGGGACGTCCGTGGCCCGTGGCCCGGCCGATGCGGGCGGGGGCGAAGGACATGCGGTCGGCGACGCCGGCCCAGTCGAGGAGTCCGGTCTCGACCATCGTCTGCTGGACGACGGAGAGGGCGGTCTCCAGGCCGACCATGCCCATGGCGGCGGCGGCCCACTCGCAGTCCTTGTCCTCGTGCGGGTGCGGGGCGTGGTCGGTGGCGACGATGTCGATCGTGCCGTCGGCCAGCGCCTCGCGGAGCGCGAGGACGTCCTTCTCGGTGCGCAGCGGCGGGTTGACCTTGTAGACCGGGTCGTACGAGCGGACCAGCTCGTCCGTGAGGAGGAGGTGGTGCGGGGTGACCTCGGCGGTGACGTCGATGCCGCGGGACTTGGCCCAGCGGACGATCTCGACGGAGCCGGCGGTGGAGAGGTGGCAGATGTGGACGCGGGAGCCGACGTGCTCGGCGAGGAGGACGTCGCGGGCGATGATCGACTCCTCGGCGACGGCGGGCCAGCCGCCGAGGCCGAGCTCGGCGGAGACGATCCCCTCGTTCATCTGGGCGCCCTCGGTGAGGCGGGGCTCCTGGGCGTGCTGGGCGACGACGCCGCCGAAGGCCTTCACGTACTCCAGGGCGCGGCGCATGATCACGGCGTCGTCGACGCACTTGCCGTCGTCGGAGAAGACGGTGACGCCGGCGGCGGAGTCGTGCATGGCGCCGAGCTCGGCGAGCTTCTTCCCCTCCAGGCCGACGGTGACGGCGCCGATGGGCTGCACGTCGCAGTAGCCGGACTCCTTGCCGAGGCGCCAGACCTGCTCGACGACGCCGGCGGTGTCGGCGACCGGGTGGGTGTTGGCCATGGCGAAGACGGAGGTGTAGCCGCCGGAGGCGGCGGCGCGGGTGCCGGTGAGGACGGTCTCGGAGTCCTCGCGGCCGGGCTCGCGCAGATGGGTGTGGAGGTCGACCAGACCCGGCAGGAGGATCTGCCCGCCGGCCTCGATCACGGTCGCGCCCTCGGCGGAGAGCCCGGTGCCACTCCAGTCGATTTCGCCCTGCCGGGCGGTGGCCGCGACGGTCTCGCCGTCGATCAGGACGTCCTGGACCTCGCCGCCGAGTACCTTCGCGCCGCGGATAAGGATCTTGCTCATGGTTACTTGTTCTCCTCGGTGCGCGCGGCGGGGGTGGTGGTGACGGCGGGCTCGGAGCCGCCCAGGAGCAGGTAGAGCACGGCCATGCGGACGGAGACGCCGTTGGCGACCTGCTCGACGACCGTGCAGCGGTCGGAGTCGGCGACCTCGGCGGTGATCTCCATGCCGCGGACCATGGGGCCGGGGTGCATCACGATGGCGTGCTCGGGCATCCTGGCCATCCGCTCGCCGTCGAGCCCGTAGCGGCGCGAGTACTCGCGCTCGGTGGGGAAGAAGGCGGCGTTCATCCGCTCGCGCTGCACGCGCAGCATCATCACGGCGTCGGACTTCGGCAGCACGGCGTCGAGGTCGTACGAGATCTCGCAGGGCCAGGTCTCGACGCCGACGGGGACCAGGGTGGGCGGGGCGACCAGGGTGACCTCGGCGCCGAGGGTGTGCAGCAGGTCGACGTTGGAGCGGGCGACCCGGCTGTGCAGGACGTCGCCGACGAGGGTGATCCGCTTGCCCGCGAGGTCCTGGCCGAGTCCGGTGTCGCGGCCGACGAGGCGGCGGCGCATGGTGAAGGCGTCCAGGAGGGCCTGGGTGGGGTGCTGGTGGGTGCCGTCGCCGGCGTTGACGACGGGGGCGTCGATCCAGCCGGAGGTGGCGAGGCGGTACGGGGCGCCGGAGGCGCCGTGCCGGATGACGACCGCGTCGACGCCCATGGCCTCCAGGGTCTGGGCGGTGTCCTTGAGGGACTCGCCCTTGGAGACGCTGGAGCCCTTGGCCGCGAAGTTGATGACGTCGGCGGAGAGGCGCTTCTCGGCGGCCTCGAAGGAGATCCGGGTCCGGGTGGAGTCCTCGAAGAAGAGGTTGCAGATGGTGCGGCCGCGCAGGGTCGGCAGCTTCTTGATGGGCCGGTCGGCCACCCGGGCCATCTCCTCGGCGGTGTCGAGGATCAGTACGGCGTCGTCGCGGGTGAGGTCGGCGGCCGAGATGAGGTGACGCATCATCGGGGTTTCTCTCCGTGGTGGGGAGGCGTGAGGGCGTGCGGGGGCAGGGAGGTGCCCCGGCCCCGGCGGGGAAGCCGGTCCGGCTAGGAGGCGGGCTTGGAGCCGAGCAGGACGGTGTCGCGACCGTCTTCCTCGGCGAGCAGGACCTTGACCGTCTCCCGCAGCGACGTGGGGAGGTTCTTGCCGACGTAGTCGGCGCGGATGGGCAGCTCGCGGTGGCCGCGGTCGACGAGGACGGCAAGCTGGACCGCGCGGGGGCGGCCGATGTCGCCGAGGGCGTCGAGGGCGGCACGGATGGTGCGGCCGGAGAAGAGGACGTCGTCGACGAGGACGACGAGGCGCCCGTCGATGCCGTCGGCGGGGATCTCGGTGCGGCCGATCGCGCGGGCGGGCTTCATCCGCAGGTCGTCCCGGTACATGGTGATGTCCAGGGAGCCGACCGGGACCTTGGTGCCGGTGATGGCGGCGAGCTTCTCGGCGAGCCGGCGGGCGAGGAAGACGCCGCGGGTGGGAATGCCGAGGAGGACCACGTCGTCGGCGCCCTTGGCGCGCTCGACGATCTCGTGGGCGATGCGGGTGAGGACCCGCGCGATGTCGGGGCCTTCGAGAACGGGCCGCGCGTCGTCGCCGTGCTGCTGGGTGTCCAGCTGGGTGTCCATGAGAAACGGACCTCCTTCTCCGCCTCACGGGACGGCTCTTAAAGGACGTCGTACTTGCGCCCCTACCCTACCAGGGGTGGCGCGGCACTCTCCGCGCACCCGGGCGCCCCTCCGGGCGCCGTCCCCCGGGAGGGGGCGGTACGGACCTTTCGGCTTGACGGGTGGGTGTAACGCTGCGTAACCTCACAGTGAGTTACCAGCCGCGCGGCGCAGCCGCATGTCGTCACAGCGTCCGGGAGCGTTATGTCCAGCGAATACGCAAAGCAGCTCGGGGCCAAACTCCGCGCCATCCGCACCCAGCAGGGTCTCTCGCTCCACGGGGTGGAGGAGAAGTCCCAGGGCCGCTGGAAGGCCGTGGTGGTCGGTTCCTACGAGCGGGGCGACCGCGCCGTGACCGTGCAGCGCCTCGCCGAGCTGGCGGACTTCTACGGGGTGCCGGTGCAGGAGCTCCTGCCGGGCACGACGCCGGGCGGGGCCGCCGAGCCGCCGCCGAAGCTGGTCCTGGACCTGGAGCGCCTGGCCCACGTCCCGCAGGAGAAGGCCGGCCCGCTCCAGCGCTACGCCGCGACGATCCAGTCGCAGCGCGGCGACTACAACGGCAAGGTGCTGTCGATCCGCCAGGACGACCTGCGCACGCTCGCCGTCATCTACGACCAGTCCCCCTCGGTCCTCACCGAGCAGCTGATCAGCTGGGGCGTGCTGGACGCGGACGCGCGCCGCGCGGTCGCCCACGAGGACAACTGACCCTTACGCAGGGCTCAGCAGAAACGTACCGCCGGATCCGTGGACGTCGGCGACGTCCACGGATCCCGTGCTTTCCGGGCCCGTACGGGGGCGCTTCCGGGCCCGAGGGGGCTCCGGACCCCTCCGGGGTGACCCGAACGGCCGAAGGGGCCCGCGGCATCGAGTGCTGCGGGCCCCTTCGGCTGTCGGCGGGTGGGCGCGGACTCAGGCGTCCACGTCCCGGCGCAGGCGCGGCTTCAGGTCCTTGAAGCGCGCCAGGAGGCCGTTGACGAAGGCCGGCGACTCGTCGGTGGAGAACTCCTTGGCGAGCTGCACCGCCTCGTCGATCGCGACCGCGTCCGGCGTGCCGTCCTCCCAGATCAGCTCGTACGCGCCGAGGCGCACGATGTTCCGGTCGGCGACGGGCATCCGGTCGAGGTCCCAGTCCACCGCGTAGGTGGCGATGAGCTCGTCGATGCGCGCCACGTGGGACGCGTACCCCTCCACCAGCTGCATGGTGAACTCGTTGACCGGCGGCTGCCGGTCGTCCGACCGGGCGTGCCGGACCTGGTCGGCGAGGACCTCCCGCACGGAGGCGCCGCGCTGGTCGGCCTCGAAGAGGATCTGGAAGGCGCGCTTGCGGGCCTTGCTCCGGGCGGCCACGGTTAGTCGTTCACCCGGCCGAGGTAGTCGCTGCTGCGCGTGTCGACCTTGATCTTCTCACCGGTGGTGATGAAGAGCGGGACCTGGATCTCGTGGCCGGTCTCCAGGGTGGCGGGCTTGGTGCCACCGGTGGAGCGGTCGCCCTGGACGCCCGGGTCGGTGTGCTGGATCGTCAGGACGACGGCGGCCGGGAGCTCGACGTAGAGCACCTCGCCCTCGTGCTGCGCGACGGAGGCGGTGAAGCCCTCGATCAGGAAGTTCGCGGCGTCGCCGACCGACTTGCGGTCGACGTGCAGCTGATCGTACGTCTCCATGTCCATGAAGACGAAGTAGTCGCCGTCCATGTAGGAGAACTGCATGTCACGACGGTCGATGGTGGCCGTCTCGACCTTGACGCCCGCGTTGAAGGTCTTGTCGACGACCTTGCCGGACAGCACGTTCTTGAGCTTGGTGCGCACGAAGGCCGGGCCCTTGCCGGGCTTGACGTGCTGGAACTCGACGACGGACCAGAGCTGGCCGCCTTCGAGCTTGAGCACCATGCCGTTCTTGAGGTCGTTCGTGGAAGCCACGGTTGCGGAATCTCCTGGACTCTGGACTGACGTGGGACCGGGGAGGCGTGCGCGCCCTACAGCGCGAGCAGCTCCTTAGTCGTGATGGTGAGTAGCTCGGGTCCGCCGTCCGCCTCCTGGCGCACGACGAGCGTGTCATCGATCCGGACCCCGCCCCGGCCCGGGAGGTGGACCCCCGGTTCGACGGTGACCGGCACACAAGCGTCCAGTTTACCCATGGCCGAGGGTGACAACTGCGGGTCCTCGTCGATTTCGAGCCCCACGCCGTGCCCGGTGAGGGGCACGGCGGCCTCCGCGTGCCCCGCCGCCTTCAGGATCCGGCGGGCCGCCCGGTCCACGTCCCGGTACTCGGTGCCGGGCACGAGCGACTCCCGGCCGGCCCGCTGAGCGGCGAAGACGAGCTCGTACAGCTCGATCTGCCACTCGGCGGGGGTGGTGCCGATGACGAACGTGCGGCCGATCTCGCAGCGGTAGCCGCGGTAGTCGGCGCCGAGGCAGACGGAGAGGAAATCGCCCTCCTCGACCCGGCGGTCGGTGGGCCGGTGCCTGCGGCGGCCGGAGTGCGGGCCGGTCGCCACCGAGGTCGGGAAGGCGGCCCCGTCGGCGCCGTGGTCGACGAGCCGGCGCTCCAGCTCCAGGGCGAGGTGGCGCTCGGTCCGTCCCACCAGGATGGATTCGAGGAGTTCACCGAGGGCCTGGTCGGCGATCTCGGCGGCGATCCGCAGGCAGCCGATCTCGTCCTCGTCCTTGACGATCCTGAGCTGCTCCACGGCGCAGGCCAGGTCGGTGAGGCGGGGCGCGGCCGCGACGGTGCCCATGGCCCGGTGCCGGGCCACCGTCAGGTGGTGCTCCTCGACGGCGAGCGCGTCGGCGCCCGCCCGGCGGGCGAGGTCGACGGCCGCGACGGCCGGGTCGCCGCCGCCGGTGGGCAGGACCTGCTGCCGGAGCAGTTCGTCGAGCCGTCCGTCGGCGGGTTCGCCCCCGGGCGGGACGGGGCAGAGCAGGACGTCGGCCTCCGGTTCGGGGCCGACGAGCAGGACAGCGCCCGGCGGGGAGCCGCCCGCGAGATAGCGGACGTTGGCGGGGCGGGAGACCAGGGCCGCCGGGCTGCCCGCGGCCGCGCACCGGTCGCGCAGCCGTACACGGCGGTCCGCATACACCTCTGACATGCTCCGAGCCTACGAGGAGCGGGCCGCCCCGGCCTGTTCGGGACGGCCGACCGGGGCCCGCGACGGGCACGGCCTCACCAGGAGGGCGGGCTCGCGATCGCGCGGGCGAGGACGTCGTCGAGGACGCGGGCGGTGGTCTCGACGTCGTACGTGGAGTTGTCGATGATCGGCAGGCCCGAGCCGTACCAGCCGGCCATCCGGCCGTGGATGGCGGCGACCTCCTCGTCCGAGAGGCGCCGGTTGCCGCTGCGCTCGGCGTTGCGCTCCAGGACGACCTCCAGGCCGGGCAGGAGGACGACGGGCAGCAGGCCGGGGCCGACGTGGCGCTTCCAGCCGCCGAGGCCGACGACGGGCCGGTCGGGGAAGACGGCGTCGTCGACGATGCAGGAGATGCCGTTGGCGAGGAAGTTGCGCGCGGCGAAGCCGCAGGTGCGGCGGGCGAGACGGTACTGCGCCTCGGAGTGCTCGTTCCATCCGGACTGGGGGTCGGCGAAGCCGGAGCAGACCCATTCGCGGACGTCGTCGAGGCTGATGTGCGCGGTGGGCACGCGGCGGCGCTGCGCCCAGTGCCGGGCGACGGTCGTCTTGCCGGCGCCGGCGGGGCCGATGAGCAGCACGGCCAGGGTGGCGCCGCCGGTCCCGGCCCCGTGCTCCACGGGCGGCGCGAGGGGCGCGACCGGGGGCGGCAGCGGGACGTGCCCGGTGGGGTCGGCGCGGGGGGCCGGCGGGGCGGCGGGGTACTGGGGCGCTGCGGTGGGCCGGGGGGCGGCCGGCGGCTGGGGGGCCGAGGAGTGGGGTGGTGGAGGGTGGGGGGCCGGGGAGTGCCCGGGTATGCCGCCGGAGGCGACCGCGCCCCACCCTTGCGTCCCCGGTCCCGTGGAAGGCGGGGCCGGGGGTGCCGGGTGCGGGGGCGCCGCGGGCGGCGCCGGGTGCCGGGGCCCGGAGGTCCCGCTCGGGACGGCCGGGTGGACGCCGAGGCGGGAGCCAGGTCCCGTGCCCGGTCCCGTCCTCGGGTAGGAGGTGTCCCCCGCCCCGGGGCCGGGCGTCCCGCCCGACCGCTCGTGCGGTGGCAGCGGACCCCCCACTGCGTGCTGCATCCGGTGCCACTCCGTCTCGTACGCCTGTCGTCTTCCGGGGCCGGTCGTGTACCCGGACGGCGAAACGTTACCGCCCCCGGCCCCCACAGGGGGAACGGCCGGGGGCGCTTTCCGGTGCCCCGCCGGCGGGAACCCCTTCGGCGGGACTCCCCTGGACGGGAATACCGTCGGCAGGGATCCCGTCCGCGGGAATCCCGTGGACAGGGTCCCGTCAGCAGGAGTCCCGTCGGCAGGAGAGTCCCGTCAGTCGGAGAGCTCCTCGGCGAGCGCCCGCAGCGCCAGCCGGTAGGAGCCGATGCCGAACCCGGCGACCGTCCCGGTCGCCACGGCCGCGATCACCGAGGTGTGCCGGAACTCCTCGCGGGCGTACGGGTTCGAGATGTGCACCTCGATGAGCGGCGCGGTCCGCTGGGCGGCCGCGTCCCTCATCCCGTACGAGTAGTGCGTGAACGCCCCGGGGTTCACGACCACCGGGACCGAGCCGTCCGCCGCCTCGTGGAGCCAGCGGATCATCTCGCCCTCGTCGTTGGTCTCCCGCACCTCGACGTCGAAGCCGAGCTCCGCACCGAGGGTGCGGCAGGACTCGACGAGCCCCTTGTAGGAGGTGGCACCGTAGATGTCGGGCTCGCGGGAGCCGAGCCGGCCCAGGTTGGGGCCGTTGAGCACCAGGACCGGACGCGGCTCGCTCACGCGGACACCTCGCCGTACGCCGCGATCAGGACGGCCGGGTCGGGACCCTCCAGGACGGTGGGCTTGGCGAGCCCGTCGAGCACGATGAACCGCAGCAGGTCGCCTCGGGACTTCTTGTCGACCTTCATGGTCTCCAGGAGCTTGGGCCACTGGTCGCCGCGGTAGCTGAGCGGCAGGCCGACGGACTCCAGGATCGCGTGGTGCCGGTCGGCGGTGGCGTCGTCGAGACGGCCGGCGAGGCGGCCGAGTTCTGCGGCGAAGACCATGCCGACGGAGACGGCGGCGCCGTGGCGCCACTTGTAGCGCTCGTTCTTCTCGATGGCGTGGGCGAGGGTGTGGCCGTAGTTGAGGATCTCGCGGCGGCCGGACTCCTTGAGGTCGCCGGAGACGACCTCGGCCTTGACCCTGATCGACCGGACGAGCAGCTCGGCGGTGTGCGGTCCGGTCGGGGTGCGGGCCGCCTGCGGGTCCTCCTCGATGAGGTCGAGGATCACCGGGTCGACGATGAAGCCGGCCTTGATGATCTCCGCGAGGCCGCTGACGTAGTCGTGGACCGGCAGCGAGTCGAGGGCCGCGAGGTCGCAGAGAACCCCGGCGGGCGGGTGGAAGGCGCCGACGAGGTTCTTGCCCTCGGCGGTGTTGATGCCCGTCTTGCCGCCGACGGCCGCGTCGACCATCGCCAGGACGGTGGTCGGCACGGCGATCCAGCGCACGCCCCGCAGCCAGGTCGCGGCGACGAAGCCGGCCAGGTCCGTGGTGGCGCCGCCGCCGACGCCGACGACGACGTCGGTGCGGGTGAAGCCGGTCTGGCCCAGGGCCTTCCAGCAGTAGGCGGCGACCTCGGCGGTCTTGGCCTCCTCGGCGTTCGGCACCTGGATGGCGACCGCTTCGTAACCCTGCTCGGCGAGGTCGGCGCGGAGCGCCTCCCCGGTGTCGGCGAGCGCCTCGGGGTGGATCACGGCGACCCGCTTGGCCCGGTCGCCGATCAGACCGGGCAGCTCGCCGAGGAGCTGCCGGCCGACCAGTACCTCGTACGGGTCCGTGCCCGCGCTGCCGGCCACGTGGATGCGGGTCACGTCCTGGTCCGTCGTCATGCGTCCTTCTTCAGTTCCAGTGCCGACAGGACCGCGTCCGCGACCTCGTCGGGGGTGCGGTCGTCGGTGGCGACGACGACCCGGGCGACTTCGGTGTAGAGGTGGCGGCGCGCCTCCATCAGCTCGCGCCACTGGCGGCGCGGGTTGACGGCGAGCAGCGGCCGCGCGGTGTTGAGGCCGACGCGGCGGACCGCCTCCTCGACGTCCATGGAGAGGTACGCGACGGGCAGCCCGGCGAGCAGCTCGCGGGTGCCGGCGTCGAGGACCGCGCCGCCGCCGAGGGCGAGAACGCCCTCGTGCCCGGCGACGGCCCGGGCGACGGCGTCCCGCTCCAGGGCGCGGAAGTGCTCCTCGCCGTCCTCGACGAAGATGTCGGAGATCTCGCGTCCCTCGGCGGCGACGATGTCGGCGTCGGTGTCCCGGTAGGGCGCGCCGAGGCGTTCGGCCAGGAGCGCGCCCACCGTGGACTTGCCGGAGCCCATCGGTCCGACGAGGACGACCAGGGGTCCGGCGGTCACCGGATGTGCAGGTTGTCGAGGTACGACCGCACGTTGCGCCGGGTCTCGGGGACGCTGTCGCCGCCGAACTTCTCCAGGACGGCGTCCGCGAGGACGAGCGCGACCATGGCCTCGGCGACGATGCCGGCGGCGGGGACGGCGCAGACGTCGGAGCGCTGGTGGTGGGCGGCGGCGACCTCGCCGGTGGCGACGTCGACGGTGGCGAGGGCGCGCGGGACGGTCGCGATGGGCTTCATCGCGGCGCGGACGCGCAGCAGCTCGCCGGTGGTGAGGCCGCCCTCGGTGCCGCCGGAGCGGCCGGAGGAGCGCCTGATGCCCTCGTCGGTCCTGACGATCTCGTCGTGCGCCCGGGAGCCGGGCACGCGGGCGAGCTCGAAGCCGTCGCCGACCTCGACGCCCTTGATGGCCTGGATGCCCATGAGGGCGGCGGCGAGGCGGGCGTCGAGGCGCCGGTCCCAGTGGACGTGCGAGCCGAGGCCGACGGGCACGCCGTAGGCGAGGACCTCGACGACACCGCCGAGGGTGTCGCCGTCCTTGTGGGCCTGGTCGATCTCGGCGACCATCGCCTTCGACGCGTCGGCGTCGAGGCAGCGGACCGGGTCGGCGTCGAGCTTCTCGACGTCGGCGGGGGTCGGGTAGACGCCGTACGGGGCCTTGGCGGTGGCCAGCTCGACGACGTGCGAGACGATCTCGATGCCGGCGGCCTCCTTGAGGAAGGAGCGGGCGACGGCGCCGAGGGCGACGCGGGCGGCGGTCTCGCGGGCGCTGGCGCGCTCCAGGATCGGCCGGGCCTCGTCGAAGCCGTACTTCTGCATGCCGGCGAGGTCGGCGTGGCCGGGTCGGGGCCGGGTCAGGGGCGCGTTGCGGCCCGTCTCCTTGAGCTCCGAGGGGTCGACCGGGTCGGCCGACATGACCTTCTCCCACTTGGGCCACTCGGTGTTGCCCACCATGACGGCGATCGGGGACCCGAGGGAGAGCCCGTGCCGGACCCCGCCGAGGAAGGTGATCTCGTCCTGCTCGAACTTCATCCGGGCGCCGCGTCCGTACCCGAGGCGTCGCCGTGCGAGGTGGTCCGCCACCAGCTCCGTGGTGACCGGGACGCCCGCGGGCAGACCCTCAAGGGTCGCGACCAGCGCGGGTCCGTGGGATTCGCCGGCCGTCAGCCAACGCAACCTGCTCAACGATGCTCCTCATGCTCGCGCCTGGCACTGCGACGGCGCGCCCGGGTGCGCGGCCCTGGCCCGCCACACCCGATCCTCCCACGTCGGAGCGCCCGTTTGGTCGCACGTCCGGCCAGCGGACCGGAGTCTCACATTCCGGAACGGCTCATCCGTCTTCCGGGGCGGCGGAGGCCCCGTCCCTCGATCTGCCCCGTGACCAGGAGAGGAGGCCGTGCACGACGGCCACGCCGAGGAGTCCGAGCACGGTGTACCGCACCCACGCGGGCAGGTCGCTGAAGAACCCCACGTACAGAAAGCGCATCAAGTCGAAGGCGGCGTCCCCCTTGGACGCCAGCACCTGTTCCCCGTTCATCTCCCCCGTGTTCCCCCTCCGGCGCCGGCCGGTGCCGGCGCCGGCCGGAGCCTATCGGGCCGCCAGCGCCTCTTCCCCCGCCGCCCTCATGGCGGCGAGCGGGGCCGGCGCGCGGCCCGTCATCCGCTCGACCTGGAGGACGGCCTGGTGGACGAGGAGGTCGAGGCCGCCGACGACCTTGCCGCCGCGGTCGGACCAGGCGGCGGCCAGCGGGGTCGGCCAGGGGTCGTAGAGGACGTCGAAGAGGGTGCCGACGGCGTCCGGGACGGCGGTCGCCAGGGCGTTCGTGGTCCCGGCGGGGGTGGTCGCGATCACCAGCGGGGCGTCGAAGGCCTCCGCAGCGCGGTCCCAGTCGGCGGTGCGCACGTCGACGCCGAGCCGCTCGCCCCAGCCGCGCATCTCCTCGGCCCGCGCCTCGCTGCGCACGTACGCGGTGACGGGTCCCGCGCAGACGCGGGCGAGGGCGGCGAGCGCGGAGGAGGCGGTGGCGCCGGCGCCGAGGACGGCGGCGGCCTCCACCTTCTCGACGCCCCGCTCGCGCAGGGCGGCGATCATGCCGGGGACATCGGTGTTGTCGCCGGTCCGCCGTCCGTCCTCGTGGAGGACGACGGTGTTGACCGCCTCCACGGACGCGGCCGTGTCGCTGATCCCGTCGAGCAGCGGGATGATCGCCCGCTTGAGCGGCATGGTCAGCGAGAGCCCGGCCCAGCTGCCGTCCAGCTCGCCCACGAACCCCGGCAGCGCCGCCTCGTCGATCTCGAAGCGCTCGTAAGACCAGTCGTGGAGGCCGAGTTCGGCGTACGCCGCGCGGTGCAGGACCGGGGAGAGGGAGTGGGCGATCGGCGAACCGAGGACGGCGGCGCGGCGAGCCGTCTCACTGGTTCGAGTTGGCATTGAACTTGTCCTTCAGCTTGAGGAACTCGTCGTGCGTCTTGGCGAACTCGGTCTTGTTCATGCCGTCCGTGGCCACGAAGTAGATCCAGCCGTCCTTGGTCGGGTCGACCATGGCGGCCAGCGCCTCGTTGCCGGGGTTGCCGATCGGCCCGGGCGGCAGCCCCTTGTGCTTGTAGGTGTTGTACGGGTCGGTATTGCTGTTGGCTTCCTTCTCCGAGATCTTGATCTCGCTCTGACCCTTCAGATAGTTGAGGGTCGAGTCGAACTGCAACAGCTGGTACGTCTCCCGGTTGTCCGGCTTGAGGCGGTTGTAGACCACCTCCGCCATCCTGCGGAAGTCGTCGTGGGTCTTGCCCTCCGCCTGGACCAGGCTCGCGACCGTGACGAGTTCCCACGGCCCCTCGACGCCCAGGGCCTTCGCCTTCGCGTCCAGCTCCAGCTTGCCGTACTCCTGGTTCGCGCGGGCGACCATCTTGCGCAGGGCGTCCTCGGGCTTGCTGCCCTTGGCGACCGGGTAGCTCGCCGGGAAGAGGAATCCTTCCAGCGGGTCCTTGATGTCGGGGTGCTTCTTGGCCCAGTCGGGCAGGCCGAGGGAGTCCGCCCTCGTGAGCGCGATCTCCTTGGTGGTGCCGGGCTTGAGGTCGAGGCGCTGGTCGAGCGCCTCGTAGACCCAGGCGTTCCGCTTGCCCTCGGGGATGATGAGCTTGGCCTGGCTCGCCGGGGTGAGCATCAGCTTGACCGCGCTCTCCGCCGACATCTCCTTCTTCAGCGTGTAGACGCCGTCCTGGATGGAGTTGCCGTCGGGGTTCTTCTGCTGCGCCGCGACGAAGGCGTCGACGCTCTTGACCACCCCGGCCTGCTTGAGGATGTTGCCGATCTGGGTCCCGAGGGACCCCTTCGGGATCTCGACCTGGACCTCGCCGGTGCCGCTGCCCGCGTAGTCGGGCACCTCGGCGAAGCGGCCCTGCCAGAACTGGTAGCCGAAGTAGCCGACGCCGCCGACGCTGCCCACCAGGACGACGGCGACGACCAGGCAGGCCATGCCGTTCTTGCCCTTGCGCTTCTTCTCCTTGCCGCGGCGGTCGCGGTCGTCGCCGCGGGAGCCCCGGCCGCGCGCCGGCTCCTCGTCGTACTCGTCGTCGTAGTCGTCGTGGTCGCGGGCGTCCTTGCCGCCGCGCCCGGCGCCGCGGTCGTCCTCGCCGGTGAAGAAGGGGTGGTTCTCCTCCTCCGGCTCCGGTTCCGGCTCCCGGCGCGCCTCCTCCTCCGGGGCCCAGTCGGCCACCGGCTCCGGCGGGTGCTGCCGGTGGCCGGGCGGCCGGGGCGGCGGGTACGCCTCGGGCGTGCCGTAGAGGTCCGGGTTCTGGCCGCCGTACGGGTCGGCCGGGGGCGTGCCGTAGGCCATCGCCGCCTGGCCGGTCTCCCAGCCGCCGTCGTACTGCTGTCCGAGGTGCCCGGGCGTGTCGTAACCGCCCGGGTGCCCCGCTCCGTACTGCTGCTGGTCGTACGGCTGCTGCTGGCGGTACTGCGGCTCGTACTGCTGCGGCTGGCGGTACTGCGGATCGGCGTAGGCCTCCGGCTGCTGCGGGTACTGCTGCTGGTGGGGGTCGCCCCCGTATCCCTGGCCGCCCTGCCCGTACGGGCCCTGGGCGCCGTACTGGTTCGCCTGCTGCGGATGCGGGTACTGCTGCTGGCCCTCCCACCCCTGGTCCCCGTAGAGCGGGTCCCCGGGGTGCCACGGTTCGGAGCCCGGGCTCCGGCCATACTCAGTCATCGATCCCCAAAACAGCCGCGAGGCTTCCGGACGATCCGCCTCTACGTAGTGCGGAGGCTGTTCGAACACCGCCGCATCGCGCGGAACGTTACCGTATCGCGATCAGATGACCACTTCGACGCCCTCGCCGGGAGGATTACCCGATACCCGTTCGGACTCAAGAGCGTTCTGGAGGATGATCACAGCGGCCGCCTGGTCGATGACGGACCGGCCCTTCTTCGACTTCACCCCGGAGGCCCGCAGGCCCTGGGTGGCGGTGACCGTCGTCATCCGCTCGTCGACCAGCCGGACCGGCACGGGGGCGATGCCCTTGGCCATCTCTCCGGCGAAGGCGCGGACCTTGGTCGCGGCCGGGCCCTCCCGCCCGCTGAGCGAGCGGGGCAGGCCCACGACGACCTCGATCGGCTCGTACTCCTCGACGATCTGGCGGAGCCGCCGGTGGGCGGCCGGGACGTCGCGTCCCGGCACGGTCTCCACCGGTGTGGCGAGGACCCCGTCGGGGTCGCACGAGGCGACCCCGATCCGGGCGTCCCCGACGTCGACCGCGATGCGGCGGCCGCGGCGCATCGTCACGCCGTCTCCACCACGAGGCGCTCGACGGCGGCGATGGCCTCGCCGACGGCCTCCGGGTTCTGGCCGCCGCCCTGGGCGACGTCCGGCTTGCCGCCGCCACCGCCGCCGAGGGTCTTGGCGGCCGTGCGGACCAGCTCGCCGGCCTTGAGGCCGCGCTCGCGGGCGGCCTCGTTGGTGGCGATGACCGTCAGCGGCTTGCCGTTGACCGTGGTGAACAGGGCGACGACGGCCGGCCGGCCGCCCGAGATGCGGCCGCGCACGTCGAGGACCAGCTTGCGCAGGTCGTCGGCGGTGGTGCCGTCCGGGACCTGGCCGGTGACCAGGGCGACGCCGCGGACGTCGCGGGCGGAGTCGACGAGACCGGCGGCGGCCTGGAGGACCTTCTCCGCGCGGAACTTCTCGATCTCCTTCTCGGCGTCCTTCAGCTTGCCGAGCATGGAGGAGATCTTCTCCGGCAGCTCCTCCGGACGGCCCTTGACCAGCTCCTGGAGCTGGGCGACGACCGTGTGCTCCTTGGCGAGGAAGTTGTACGCGTCGACGCCGACCAGGGCCTCGATGCGGCGCACGCCGGAGCCGATCGAGGACTCGCCGAGCAGCTTCACCAGGCCCAGCTGGGCGGTGTTGTGGACGTGGGTGCCGCCGCACAGCTCCTTGGAGAAGTCGCCGATGGTGACGACGCGGACCTGCTCGCCGTACTTCTCGCCGAACTCGGCGATGGCGCCCTGGCGCTTGGCCTCGTCGATCGGCATGACCTCGGCGTGGACCTCCAGCTCGCGCGAGAGGACCTCGTTGATCTTCTGCTCGACGTCGGTGAGGACGGCGCCGGGGACGGCGTTCGGCGAGCCGAAGTCGAAGCGGAAGCGGCCGGGCTGGTTCTCGGAACCGGCCTGGGCGGCCGTCGGGCCGAGGGCGTCGCGCAGGGCCTGGTGGGTGAGGTGGGTGGCCGAGTGGGCGCGGGCGATGGCCCGGCGGCGGCGCACGTCGATGGCGGCGTAGGCGGTGGCGCCCACGGTCACCTCGCCGACCTGCACGGAACCCTTGTGCACCGAGACGCCCGGGACCGGCTGCTGCACGTCGCGGATGTCGATGACGGCGCCGCTGTGCAGCTTGATCCGGCCCTGGTCGGCGATCTGGCCGCCGCCCTCGGCGTAGAACGGGGTGCGGTCGAGGACGACCTCGACCTCGTCGCCCTCGGTGGCGGCCGGCGAGGGGACACCGTTGACGAGGAGGCCCACGACCGTGGTCTCGCCCTCGGTGTTGGTGTACCCGGTGAACCGGGTGGCGCCGCTGGTGTCGGCGATCTCCCGGTACGCGGTCATGTCGGCGTGGCCGGTCTTCTTGGCCTTGGCGTCGGCCTTGGCCCGGTCCCGCTGCTCCTTCATCAGACGGCGGAAGCCGTCCTCGTCCACGGAGAGGCCCTGCTCGGCGGCCATCTCCAGGGTGAGGTCGATCGGGAAGCCCCAGGTGTCGTGGAGCAGGAACGCCTTGTCGCCGGAGAGAACCGTGCCGCCGGAGGACTTGGTCTCGGTAACGGCGGTGTCGAGGATGTTGGTGCCGCCCTTGAGGGCCTTCAGGAAGGCGGCCTCTTCGGCCAGGGCGACGGTCTCGATGCGCTTGCGGTCGGTGATCAGCTCGGGGTACTGCTCGCCCATCGTCCCGATCACGGTGTCGACGAGGTCCTGGACGACCGGACCGGTGGCGCCGAGCAGGCGCATGTTGCGGACGGCGCGGCGCATGATGCGGCGCAGCACGTAGCCGCGGCCCTCGTTGCCGGGGGTGACGCCGTCGCCGATGAGCATGACGGAGGTGCGCATGTGGTCGGCGACCACGCGCAGCGAGACATCGCTGTCGTGGGCCTTGCCGTAGGCGACGCCGGTGAGTTCGGTGGCCTTGTCGATGACGACCTGGAGGGTGTCCGTCTCGTACATGTTCTGGACGCCCTGGAGGATCATCGCCAGGCGCTCCAGGCCGAGGCCCGTGTCGATGTTCTTGGCGGGCAGGTCGCCGAGGATCGGGAAGTCCTCCTTGCCGGAGCCCTCCCCGCGCTCGTACTGCATGAAGACCAGGTTCCAGATCTCCACGTACCGCTCGTCGTTGACGGCCGGGCCGCCCTCGACGCCGAACTCGGGGCCGCGGTCGTAGTTGATCTCGGAGCAGGGGCCGCAGGGTCCGGGGACGCCCATGGACCAGAAGTTGGGGCCCATGCCGAGGCGCTGGATGCGCTCGGCGGGGACGCCGACGACGTCGCGCCAGATGCGCTCGGCCTCGTCGTCCTGCTCGTAGACCGTGATCCAGAGCTTCTCCGGCTCGAGCCCGTAGCCGCCGTGCTCGACCGGGGTGGTCAGCAGCTCCCAGGCGAGCTTGATGGCGCCTTCCTTGAAGTAGTCGCCGAAGGAGAAGTTGCCGCACATCTGGAAGAACGTGCCGTGGCGGGTGGTCTTGCCGACCTCTTCGATGTCGGGGGTGCGCACGCACTTCTGCACGCTGGAGGCGCGCGAGAAGGGCGGCTTGACCTCGCCCAGGAAGTAGGGCTTGAAGGGCACCATGCCGGCGGGGACGAGCAGCAGAGTCGGGTCGTCCGCGATGAGCGACGCCGAAGGGACGACGGTGTGCCCGCGCTCCTCGAAGAAGCTCAGCCAGCGGCGGCGGATTTCAGCCGACTCCATCAGTGGTCCTCATTCCGGTTGTACGAACTCTTGGGAAGGGTGAAATACGAAGGCGGGGTGGGACCGAGGGCGGTCCTGCGGCGGGGCTCCGGGAGCTCCCGGCCCTGTGCCTCGGCCGGGTCCGCGGGGGCGTCGAGTCCGAGCGCCTCCCCCAGCTCGGCCTCCCGCTGGACCATGCCCGCCCTCACGTCGAGGGCGAAGTCCTTGAGCCGGTGGCCGGTTTCGACGGCCTTGTTCGCGGCCTGGGCCGCGAGGCTCTCGGGGGTCAGCTGCTTCAGCTTCCGGTTGACCTTGGTGGTGGCCCACACGCCGGCGGCTGCGCCGGCCGTGAACCAGAACGTACGGCGGAACATCTCGGGTCAGCCCTTCTGCTTCCGGCGGCGCATGGACGGCACGGTACGGCCGACGATCACGGTGCGGCGCGCGGAGGCGCGCGGCGCCTCCTCCCCGTCCCGGCTCCGGCCGAGCGCCCGGCGCACGCCGTAGCCGAAGGCGGCCACCTTGACGAGCGGGCCGCCGAAGGTGGAGGCGACGGTGGTGGAGAGCGCGGAGGCGTTGGAGGTGACCTCCTGGACGTCCGAGGCGATGGCGTCGACCCGGTCGAGCTGGGTCTGCGCCGACCGCACGGTCGCCGAGGCCTCGGCGAGCAGGGGAACGGCCTGCTCCGTCACGTCCGCCACGAGCTTGGTGGTCGCCCTGAGCGTCTGCGCCAGCCTCGCCAGCGCCACGGCGAGGAAGGAGACGAGGATCGCCCAGAAGACGGCCACCAGGATCCCGGCAACCTCTCCACCGGTCACGCTGCACCGCTCTCTGCTGTCGTTGGGCCTTGTGAAAGTCGTCCCCCGACCCTATCGCGCCCGGGCTGTCGCGCCGTACCGCATTACCGTGCGCGAGACGTCCGTCACGGGATCCGGTTGTACGCAGCGCGCGCGGGTGAGTACGCTCCGTGTCCCATGCGACGGAGCAATCTCCCGGCGGAGCTGAACCGGTTCGTCGGACGGGCCGCCGAGCAGGCCGCGTTGACGGCGCTCCTCGGAACGTCCCGCCTGGTCACGGTCGTGGGCGTGGGCGGGGTCGGCAAGACGCGGCTCGCGCTGCGGACGGCCGCCGGGGTGCAGAAACGCTACGGCGACGGGGTCTGGCTCGCCGGGCTCGCACCCCTGCGCGACCCGGACCTGGTGGCACACGCCCTGGCCGAGGCGCTCGGCCTCACGGACCACACGCCGAGGCCGCCGCGCGAGGTGCTGGTGGAACACCTCGCGGAGCGGCACGTCCTGCTGGTCCTCGACGGTTTCGAGCACCTGGTGGAGAGCTGTGCCCCGCTGGTGCGGGAGCTGCTCGCGCACGCGCCGGGCCTCACCGTCCTCGCGGCGGGGCGCAGGCCGCTGCGGGTGGCGGGCGAGGCGGTGTTCGCGCTGGCGCCGATGGGTGAGGCGGACGCGGTGGCGCTCCTCGCGGAACGGGCGGCGGAGGCGGGGGCTCCGGTGCTGCCGGGCACGTCGGCGGGCCCGGGCGACACGGACGCCTTCGCGCACCTCGGCGCTGCGGACGCCTGCGCGGGCCCGGACGCCTTCACAGGCCCGGACGGTGCGAGCACGGCCACGGGCCTCGCCCGTACGCCCTCCGAAGTACCGCAGGCCGTAAGGGAGTTGTGTCAACGACTCGACGGGATTCCGCTCGCCCTCGAACTGGCGGCCGGGCGGCTGCCCCTGCTCTCCCCCGAGCAGATGCTGCAACGGCTCGACGACCGCTTCCGGCTCCTCGCGGACGGCGAGCGCGGGGCGCTCCCCCGCCACCGGGCGCTGCGGACGGCGATCGGCTGGAGCCACGAGCTGTGCACGCCCCCGGAGCGGCTGCTGTGGGCGCGGCTCTCGGTGTTCGCGGGCCCCTTCGACCTGGAGGCGGTGGAGTACGTGTGCGGGGGCCGCGAGCTGCCGCCGGAGCGGATCCTGGACCTGCTCGGCGGGCTGCTCGCGCAGTCGCTCGTCTCGCGGGAGGACACTCCGGCGGGCCCGGCCTACCGGATGCTGGACACGGTAGCCGCGTACGGGGCGGAGTGGCTGGCGGCGCTCGGCGACACGGAGCGGATGCGACGGCGGCACCGCGACTGGTACATGGGCCTGGCCACCTGGTGCGAGCTGGAGTGGTTCAGTCCGCGCCAGGCGGAGGTGGCGGCGCGCACGGACGTGGCGCTGCCCGACCTGCGGGCGGCCCTGGAGCTGTGCCTGGAGCTGCCGGAGGACGCGCACCTCGCCCAGCACATGGCGGGCACGCTCTGGTTCGCCTGGGCGGGCTGCGGGCGCCTCTCGGAGGGGCGGTACTGGCTGGACCGGGCGCTCGCCCTGGAGTCCGGGCACCAGGAGGCGCGGCTGAAGGCGCTGTGGGTGCTCGGGTACGTGGCGATCCTCCAGGGGGACGGCACGGCGGCGGTGGCGGCGCTCCACGAGTGCGGGGAGCGGGCCAGGTCCTCGGGGAACGCGCTGGCGGAGGCGTACGCGACGCACCGGATGGGCTGTCTGGCGCTGCTCACGGACGACACGGCGCGCGCGGAGGAGCTGATCGGGCGGGCGCTCGACTCCTACCGGGAGCTGGGCGAGCTGAACAGCAACGTGCTGATGGGCCAGGTCGAGGTGGCGATGGCGCGGGCCTTCCGGGGCGACCTGGAGGGGGCGGTGGCCCTCTGCCGGGAGGTCCGGGAGATCTGCGAGGAGCGCGGGGAGCTGTGGACGCGGGCGTACGCCCTCTACGTCCTGGCGTACGCGGCGTGGACCCGGGACGCGTACGGGGATGCGCGGGAGCTGCTGGCCGAGTGCGTCGCGATCGACCACGCCTTCCACGACCTGGTGGGGCTCGTCCTGGCGATCGAGCTGCTGGCGCTCGTGACGGTGAGCGAGGGGGATCCGGCGGAGGCGGCGGTGCTCCAGGGGGCGGCGGCGTCCCTGTGGGACGCGGTGGGCGTCCGGCTCTTCGGCTCGGAGTCATTCGGCGGTCCGGGAGAGCTGTGCGAGGGGCGGGCGCGCGAGGCGCTGGGCGCGGAGGCGTACGAGGAGGCGTTCCTGGAGGGGCGGGGGCTCTCGGCGGACGCGGTGGTGGAGCGGGCGCTCGCCGGGCGCCGGGATCCGGCCATGGGCGGCCCGGCGGCGCCGCGCCCGTTCCGCACGGGCCGGCCGGCGGGGGTCCCGGGAACGCGGAAGCCCGCCGGCTCCCCCACCGGAAAGGGCGGGGAAGCGGCGGGCTGAACACCGCGTGGGTGGTACCGCGCCTGCGTCAGCGGGCGTAGTACTCGACGACCAGCTGCTCGTCGCAGATGACCGGGATCTCCTTGCGGTTCGGGTCGCGGTCGAGGCGGAACGCCAGCGCCTTCAGGTTGACCTGGAGGTAGCGGGGGGTCTCGCCGTCGGCGGCGAAGCCACCCTCACGGGCGACCTCGAACAGCGGCTTGGTGCGGCTGCGCTCGCGGACCATGACGACGTCGTCCGGACGGACGCGGAAGGACGGCTTGTCGACCTTCTGGCCGTTGACCTGGATGTGGCCGTGGACGACCATCTGGCGGGCCTGGTAGATGGTGCGGGCGATGCCCGAACGCAGGACCAGGGCGTCGAGGCGACGCTCGAGCTCGACGACCAGCGCCTCGCCCGTCTTGCCCTCGGCCTTCTTGGCGCGGTCGTAGGCGCGCGCCATCTGGCGCTCGCTGATGTCGTACTGGGCGCGCAGACGCTGCTTCTCGAGCAGACGGACCTTGTAGTCCGAGTTCTGCTTGCGACCACGGCCGTGCTCGCCCGGCGGGTACGGGCGGGCCTCGAAGTACTTGACGGCCTTCGGCGTCAGCGCGATACCGAGCGCACGGGACTTCTTGACCTTGGGACGCGACTGGTTAGGCACGTTCTCCAGACCTCCGTTGTAGGTTAGGTTAGGCTCACCTTACTCAAGGAGATCGCATGTCTCGCCCGGGGAACACCACACGCATCACGGACGGCAACACAAAGAACGACGCCCAATCCATGGATGAAGCCCTGGATGGCATCGATACGACGGAGGTCCGGTCAGCTCATGGTCAGCCGCGTCCCAGCGGACTTGAAATCGCGCGGATGCCGTCAGCAGCCGAGCGCACACGAACTCTCGTACAGAGTACATGCTCCGGCGTCCTGCTGATCCCGGGGGCCGAGGGGCACCGGCCCGAGCAGCTCGCGCCCGAGGCACGGGCCGTGGGCCCCGACGGTGAGGTCTTCCTGCTCTACCCCGCCGACGCCCCGCCCGTACGGGCCGCCACGCACGCCGTGGACGACGAGCTGCCGGTCGTGCTGGAACTCACGGACGTGGCCCCCGTCTCCGTCCCCCACCGCATCCGGGGCCGGGCCTGGGTCTCCGGCTGGCTCACCTGTCTGCCGGGCGTCGCCGAGCAGGGCCGCATGATGCTGCGTCTCGAGGTCGGGGAGGCGCGCGTGGACGACCTGTGGGGCACCGCCGGGATCGACGCCGAGGAGTTCGCGGCCGCCGCGCCGGACCCGCTGCACGCGCACGAGACGGAGCTCCTCCAGCACCTGGCGGCGGCGCACGGCGACCGGCTGCGGGAGCTGACCTCGCTGCTCGGCGACCGCTCGGCCGCCCTCGTCCCCACCCGGGACGTGGCCCCGCTCGCCCTCGACCGCTTCGGCCTGCGGGTCCGCTTCAGCGCGGGCCCCGGGGACTGCTTCGACGCCCGCTTCGACTTCCCCGAGCCGGTGCGGGAGATCTCCGAGCTGCGCCGCGAGATGCACCGGCTCTTCGAGGCCGCCCGCGCCTGAGCGCGCTACCGCTGCGGCTCCTCGCCCTTCAGGCGCGTCCGCGCCCACTCCACCACGTCCGCGTACCGCGCCTCCCCGCCGTAGCGGGTGGGCTCGTAGTACCGGCGGCCGTGGATCGCGTCCGGGGCGTACTGCTGGGCCGCGATGCCGCCCGGCACGTCGTGCGGGTACACGTACCCCTGCGCGTGGCCGAGCTTGGCCGCGCCCTTGTAGTGGCCGTCGCGCAGGTGCGCCGGGACCGGGCCCGCGAGGCCGCCGCGCACGTCCGCGAGGGCGGCGCCGATCGCGGTCGTCGCCGCGTTCGACTTCGGGGCCAGGGCCAGGGCGATGGTGGCGTGGCTCAGGGTCAGCGCCGCCTCCGGGAAGCCGATCATGGCGACGGCCTGGGCGGCGGCGACGGCGATCGGCAGGGCGTTCGGATCGGCGAGGCCGATGTCCTCGCTCGCGGAGATCATCAGGCGCCGCGCGATGAAGCGCGGGTCCTCCCCCGCCTCGATCATCCGCGCCAGGTAGTGCAGGGCCGCGTCCACGTCCGAGCCCCGGATCGACTTGATGAGCGCGCTGGCCACGTCGTAGTGCTGGTCGCCGTCCCGGTCGTACTTCACGGCGGCCCGGTCGACGGTCTCCTCCACCGTCAGGAGGGTGATCTCCGCCTCCTTCTTGGCGATCGCCGCGCCGGCGGCGGCCTCCAGGGCGGTCAGGGCGCGGCGGGCGTCGCCGCCCGCGACCCGCAGGAGGTGGGCCTCGGCGTCCTCCGGCAGGGTCACGGCCCCGCCGAGGCCCCGCTCGTCCGTGAGCGCCCGGGCGAGCAGCCCCTTCAGGTCCTCGTCGGTCAGCGGCTCCAGGGTGAGGAGCAGCGAGCGGGAGAGGAGCGGGGAGATCACGGAGAAGTAGGGGTTCTCGGTGGTGGCGGCGATCAGCGTCACCCAGCGGTTCTCGACGGCCGGCAGCAGGGAGTCCTGCTGGGCCTTGGAGAAGCGGTGGATCTCGTCGAGGAAGAGGACGGTCTCCTTGCCGTAGCCGCCCACCGCGCGCCGGGCCCCGTCGATGACGGCCCGGACCTCCTTGACGCCGGCGGTGATGGCGGACAGCTCTACGAACCGCTTGTCCGTGGCCTTCGAGACGACGTACGCCAGGGTGGTCTTCCCGATGCCCGGCGGGCCCCAGAGGATCACGGAGGAGGCTCCGGCGGGGCCGCCGTCGCCGTCGTCCACGAGCCGGCGCAGCGGCGATCCGGGCTTGAGCAGGTGCTGCTGCCCCACCACCTCGTCGAGGGTGCGGGGGCGCATCCGGACGGCCAGCGGGCTGCTGGACGGATCCTTCTCCTGGCGGTCTTCGGCGGCTGCGGTAAAGAGGTCGGGCTCCACGTTCATGAAGCCTAGGTCACGCCGCCGACAACGGAGCCGGGATCAGCTCGTCCAGAAGTCCCACCAGCGGGTCAGGATCAGCATGCCGATGATCCCGATGTGCAGGGCGGGCAGGACCCAGGTGAACTCCCCGAAGAAGGTCCTCAGGCCGGCCGGGGCGGGGATCACGCCGTGGCGCACGTTGTGCGAGGTCACGTACCAGAACATGACAATGGTCCCGACCCAGGCCAGGCAGCACCACAGGCAGAGCGCGTTGATCTCGTACAGCGACTGGTAGGTGAGCCAGGCGCAGAAGACGACGCCGAAGAGGGTGCCGGCGTTGAGGCCGAGCCAGTACCAGCGCCGGTAGCGGGCCCCGGCGAGCAGGCCGACGCCGATCGCGATCACCATGCCGTACGTGACGAGGCCGAGCATCGGGTTGGGGAAGCCGAAGACCGAGGCCTGCTCGCTCTTCATGATGTTGCCGCAGGAGACGACCGGGTTGAGGCTGCACCCGGGGGTGAAGCCCGGGTCCTCCAGGAGCTTGAACTTGTCGATCGTGATGACCCAGGCGGCGAGCAGTCCGGCCGCGCCCGTGATCACCAGGAGCCAGGAGAAGGCGCGGCCCGCTCCGATCGTGCCGGGTGCCGGGTCGTCCACCGCTGCTTTCGTCATGTTTCCGATCCATCGCTCGCGGGCTGCTGGGCACGGTCATTCTGCCGTACGGAGGCCCCTGTCGACCGTTCGGTGGACATAAGGAGGGGCCCGGCCGCTCGCGCGCACCGGGCCCCTCCTCCGTACGACCGGGCGTCAGGCCAGCTCGGCCCGTACCGCGTCCAGGAGGCCGTCCAGGGCGACCGCCCGCTGTTCGCCGGTCTCCATGTCCTTGAGCTGGACGACGCCCTCGGCGAGGTCGCGCTCGCCGGCCACGACGGCGAAGCGGGCGCCCGAGCGGTTGGCGTCCTTCATGGAGCCCTTGAGGCCCTTGCCGCCGAAGGAGAAGTCCGCGGCGATCCCGGCCCTGCGCAGCTCGGTGACCTTGCCGAAGAGGATCCGGCGGGCCTCCTCGCCCAGGGCGACGGCGAAGACGCTGGTGGCGGAGGGCAGGTCGAGCGCGACGCCCTCGGCCTCCAGGGCGAGGACCGTGCGGTCCACGCCGAGCGCCCAGCCGACGGACGGCAGCGCGGGGCCGCCGATCATCTCGGAGAGGCCGTCGTAGCGGCCGCCGCCGCCGACCGCCGACTGCGAGCCGAGACCGTCGTGGACGAACTCGAAGGTCGTGCGGGTGTAGTAGTCGAGGCCGCGCACCAGCCGGTCGTCGTCCTCGAAGACCACGCCCGCCGCCGTGATCAGGGCGCGCACCTCCTCGTGGTACGCCTTGCACGCGTCGCACAGGTAGTCGCGCAGGAGCGGGGCGCCGGTCAGCTGCTTCCGCACGGACTCGCGCTTGTCGTCGAGGACGCGCAGCGGGTTGATCTCGGCGCGGCGCAGGGTGTCCTCGTCGAGGTCGAGCCCGCGCAGGAAGTCCTGGAGGGCCTCCCGGTAGACCGGGCGGCACTCCTTGTCGCCGAGCGAGTTCAGCAGGATGCGGAAGTTCCGCAGGCCCAGGGAGCGGTAGGCCTCGTCGGCCAGGATGATCAGCTCGGCGTCGAGCGCCGGGTCCTCGGCGCCGATCGCCTCGGCGCCGACCTGCGAGAAGTGCCGGTAGCGGCCCTTCTGCGGGCGCTCGTAGCGGTAGTACGAGCCGGAGTACCAGAGCTTCACCGGCAGGTTGCCCTGCTTGTGGAGGTTGGCCTCCAGGGCGGCGCGGAGCACGGAGGCGGTGCCCTCGGGACGCAGGGCGAGCTTGCTGCCGCCCTTGGTCTCGAAGGCGTACATCTCCTTGGTCACGATGTCGGTGGACTCGCCGACGCCGCGGGCGAAGAGGTTCACGTCCTCGAAGCCGGGGGTCTCGACGTAGCCGTAGCCGGAGCGGCGCAGGGGCGCCGCGATGGCCTCGCGGACCGCGAGGTAGGTCGCGGAGACCGGCGGGATGAGGTCGTACGTGCCCTTGGGGGCCTTGAAGGTGCTCACGTGAGTCGTCACATTCCTCGTCGGGGAGCGTCGGGGCTCCCGAGGCCGGCGGCCACCTGCCGGAGGTAGGGGTTGGTGGCGCGTTCCTGGCCGATGGTCGTCTGGGGACCGTGTCCCGACAGCACCACGGTCGAGTTGTCGAGGGGCAGGCACACGCGGGCCAGCGATCCGAGCATCTCGTCCATGTCACCGCCGGGCAGGTCGGTGCGTCCGACGGAGCCGGCGAACAGCAGATCCCCGGAGAAGAACACGGAGGGGATCTCCGTGGTCTCGGGCATCCGGAAGGTCACCGACCCCTTGGTATGGCCGGGCGCGTGGGCGACGGAGAACTCCAGACCGGCGAGCTTCAGCTCGGAGCCGTCGGCGAGCTCGCGCACGTCGGCGGGCTCCCCCACGGTCAGCTCGCCCATGAGGGGCATCCCGAGGGAGCGGCCGAGGGCCTTCTCCGGGTCGCTCATCATGTAGCGGTCGGACGGGTGGATCCACGCGGGGACGTCATGGGCGCCGCACACCGGGACGACGGAGGCGACGTGGTCGATGTGTCCATGGGTGAGGACGACGGCGACGGGCTTGAGACGGTGCTTCTTGAGCGTCTCCTCGACTCCCTGGGCGGCCTGGTGGCCCGGGTCGATGATGACGCACTCCTCGCCTGCGGCGGGGGCGACCAGGTAGCAGTTGGTGCCCCAGGCCCCGGCGGGGAACCCGGCAATCAGCACGTTCGTCCTTAGATGTCGTCCGGCGCGGGGGCGCGGAAATCACGGGAATGACGGGATTCGGCAGATCAGAGCCTACCGGCGGTGCCGGTTCCACAGCCAACCCGTATACGGTACGGGCACATCCGGCCAGGACAGGAACAGACGAGCGACAAGGAGCGGACCCGGTGGTCACCAGCGATCAGCGGCGGCGGCAGCTTGCCAGGGAGAAGTACGTGCGGCAGCAGCAGCGGCGGGAGGAGAAGCGCCGCAAGGACCGGCGCCGCAACACCGTCGTCGCGGCCGTCCTCGCGGTGGTGCTGGCCTCGGGCGGCGCCGTGTACGCCTCGGTGGCGCTGTCGGACGGCTCGAAGAAGGGCTCGGACGGCGCGGCGGGCGACACGGCCACCACCCCGACGCCCTCGCCCTCGCAGGAGTCCGAGGGCCCGGAGCCGAAGCTCACCGTGGATCAGAAGGCTTCGTACGACATGGCGCTCAAGACCGACGCGGGCGACATCACGATCACCATGGACGCGGCGAAGACCCCGCGCACGGTGAACTCCTTCAAGCACCTCGCGGACAAGAAGTACTTCGACGGGAGCAAGTGCCACCGCCTCACCACGCAGGGCATCTTCGTGCTCCAGTGCGGCGACCCCCAGGGCACCGGCACGGGCGGCCCCGGCTACACCATCCCGGACGAGAACCTGGGCTCCCTCGGCAAGGCCGGGGCGGACGGCTCGGTGACCTTCCCGGCCGGCACCGTGGCCATGGCGAACACCGGACAGCCGGGCACCGGCGGCTCGCAGTTCTTCCTCGTCTACAAGGACACCAAGCTGCCGCCGACCTACACCCCCTTCGGGAAGATCGACGCGGCCGGCCTCAAGGCGGTCCAGGAGGTCGCCGCGGCCGGTGTCGAGGGCGGCGCCACGGACGGCGCCCCGAAGAAGGCCGTCACCGTCGAGAAGGCCACCGTCACCAAGAAGTGAGCCCGCGCGTCCGCACCGGCGGGCCGACCGTCGAATCTCGGTCGCGCTGAGTGCGGACAGCCGGGCCGCGGTTCGCCTAGATTGGCGGTGTGCAGCGTGGGCCGTCGGCCGCGCTGCGGAAGGCGGGCGAGGCCCGCCGGGAAACTGTGGACGATGCCCGCGGGGTGCGACCCCGCGACGGCATCATGGTGAGGAGGCGCTGTGAGCAGCGACCCGTGGGGCCGCGTCGACGAGACGGGCACCGTGTACGTGCGGACGGCCGAGGGTGAGCAGGTCGTCGGATCGTGGCAGGCCGGCACCCCCGAGGAGGCCCTGGCCTACTTCGAGCGCAAGTACGAGGGCCTGGTGGTCGAGATCGGCCTCCTCGAGAAGCGCGTGAGGACCACCGACCTCTCGGCGAAGGACGCCACCGCGGCGATCGAGCACATCCGGCACCAGGTCGACGAGCACCACGTCGTCGGCGACCTGGCCGCGCTCTCCGCCCGGCTGGACAAGCTCGTCGGGACGGTCGAGTCGCGCCGAGAGGAGCGCCGGGCCCAGAAGGCGAAGCAGGCCGACGAGGCGCGTGGCGCCAAGGAGAAGCTCGTCACGGAGGCCGAGGAGCTGGCCCAGAGCGAGCAGTGGCGTTCGGCGGGCGAGCGGCTGCGGGCGCTCGTGGACACCTGGAAGGGCCTTCCCCGGCTCGACCGCAAGTCCGACGACGAGCTGTGGCACCGCTTCTCACACGCCCGCTCGGCGTTCTCGAAGCGCCGCAAGGCCCACTTCGCGTCCCTGGACGCGCAGCGCGAGGACGCCCGCAAGGCGAAGGAGCGCCTGGTCGCGGAGGCGGAGTCCCTTTCGAACTCCACCGACTGGGGGGCCACGGCGGCCCGCTACCGCGAGCTGATGACGGACTGGAAGGCGGCCGGCCGCGCCCAGCGCGAGCACGAGGACGACCTGTGGAACCGTTTCCGCGGTGCCCAGGACGTCTTCTTCGCGGCGCGCGGCGAGGTCTTCGCCGAGCGGGACGCGGAGCAGGGTGAGAACCTCAAGCTGAAGGAGGAGCTCGCGACCGAGGCCGAGAAGCTCGTCCCGGTGACGGACCTGAAGGCGGCCCGCGCGGCCTTCCGCTCCCTCAACGAGCGCTGGGAGGCCGTCGGCCACGTCCCGCGTGACGCCCGTCCCAAGGTCGAGGGCCGGATGCACGCGGTGGAGCGGGCGATCCAGGAGGCCGAGGAGGCCGAGTGGCGCCGGACGAACCCGGAGGCGCGCGCGCGTGCCGCGGGTCTGACCGGTCAGCTCCAGGACGCGGTCGAGAAGCTGCGCAAGCAGATCGACGCGGCCCGCGCCGCCGGCAACGACGCCAAGGCCGACAAGCTCTCGCGCGAGCTGGAGGGCCGCCAGGCCCTGCTCGACCAGGCCCTGAAGGGTCTGGAGGAGTTCGGCGGCTGATCCCCGCCCGTATGAAGGAGGGCGGCCCCGGTACGCAGGTACCGGGGCCGCCCTCCTTCATACGGCGTCGTTACGGCCGGCGGGCCGAGGTCACGCGGTACACGTCGTAGACGCCCTCCACGCCCCGCACGGCCTTCAGGACGTGGCCCAGGTGCTTCGGGTCGCCCATCTCGAAGGTGAAGCGGGAGGTGGCCACCCGGTCGCGGGAGGTCTGGACGGCCGCCGAGAGGATGTTGACGTGCTGGTCCGAGAGGACCCGGGTGACGTCGGAGAGCAGCCGGGAGCGGTCCAGGGCCTCGACCTGGATGGCGACGAGGAAGACCGAGGACTGGGTCGGGGCCCACTCGACCTCCAGGATCCGCTCCGGCTCCCGGGACAGCGAGTCCACGTTGACGCAGTCGCTGCGGTGGACCGAGACCCCGCTGCCCCGGGTGACGAAGCCGATGATCGGGTCGCCGGGGACGGGGGTGCAGCAGCGGGCCAGCTTCACCCAGACGTCCTCGACGCCCTTGACGACGACGCCGGGGTCGGCGTTGGAGCGGCGCTTGGAGCGGCCGCGGGTCGGCGGCGCGGACTCGTCGATGTCGTCGGTGGCGGCCTCCTCGCCGCCGAGCGCCTGGACCAGCTTCTGCACGATGGACTGGGCGGTGACGTGGCCCTCGCCGATCGCCGCGTACAGCGAGGAGATGTCGCTGTAGCGCATCTCGTGGGCGAGGGTGACGAGGGAGTCGCCGGTGAGGATCCGCTGGATCGGCAGGTTCTGCTTGCGCATGGCCCGCGCGATGGCGTCCTTGCCCTGTTCGATGGCCTCGTCCCGGCGCTCCTTGGAGAACCAGGCGCGGATCTTGTTGCGGGCGCGCGGGGACTTGACGAAGCCGAGCCAGTCGCGGGAGGGGCCGGCGCCGGCGGCCTTGGAGGTGAAGACCTCGACCAGGTCGCCGTTGTCGAGGGTCGATTCGAGCGGGACGAGCCGCCCGTTGACCCGGGCCCCTATCGTGCGGTGGCCGACCTCGGTGTGGACCGCGTAGGAGAAGTCGACGGGGGTGGCGCCGGCGGGCAGCGCGATGACGTCGCCCTTGGGCGTGAAGACGAAGACCTCGTTGCGGGAGAGGTCGAAGCGCAGGGACTCCAGGAACTCGCCGGGGTCCTCGGTCTCCTTCTGCCAGTCGAGGAGCTGGCGGAGCCACGCCATGTCGTTGAGGTGGTCGTCCTTGCCGGTCTTCTTCGGCACGTCGGTGCGCACCTTGGAGGCGCCGGCGACGGCCTCCTGCTTGTACTTCCAGTGCGCGGCGATGCCGTACTCGGCGCGCCGGTGCATGTCGAAGGTGCGGATCTGGAGCTCGACGGGCTTGCCGTTGGGTCCGATGACCGTCGTGTGCAGCGACTGGTACATGTTGAACTTCGGCATCGCGATGTAGTCCTTGAACCGGCCGGGGACCGGGTTCCATCGCGCGTGGACGGTGCCGAGGGCCGCGTAGCAGTCGCGGACGGTGTCCACGAGGACGCGGATGCCGACCAGGTCGTAGATCTCCGCGAAGTCCCGGCCGCGGACGATCATCTTCTGGTAGACGCTGTAGTAGTGCTTGGGGCGGCCGGTGACGGTGGCCTTGATGCGGGCGGCGCGCAGGTCGGTCTGGACCTCGTCGGTGACGACGGCCAGGTACTCGTCCCGCTTGGGGGCGCGCTCGGCGACGAGCCGGACGATCTCGTCGTACATCTTGGGGTAGAGGATCGCGAAGGCGAGGTCCTCCAGCTCCCACTTGATGGTGTTCATGCCCAGGCGGTGGGCCAGGGGCGCGTAGATCTCCAGGGTCTCGCGGGCCTTCTTCTCCTGCTTCTCCCGCTTGAGGTAGCGCATGGTGCGCATGTTGTGCAGGCGGTCGGCGAGCTTGATGACCAGGACGCGCGGGTCCTTGGCCATGGCGACGACCATCTTGCGGACGGTCTCGGCTTGGGCGGCCTCGCCGAACTTGACCTTGTCGAGCTTGGTGACGCCGTCGACGAGCAGCGCGACCTGGTCGCCGAAGTCCCGGCGCAGGGTGTCGAGGCCGTACTCGGTGTCCTCGACGGTGTCGTGCAGGAGCCCGGCCATCAGGGTCGCCGGGTCCATGCCGAGCTCGGCGAGGATGGTGGTGACGGCGAGCGGGTGCGTGATGTACGGGTCGCCGCTCTTGCGCTTCTGGCCGCGGTGCCAGCGCTCGGCGACCTGGTAGGCCCGCTCGATCTGGCGCAGCGTGGCCGTCTCGATCTTGGGGTCGTTGGAGCGGACGATCCGGAGCAGCGGTTCGAGGACCGGGTTGTACGGTGAGGAGCGCTGCACGCCGAGCCGGGCGAGGCGGGCGCGGACGCGGTTGGACGAGCCGCCCGAGCGGGCGGGCGCGGTCGGCGCGGGGCGCGCGGCCGGGGCGGCCGCGGGGGCCGGCTCGGGCGCGGCGGGCGCGGGCCCGGTCTCCGCGGGCTTGTTCTGGGGCGTGCCGGTCCCCGGCGCGGCCTTTTCGGCCTTCGGGTCGGGCTGCGCGGCGGAGAGTGGCTGGGCCTCGTCTGGCAAGAGCGCTCCTCGTGCATGTCCGGGTCCCCCGGTCAGGCCCGGAACGGCCATGGTATCGAGCCCGGACCCGCGCTGCTCACGCGGCCGGGGAGTGAACGGATCCGGCCACGGGCGGCGTCCGCTCCCGGGCGGCCGGACCGGGGCACTCCGGAAAACGACGGGGGCGCCCCGGGGATTCCCCGGAGCGCCCCGTACGGGCCGGAGCCCGGTGTCAGACGGTGATCAGCGCCGTGAGCGGAGCGCCCTTCAGGGCCGGCTCCAGACGGGCGCGGCCCGGCAGGAAGCCCAGCTCCATGAGGACGGCGACGCCCGCGACCTCGGCGCCGGCGCGGCGGATGAGCTCGACGGAGGCCTCGGCCGTGCCGCCGGTGGCGAGGACGTCGTCGATGACCATGACGCGGTCACCCGCGGCCAGGTCCTCGGCGTGCACCTCGATCTCGGCGGTGCCGTACTCCAGCTCGTACGCCTGGCGGAGCGTGGCGCCGGGGAGCTTGCCGGCCTTGCGGACCGGGATGAAGCCCAGGCCCGCGCGGACGGCCACCGGGGCGGCCAGGATGAAGCCGCGCGCCTCCAGGCCGACGACCTTCGTCGCGCCGTGCGCGGAGCACAGCCCGGCGAGGGCGCCGGTGAGGGCCCCGAACGCCTCCGGGTCCGCGAGCAGCGGCGTGATGTCCTTGAACAGCACGCCGGGCTTCGGGTAGTCCGGTACGTCGCGGATGCGGCTGAGCAGGAGGCCGGTGACGTCCTGGGCCCCGGCGGTCATCCTCGGTGCTCCTGGGTGCGGCCCCGGCGTCCGGCCCGGGGGCCGACGACCGCGGCCTCGGTGCCGTCGGCGAACGCGTCGCCGTCCGCGGACTCGCCCTTGGCGGCGGCACTGGCCCGCTTGGCCAGGACGCGCTTCTTGAGGGCCTTGATCGCCGGGTCGCGCTCCTTGAGGTCGGCGACGAGCGGGGTGGCGATGAAGATCGACGAGTACGCGCCGGCCGCGAGGCCCACGAACAGCGACAGCGAGATGTCGTTGAGCATGCCGGCGCCGAGGACGCCGCCGCCGATGAAGAGCAGGCCGGCGACCGGCAGCAGCGCGACGACGGTGGTGTTGATCGAACGGACCAGGGTGCCGTTGATCGAGCGGTTGGCCAGCTCGCTGTAGGTGAAGCGGGTCTGCTTCGTGATCTCCTTCGTGGACTCCTTGAGGGAGTCGAAGACGACCACCGTGTCGTACAGCGAATAACCGAGGATCGTCAGCAGGCCGATGACCGTGCCGACGGTGACCTCGAAGCCGACCAGGGAGTAGATGCCCACGGTGATGGTGAGGTCGTGGATGAGGGCGATGAGCGCCGCGACCGCCATTCTCCACTCGAAGGCGATGGCCAGGTAGATCACCACCAGGATCATGAAGATCCCGAGACCGGTCCAGGCCTTGTTGGCGATCTGCTCACCCCAGCTCGGACCGACCAGCTCGGCCGCGATCTTGTCCTCGGCGACGTTCAGGTCCTTGGCCAGCTCCGAGCGGACCTGGTCGGACTGCGCGGTGTCGAGGCCGCCGACCTGGATGCGGAGCGAGCCGTTGCCGAGCTGCTGGACGATCGCGTCGTGGCCGGAGGCCTCCTCCGCGTACTCCTGGGCCTGGCTGACGGAGACGTCCGACTTCGGGGTGGTGAAGACGGCGCCGCCCTGGAACTCGATGCCCATGTTGAGGCCGCGGACGGCCAGGGCGACGATGGCGGTGATGGTGATCAGGATGGACAGGCCATACCAGATCTTGCGGTTGCCGATGAAGTCGTAGCCGACCTCACCGCGGTGGAGTCGGGCGCCGAGATCTCCGAGCTTCGACATCTCACGCCTCCTTCGGGTCGACAGGGCCGGCGGGGGCGTTGGTGCGGCGGGCGCGGCGCAGCGGCGGCTTGGCGCCGAGGCGCTTCGGGTCCAGGCCGGACCACGGGTGGCCGTCGCCGAAGAACTTGGTCCGCGCGAGCAGCGTCATGATCGGCTTGGTGAAGAGGAACACCACGACGATGTCGAGCAGGGTGGTCAGGCCGAGCGTGAACGCGAAGCCCTGGACCTTGCCGACGGTGACGATGAAGAGCACGGCCGCGGCCAGGAACGACACGAAGTCGGAGACCATGATGGTGCGGCGGGCGCGCGGCCAGGCGCGCTCGACGGCCGGGCGGAGCGTGCGGCCCTCGCGGAGCTCGTCGCGGATGCGCTCGAAGTAGACGATGAACGAGTCCGCCGTGATGCCGATGGCGACGATGGCGCCGCAGACGGCCGGCAGGTTCAGCGCGAAGCCGATGGCCGGGCCGAGCAGGGACATGATCACGTAGGTCAGCAGCGCGGAGACGCCGAGGCTGAGGATGGCGATCAGCGACAGGCCGCGGTAGTAGGCGACCAGGTAGATGATGACCAGGGCGAGGCCGATGGCGCCGGCGATCAGGCCGGCCTCCAGCTGGTCGCCGCCGAGCGCGGCGGTGACGGTGTCGACGCTCTGGGTCTGGAAGGAGAGCGGCAGGGCGCCGTAGGACAGGATGTTGCCGAGGTCCTGGGCGGACTGCTGGTTGAAGCTGCCGGAGATCTCGGCGCTGGCGCTCAGCGTCTGGCGCACCGAGGGGGCCGAGACGACCTCGCCGTCGAGGACGATCGCGAACCGGTTCTGGGGGTCGGACTGCTGCGACAGCTTGCCGGTGATCGACTGGAACTTCTTCGACCCGGCGTCGGTGAAGTCCATGGTGACGATCCACATGCCGCGCTGCTGGTCGAAGGCGCCCTTGGCGTCGTCGACGTCGCGGCCCTCCACCTCGGCCGGGCCGAGGAGGTACTTCGACCAGACGCCCGGGGCGTCCTCGCCGCAGGCCACGGTGGGCTCGGACGGCTTGACGCCCTGGCCGGCGGCGGTGCGCTGCTTGGGGTCGAGGCAGTTCAGGGCGGTGAACTTCTGCTCCAGCGCCGCGGTGCCGGCGTCGGGCGTGGGGGTCGCCTCCGGGGTTCCGGTGGCCTTCGGCGTCGCGGAGGACGAGGGCGAGGCGCTGCCGGTGGGCGTCGGGCTCGGGGCCTTGAGGGCCTCGGTGAGCGCGCGGCCCCGGGTGGAGGCGGTGGCCGACGGGGTGGCCGACTTCTCGCCCGCGGTGGCACCGGAGGGGGTGGCCGACGGCTTCGGCGAGGCCGAGCCCGAGGGGGTGGCGGTCGGCGCGGCCTGGGGCGCGCCGTTCGTCACCGCGAGGACGGGCCGGAAGTAGAGCTGGGCGGTGGTGCCGACCTGCTCACGGGCCTGCTTCTCGTTCGTCCCGCGGGGGATGTTGACGATGATGTTCTCGCGGCCCTGGGTCTGGACCTCGGCCTCGGAGACACCCAGACCGTTGACACGGCGCTCGATGATGTCGACCGCCGTGTTCATGTTGGTCTCGTTGACCGCCGACTCCTGGCCGGGGTCGGCCTTGGCCTTGAGCGTGATCGACGTACCGCCGGCGAGGTCGATGCCGAGGCGCGGGGTGGTGTGCCCCGACCAGAACATGCCGCCGGTGAGCGCGACCATGGCGATCAGGATGAGTGCCAGGGCGCGGCCCGGCCGGCTCTGTCCCCCCGCCGGCCTTCGGCCCTTCTTCGGTGCTGCCACCTGTCGTATCTCCCTGTCCAACCGCCGCGCGACGGGTGTGTGCGCGACGGCCACGAAGTATGTGTGGGGACCATCCCCCGCAGACGTGGAACCGTTCGGGGGCGCGCGCACGCCGGTGGGCGTGTGCGCGGTCCCCCGGTCGCGCTTACTTCGCGCCGGTCTCGCCGTCGGTCTTGCCGTCCTTCTCCCCCTCGGCGGCGGCCTCGGCCGCGTCCGACTTCTTCGTCAGGTCGGCCTTGGGCGCGTCCTCGGCCGTGGCGTCGGTGGCGCCGGTCAGCGAGGAGGCGTCGTCCGGGACGACGGTGTCGGAGTCCGAGGACTCGTCGCTGTCGTCGTCGCCGTGGACGATCCGGTTGTACTCGGAGTCCTGGAGGACCGCGCCGATCGCGTTCTTGGCGTAGACGGCGTGCACGCCCGGAGCGACCTCGAGGAGGACGGTCTCGTCGCCGATCTCCTTGACGGTGGCGTACATCCCCCCGATCGTGCGCACGCCGGTGCCGGGCTGCATCTCGTCGCGCATCTGCGCCGCCGCCTGCTGCTTCTTCTTGGCGGAGCGGGTCATCAGGAACATGGCCCCGATGAGGACGATGAAGGGGAGGAGGGTCACGATGTTCACGGGACGGGTTTCCTTCGCATGGTCGCGGAGAGCCCGCGGCCTGATCTTCGGGGGTGGGCACGCCGACCGGAAAGGGCGGCATCGGCGGAGTCTAGGCGAGTCCGCATCGCTGGAACAACGTCCAGCATCGCACCCTGGTTCCGGTACGGGCGAGCGTCCGCACCGTCACGCCCCGAAGAGCCCCTGTTGTCCCGTTCCCGCACCGCCCGGGCCCGCTGCCTGCGGCGGAACGAGACCGAGGTGCGTCCAGGCGGCGGGGGTGGCGACCCGGCCACGGGGCGTGCGGGCCAGCAGTCCCTCGCGTACGAGGAAGGGTTCGGCGACCTCCTCGACGGTCTCGCGCTCCTCCCCCACCGCGACGGCGAGGGTGGACAGGCCGACCGGTCCGCCGCCGAAGAGCTTGAGGAGGGCCTCCAGGACGGCGCGGTCGAGCCGGTCGAGGCCGCGGCCGTCGACCTCGTACACCCTGAGGGCGGCCTCGGAGATCTCCCGGGTGATCGCTCCGTCCGCCTTGACCTGGGCGTAGTCGCGGACCCGGCGCAGCAGGCGGTTGGCGATGCGGGGGGTGCCGCGGGAGCGGCCGGCGATCTCGGCGGCGCCGGCGGGGTCGATCGCGACGTCGAGGAGTCCGGCGGAGCGGTGGATGACGCGCTGGAGCTCGGACGGGTCGTAGAACTCCATGTGGCCGGTGAAGCCGAAGCGGTCGCGCAGCGGGGGCGGCAGGAGTCCGGCGCGGGTGGTGGCGCCGACGAGGGTGAAGGGCGGCAGTTCGAGGGGGATGGCGGTGGCGCCGGGGCCCTTGCCGACGATGACGTCGACGCGGAAGTCCTCCATCGCCATGTAGAGCATCTCCTCGGCGGGCCGGGACATGCGGTGGATCTCGTCGAGGAAGAGGATCTCGCCCTCCTGGAGGGAGGAGAGGATCGCGGCGAGGTCGCCGGCGTGCTGGATGGCGGGGCCGGAGGTGATGCGGATCGGGGCGTTCATCTCGGCCGCGATGATCATCGAGAGGGTGGTCTTGCCGAGGCCGGGGGCGCCGGAGAGCAGGACGTGGTCGGCGGTGGCACCGCGCTGCCGGGCGGCCTTGAGGACGAGGTCGAGCTGCTGGCGGACCTTCTCCTGGCCGACGAACTCGTTGAGGTCCTTGGGCCGCAGGGCCGCCTCGACGGCCTGGTCGTCGCCTTCCGCGGCGGCGTCGACGATGCGCGCCTCGGCGTCGGGTGCCCCGGCGGTGGTGTCGTCGTCCCAGTTCACGGTGGATGCCTTCTCGTTCGTACGGCCCGGCCGGGCGGGATCGGGGGTGGTCAGCGGGCGCGGTTGAGGGTCTGCAGGGCGGCGCGCAGGAGCTGCGGCACGGGGGCGGTGCCGGTCTCGGCGAGGGCGGCCTCGGCCTGCGGGGTGACGGCTCCGACGGCCTCCTCGGCCTCGCGGCTCGCGTAGCCGAGGCCGATGAGGGCGGCGGTGAGCTGCTCGGTCCAGGGGGCGGGACCGGAGGCGACGCGCTGGGCGCCGACGAGGCCGCTGCTGCCGAGGGGGGAGCCGAGCTTGTCCTTCAGTTCGAGCAGGAGCTTCTGCGCGCCCTTCTTCCCGATGCCGGGGACGGCCGTGAGGGCCTTCTCGTCCCCGGTGGAGACGGCGAGGCGCAGCGCGTCGGGGCTGTGGACGCCGAGCATGGCCTGGGCGAGGCGGGGGCCGACGCCGCTGGCGGTCTGGAGGAGCTCGAAGACCTGCCGCTCGTCGTCGTCGGCGAAGCCGTACAGGGTGAGGGAGTCCTCGCGGACGACGAGGGAGGTGGCGAGCCGGGCCTCCTCGCCGATCCGCAGTCCGGCGATGGTCGCCGGGGTGCACTGGAGGGCCATGCCCACGCCGCCGACCTGGACGACGGCCGTGGTGGGGGCGAGGGCGGCGACCTGGCCGCTGACGAAGGCGATCATCGGGTTCGGCCTTTCACTGCGGACGCGTGCCGGGCGGCCGCTTCCTGGAGGCGGTTCTGGGCGGCGACGGCCTGCTGGAGCCGGTTCTGGGCGGGGGCCCGCCAGATGTGGCAGATGGCGAGGGCGAGGGCGTCGGCGGCGTCGGCGGGCTTGGGCGGCTCGGAGAGCCGGAGCAGCCGGGTCACCATGGTGCCGACCTGGGCCTTGTCGGCGCGGCCGCTGCCGGTGACGGCGGCCTTGACCTCGCTGGGGGTGTGCAGGGCGACGGGGATGCCGCGGCGGGAGGCGCAGAGCATGGCGACCGCGCTGGCCTGGGCGGTGCCCATCACCGTGCGTACGTTGTGCTGGCTGAACACCCGCTCCACGGCGACGAGTTCGGGCGAGAAGCGGTCGATCCACTCCTCTATGCCCTGCTCGATGCCGACCAGGCGCATGCCGATGTCGGCGTCCGCGGGCGTCCGCACCACTCCGACGCCGAGCATGGTCAGGGGCCGGCCCGCGACGCCCTCGACGACGCCGACGCCGCACCGGGTGAGCCCGGGGTCCACTCCGAGTACGCGCACGTCACCCCCCTCCCTTCGATCTCCTGTTTGAGCAGGCTATCGGCTGCCACCGACAACGCGGCGGGCCGACGGGAGCGTGTCCCCGTCGGCCCGCCGCGAAAAGCAGGTGATCAGGCGTCGACCTTCGCCATGACCTCGTCGCTGACGTCGAAGTTGGCGAAGACGTTCTGCACGTCGTCGCTGTCCTCGAGCGCGTCGATCAGCTTGAACATCTTGCGCGCGCCCTCCTCGTCCAGCTCGACCTGCATGGTCGGGACGAAGCTGGAGTCGGCGGAGTCGTAGTCGATGCCGGCCGTCTGGAGCGCGGTGCGGACCGCGACCAGGTCGGTGGCCTCGCTGATGACCTCGAAGGACTCGCCGAGGTCGTTGACCTCCTCGGCGCCCGCGTCGAGCACCGCGCCCAGGACGTCGTCCTCGGACAGCTCGCCCTTGGGGAGCACGACGACGCCCTTGCGGTTGAACAGGTACGAGACGGAGCCCGGGTCGGCCATGGAGCCGCCGTTGCGGGTCATGGCCACGCGCACGTCGGAGGCGGCGCGGTTGCGGTTGTCGGTGAGGCACTCGATGAGCACCGCGACGCCGTTCGGGCCGTAGCCCTCGTACATGATCGTGGCGTAGTCGACGCCGCCGGCCTCGAGACCGCCGCCGCGCTTGACCGCGGAGTCGATGTTCTTGTTGGGGACCGAACTCTTCTTCGCCTTCTGGATGGCGTCGAAGAGGGTCGGGTTGCCCTCGGGGTCGGCGCCGCCCGTGCGGGCCGCGACCTCGATGTTCTTGATCAGCTTCGCGAAGAGCTTGCCGCGCTTGGCGTCGATCACGGCCTTCTTGTGCTTCGTCGTAGCCCATTTAGAGTGGCCGGACATCTGCCTGTCTCCTTCGCGTAACCCTTTTCTGAACGAACCCCAGAGATCCTACCGGGATCGGATCAGCCCGCCGCGCGCACCATGTCGACGAACAGGGCGTGGATGCGGTGGTCGCCGGTGAGTTCGGGGTGGAACGAGGTCGCGAGCGCCCGGCCCTGCCGTACGGCGACGACGTGTCCCTCGTGCTCGGCGAGGACCTCGACGTCCGCGCCGACCGACTCCACCCAGGGGGCCCGGATGAAGACGCCCTCGACGGGGCCGTCCTCGACGCCCGTGACGGTGACGCCGGCCTCGAAGGACTCGTTCTGCCGGCCGAAGGCGTTGCGGCGGACGATCATGTCGATGCCGCCGAAGGTCTCCTGGCCCGAGCGCGGGTCGAGGATCTTGTCGGCGAGCATGATCAGGCCGGCGCAGGTGCCGTAGACCGGCAGGCCGGCGGCGATGCGCTCGCGCAGCGGCTCCATGAGGCCGAAGAGCGCGGCCAGCTTGGAGATGGTGGTGGACTCACCACCGGGAATGACCAGGCCGTCGACCTCGGCGAGCTCCTCGGGGCGCCTCACCGGCCTGGCCACGGCGTCCGCCGCGGCCAGGGCGATCAGGTGCTCCCGTACGTCGCCCTGGAGGGCCAGGACACCAATCACGGGAGTGCTGCTCATCGGTGCTTACCAGCCCCGGTTGGCGTAGCGCTCGGCCTCGGGGAGGGTGTCGCAGTTGATGCCGACCATGGCCTCGCCCAGGTTGCGGGAGGCGTCCGCGATGACCTTCGGGTCGTCGTAGAAGGTGGTGGCCTTCACGATGGCGGCGGCGCGCTTGGCCGGGTCGCCCGACTTGAAGATGCCGGAGCCGACGAAGACGCCCTCGGCGCCGAGCTGGCGCATGAGCGCGGCGTCGGCGGGGGTGGCGACGCCACCGGCGGAGAAGAGGACGACCGGCAGCTTGCCGAGCTCGGCGACCTCCTTGACGAGCTCGTACGGGGCGCGCAGGTCCTTGGCGGCGGCGAACAGCTCGTTGTTGTCGAAGCCGCGCAGCCTGGCGATCTCGTTCTTGATCTGGCGCAGGTGGCGGACGGCCTCGACGACGTTGCCGGTGCCGGCCTCGCCCTTGGAGCGGATCATGGCCGCGCCCTCGGCGATGCGGCGCAGGGCCTCGCCCAGGTTGGTGGCGCCACAGACGAAGGGGGTGGTGAAGGCCCACTTGTCGGAGTGGTTGACCTCGTCGGCCGGGGTGAGGACCTCGGACTCGTCGATGTAGTCGACGCCGAGGGACTGGAGGACCTGGGCCTCGACGAAGTGGCCGATGCGGGACTTGGCCATCACTGGGATGGAGACCGCGCCGATGATCTCCTCGATCATGTTCGGGTCGGACATGCGGGCCACGCCGCCGTCCTTGCGGATGTCCGCGGGGACCCGCTCCAGGGCCATGACGGCCACGGCGCCGGCGTCCTCGGCGATCTTCGCCTGCTCGGCGTTGACCACGTCCATGATCACGCCGCCCTTGAGCTGCTCGGCCATGCCGCGCTTCACGCGCGCGGTGCCGGTCTCGGGGGACGAGGAGGGGGTGGAAGGCGTGGTGGACACGGATACCTCACTGGTGACAACGGGGGTTGACGACAGAGACGAGGAAACAGTCCACTCGCGGGCCACGGCAAGGGCCAATGTGGACCCGGTGGCTCGTTTTCGCAGGTCGAAAGGATCAAGCCGGGCGATCGGCAAGGGCCACCGGGGGTTCGTCGTCCATTTCGAAGGCCAGTGGGAAGGGGGCGTGGCCCGCGAGCCGGAGCCAGCGGACCGTGCGGTGGCGGCGCAGGGCGCGGGCGGCCCGTACGGCGTCGTTGTGGAAGCGGCGGGCCATCGGCACCCGGCGCACGGCCTGCGCGAGCTCCCCCGCGGCCTCCTCGCCGCCGGGGGCCTCCCGTACGAGGTCCATCTGCTCGGGCTCGCCGAAGACGGCCCGCAGCGCCTGGCTGAGCTCGCTCTCGGCGACCTCCCGCTGTTCCTCCTCGGCCTGCCGGGCGGCGTGCGCGGCCTCGTAGAGCACGATCGAGGCGGCCGGGTCGAGGATCCCGGAGGTGGCCAGCTCCTGGGTGACCGAGGCCCGGCGCAGCAGCTGGGCGTCCAGGGCCGCGCGGGCGGCGTCGATGCGCGAGTGCAGCCGGTCGAGCCGCCCGGCGGTCCAGCTGAGGTAGACGCCGATGACGATCAGCGCGACGACGGTCCAGATCAGGGTTTGGGTCACGGGCGCACAGGCTACCGGGGCGGTGGCGGCACGCCTTCCCGAAGGGCGTGGTCGTGGGCGGAGGGCAGGCCCCGGAGGACGCCCGGCCGCGGCCCGGACGGGGGCACGCACGCGCGTAGGTGAAGCCTCGGCGTCCGGGCCGCCGAAAGGCGGGCCGGGGCCGGAGGCCCCGGGCTCCCTACAGCCCCAGCCGTGCCCGCAGGCCGCCCGCGCGTTCGTCCGTGTCCACGGCCGCCGCGCCGTCCGTGACGGTCTCGTAGACCGCGAGGACGTCCGCGCCGACGGTGGACCAGTCGAAGCGGCGGACGTGGGCCGAGCCGCGGGTGCTCAGCTCCTTGCGGCGCTCCTCGTCGCCCAGGAGGCGGATCGCCGCGTCCGCGAGGGCGCCGGCGTCCTCGTTGGCGAAGAGTTCGCCCGCGCCGCCCTGGTCCAGGACCTGGGCGAAGGCGTCCAGGTCGGCGGCGAGCACGGGCGCGCCCGCCGACATCGCCTCGACGAGGATGATGCCGAAGCTCTCGCCGCCGGTGTTGGGCGCCACGTACACGTCGACGCTGCGCAGCAGCCGCGCCTTGTCCTCGTCGCTGACCATGCCGAGGAACTCCACCCGGGACCGCATCTCGCGCGGCAGCGACGCCACCGCCTCCTCCTCGTCGCCGCGCCCGGCGACCAGGAGCCGCGCCCCGGGCCGCTCCGTGAGGATGCGGGGCAGTGCCTTCATGAGGACGGGCAGGCCCTTGCGGGGCTCGTCGATCCGGCCGATGAAGCCGAGGGTCTCGCCCTGCCACTCCTTCTTCGGCTCGGCGCGGGCGAAGAAGTCCACGTCGACGCCGTTGGGGATGACGACGGCGTCGCCGCCGAGGTGCTCCACGAGCGTGCGCCGCGCGTACTCGCTCACCGCGATCCGCGCGCTGATCTTCTCCAGGGCGGGCTGGAGGATCGGGTACGCGGCGATCATCGCCCGCGAGCGCGGGTTCGAGGTGTGGAAGGTGGCCACGATCGGCCCCTGCGCCGCCCAGCAGGTGAGCAGCCCGAGCGACGGCGAGGTCGGTTCGTGGATGTGGACGACGTCGAAGGCGTTGTCGTGCAGCCAGCGGCGCACCCGCGCGGCGGACAGGAAGCCGAAGTTGAGCCGGGCCACCGAGCCGTTGTACGGCACGGGGACGGCCCGCCCGGCCGAGACCACGTACGGCGGCAGCGGGGTCTCGTCGTCGGCGGGGGCCAGGACGGAGACCTCGTGGCCGAGCCGGATCAGGTGCTCGGCCAGGTCGCGGATGTGGAACTGGACGCCGCCCGGCACGTCCCAGGAGTACGGGCAGACGATCCCGATCTTCACGCCGCCCCGCCCTCTCTCCCGCCCGGAGCCCGCTCGCCCGGAGCCCGCTCAACCGAAGCACGCTCATCCGCAGCCCGCTTCTCCGGGCCCCGCTCCTCCGGCTCCCGCTCCTCCAGGTCCGCGAGCCACAGCCGTTGCAGCATGTGCCAGTCCTCCGGGTGGTCCGCGATGCCCTCGGCGAAGGCGTCGGCGAGGGCCTGGGTCATGACGGCCGTCTTCTCCGCCCGCGTACCCGCGTCGGGCACGTCCACCGGTGGGTGGACCCGGCCCTTCATGACCGGCGTGTCGTCGTACCAGAGCGTCACCGGCAGCAGCAGGGCGCCCGTCTGCTGGGCGAGTATCGCCGGGCCCGCCGGCATCCGCGCGATGTCCCCGAAGAACGTGACCTCGGTGCCGGAGGCCGATAGGTCCCGGTCCGCGACCAGGCAGACGAGCCCGCCGGCCCGCAGCCGCCGCGCCAGCCTGCCGAAGGCGGAGCCGCCGGTGTGCGGCACGACCTCCATGCCCAGGGACTCGCGGTAGGCGACGAACCGGTCGTACAGCGACTCCGGCTTCAGCCGCTCCGCGACCGTGGTGAACGGCAGTCCGAGCACGCGGGTCGCCCACACGCCCGCGAGGTCCCAGTTGGCCAGGTGCGGCAGGGCGAGGACGACGCCGCGCCCGGAGGCGAGGCCCTCCTTCAGATAGTGGATGTCCTTGATGTCTATCCCGCGCTCGACCCGCTCCTTGCTCCAGGTCGGCAGCCGGAAGGACTCCATCCAGTACCGCATGTACGAGCGCATGCCGGCCCTCGACAGCTCGGCGAGCCGCTCGGGCGTGGCGTCCGGCACCACGCGCGCGAGGTTGGACTCCAGGCGCAGGACGCTCTTGCCCCGCCGCTTCCACGCGACGTCGGCGATCCGCCGGCCGAGGCCCGCGGCCACCGGCTCGGGAAGCTTCTTCACGGTCGCCCAGCCGAGCCCGTACAGGCCGTCGCTCAGCCGGTCCTTGAGGTCGCTCACGACGCCGCCCCGCTTCCCCCGGCCGCGGCGGCGTCCGCCTCGGCCGACTCCCGCCGCACGGTGACCACCCGCTGCCCCAGGGTGACCGCGCTGCCGGCGGCCACGATCCACAGCGCGATCGGCAGCAGCACCTGGATGCCGGGGACGCCGAAGGCGTGCAGTCCGGCGAGTCCGGCGGCGACCAGGGAGATCACGAGCCGCTCGGCGCGCTCGACCAGGCCGTTGACGGCGACCGGCAGGCCGATCGACTCGCCGCGGGCCTTGGTGTACGAGACGACCTGGCCGCTCGCCAGGCAGAAGATCGACACGGCGCACATCACGTTGTCGTCGCCCTTGCCGGCGTACCAGAGCGCGAAGCCGCCGAAGATCGCGCCGTCGGCGACCCGGTCGAGCGTCGAGTCGAGGAAGGCGCCCCAGCGGCTGGAGATGCCCGCCTGCCGGGCCATGTTGCCGTCGACGAGGTCGGAGAAGACGAACAGGGTAATGACGATCGTGCCCCAGAAGAACTCTCCGCGGGGGAAGAAGACCAGCGCACCGGCCATCACCCCCGCCGTGCCGATGAGCGTGACCGCGTCGGGGCTGACGCCCCTGCGGAGCAGAAACGCGGCGAACGGTGTGAGGACACGCGTGAAAAAGGCACGCGCGTACTTGTTCAGCATGGCCTTCCCGAGGTTCGGTGGGCCGCGCGGCCCCTACGACCACCGGCCCGCCCATCGTAGTCACCGGTGCCCCCGGCTACCGGCGGGTACCCGCCCCGCCGCGTCGACGTCCCCCCGGGAGCGCGGCGGACGCGGTGCGCGGGCCCCCGACCGATGGACGCGCCCCGGTGTCGGTGCCAAGCTCGAAGGACCACCGCAAAGGCACCGCGGGCACCGCGGAAGCCGCACCACCGCGACACGCCACTCCCCCGCGCCCGCGTCCCGCCGCACCGTGCGAGCAGTCGGGAGGAACACGTCATGGGTGACAGGGCGAAGACACCCGCCGGGGCCGCCGGCAGGGCTCCGACGGCCGACCGGCCCTCGGACATACGGAACGTGGTGCTGGTCGGCCACAGCGGATCGGGCAAGACGACGCTCGTCGAGGCCCTCGCGCAGACCGCGGGCGCGCTCAACCGGGCCGGACGCGTCGAGGACGGCGGCACGGTCTCGGACCACGACGAGATCGAGCGGCGCCGCCACCGCTCCGTCCAGCTCTCGCTCGTCCCGGTCGGCTGGGACGGCCGCAAGATCAATCTGATCGACACCCCCGGGTACGCCGACTTCGTCGGGGAGCTGAGGGCCGGTCTGCGCGCGGCGGACGCGGCCCTCTTCGTCGTCTCGGCCGCTCAGGAGGCCGACGCCGTCGCCGCCTCCACGCGCGCGATCTGGGAGGAGTGCGCCGCCGTCGGCATGCCCCGCGCCCTCGTCGTCACCCACCTCGACACGGCCCGCACCGGCTTCGCGGAGCTGACCGAGGTCTGCGCCGGGCTCTTCGGCCGCGACGACCCGGACGCCGTCCTCCCCCTCTACCTGCCCGTGCACGGCCCCGAGGCCGCCGACGGGCACGCGCCCGCGACCGGCCTGATCGGCCTGCTCTCGGAGCGGATCCTCGACTACTCCACGGGGGCGCGGCGGGAGGAACCGCCCGACGAGGGCCGGCGGGAGCTCATCGCGGAGGCCTGCGCCCGGCTCATCGAGGGGATCATCGCCGAGAGCGAGGACGAGACCCTGATGGACCGCTACCTCGGCGGCGAGCCGATCGACCCGGGGATCCTCGTCGGCGACCTGGAGAAGGCCGTCGCCCGGGGCGCCTTCCATCCGGTCCTCGCGGCCGCCCCCGCCGCCGAGGGCGGCACGCAGGGCCTCGGCACCGTCGAACTCCTGGACCTGATCACCCGCGGCTTCCCCTCCCCCCTGGAGCACGGGCCGCGCGCCGTCACCACCCCCGACGGCCGGCCCCGGCCCGCGGTCACCTGCGACCCCGAGGGCCCCCTGGTCGCCGAGGTCGTCAAGACCGCCGCCGACCCCTACGTGGGCCGGATCTCGCTCCTCCGGGTCTTCTCCGGCACCCTGCGCCCCGACGAGACCGTCCACGTCTGCGGACACGGGCTCACGGACCGGACGAGCCCCGCCCCCGGCTCCGCCCACGACGAGCAGGACCTCCACGAGGCCGACGACCGGATCGGCGGGCTCACCTCCCCCTTCGGCAAGCAGCAGCGCCCCATGGCGCACTGCGTCGCCGGGGACCTGGCCTGCGTCGCCCGCCTCGGGCACGCGGAGACCGGGGACACCGTCTCCGCCAAGGACGAACCGCTCCTGATGGAGCCCTGGACCCTGCCCGAACCGCTGCTGCCGCTCGCCGTCCGGGCCCACGGCAAGGCCGACGAGGACCGGCTCTCCCAGGGCCTCGCCCGGCTGGTCGCCGAGGACCCGGCCCTGCGGCTCGAACAGAACCCGGACACCGGGCAGATGGTTCTGTGGTGCCTGGGCGAGGCCCACCAGGACGTCGCCCTGGAACGCCTCCGCGAACGCCACGGCGTCCGGGTCGACGCCGTGCCGTACAAGGTGGCGCTGCGCGAGACCTTCGGCGGCGCCGCCTCGGGCCGCGGCCGGCACGTCAAGCAGTCCGGCGGCCACGGCCAGTACGCCATCTGCGAGATCGACGTGGAGCCGCTGCCGCCGGGCAGCGGCGTCGAGTTCGTCGACAAGGTGGTCGGCGGCGCGGTCCCGCGCCCCTTCGTCACCTCCGTCGAGAAGGGCGTACGGGCCCAGGCCGCGCGCGGGATCGCCACCGGCCACCCGCTCGTCGACGTCCGGGTCACCCTGCGCGACGGCAAAGCCCACTCCGTCGACTCCTCCGACGCCGCCTTCCAGACGGCCGGCGCCCTCGCCCTGCGCGAGGCGGCCGCCGACGTCCCCGTCCGCCTCCTGGAACCGGTGGACGAGGTCGGGGTCCTCGTCCCCGACGAGTACGTCGGCCCGGTCATGAGCGACCTGTCGGGACGGCGCGGCCGCGTCGTCGGCACCGACCGGGCGGGCCCGGGGCGGACCCTCGTGCGGGCCGAGGTGCCGGAGGCCGAGATCGTGCGGTACGCGATCGACCTGAGGTCCGTGTCGCACGGCACCGGACGGTTCGACCGCACGTACGCCCGGCACGAACCGATGCCGCCCCAGGTGGCGGAGAAGTTCAGGCAACAGACCGAGAGCAGCTCCTAGTTGACGGCACAACAGCCGTGGCCGCATGCTCCGCCGCCGCGGGGCGGGCGGCATTCGGCCGTCCCCCCGCGCTCCGGTGACGCGCCGGGCGGTACCCGGTTACGCTGGGGTGCCCAGCTCAGAAGGTGTGCGGGGCACCGCAGTTGGGAAACAGCCCGCACAGGGACTCGGCGCGATGGGGGCGGCAGTGACGATGGACGGTTTCGGTCTCGGGGCGCAGATCCCCCTCCAGGGCTCGGACGGGCAGACGGCGGCGACCCACGCCCTCGCCTCCGCCGCGTACCGCGACGGCCCCGTCGACAAGATCCTGGAAGCCGACAACGAGCTGTACAAGTCGAAGGTCACCCCGGGCAAGTGGCACAAGCTCTTCCGCCCCGACCTCGGCGAGGCCTTCTCCCGCGCCGTCCAGGTGCGGATGCTCGGCGGGGCCCGCGGCTCCCTCGTCCAGTCCTTCGGCGTGGAGCCCCAGCCGGTGGTGGTCCACTGCCTCGCCGCCAACCGCATCCGCAAACAGCGGGACGTGAAGCTGACGCTGATCACGCTCGTCTGCGGGGTCCTCTTCCTGCCCGGCCTGCTGCTCTGGCTCGGCGTCATCCAGCTCCGCCGGTTCGCCGCCGGCTCCGACAACAGGCGCACCGGCTTCCTCGGCACCGCCGTGCTCGTCGCCGCCGGGTTCCTCGCCCTGCTCGTGATGTTCAAGCTGCCCTTCGCCGGAATCCTGCCGACCTATCTGCGCGCCATGCTGGTGGCCCCGGTCATCGGCTGGTTCCTCGCCCGCCGCGTAGTCGAGAGGACCGCCGTCGAGCTGCGCGAGCGCTGGAGCGCCCTGCTCGGCGGCGGCGGCATCGGCGCCAAGATCCCCGAGGCGGCGCCCCGGGACCCGGGCGAGAAGGCCGCCGAGGAGCTCCGCCAGAACCTGGAGAAGCTCTCCGCCGAGCAGCAGTCCAACGTCGTGTTCTACGCCGGCCCCAAGGGCATCCTCGGCCTGGGCACCCGCTGGGGCAGCTGGACGCTCGCCGAGGAGCTGGTCCCGGTGGCGGGCAAGGAGATGCACGACTTCCGCGCCTGGGACGTCGTCCGCAAGATCCACGAGCAGCTCACCCTCCTGGAGCGCGGCTCCCTCAAGACCGGCTTCCCCAAGCCGACCGTGAAGCACTGGATCGTCGTCCCGGTGGGCGAGGGGGCCGACTCCGTCAGCCGCCCCGAGGGCGACAACATCGTGCACTACCAGGTGAAGCCCCACGAGATACAGCGCATCTGCAACGACCAGCAGTTCGGCGCGGGCAACCGCCACTACCTCGGCGTGCAGTTCACCCTCTGGGACGGGAACCTCGTCCTCACCATGACGGTCACCGTGACCTCGCTCCACCACACGCTCCGCGTCGAGGTCACCGGCCACGCCCTCGGCCCCGTCCACGGCCTCTTCGGCGAGAAGCCGGCCGCCAAGAGCAAGGTGGTCTCCAAGTCCGTCCGCTTCTGGGAGACCCGCGAGGTCAAGCTGCCGCTGACCACCACCGACGACGTCGTCCGCACGGCCGTCCGCGCCCCGTTCACCTGGTTCCCGCCGGTCCTGGAGTTCCTCGGCGGCAAGCTCGTCCTGCCGGAGCCCTTCGGCCTGCGCCACGTCTGGGCCGGGCCGCTCTGGAAGAACCGCTTCATGGCCGACGACGCCATCCGCATGGCGACGCCGGTGCTGCGCGCGGTCCACAACGCCACCATCAAGGTCCTCGACGAGCACAACGTCGACACCGAGCGCTTCACCAACCGCTCGCTCGTCCTCAGCGGCGGCGCCCAGGAGGCGAGCCCCCGGAAGGCCGACGTCTACGACGCCTGACCGGCCCGTACGGCAAGAGGACCCGGACCCCGATCGCGTACGGGGGCCGGGTCCTCTCGTCGTACGGCTCAGATGCCGGCCGGCCAGGCGTCGGCCAGCATCTTCCGGGTGTCCGCGAGCAGCTGCGGCAGCACCTTCGTGTGCCCGACGACCGGCATGAAGTTGGTGTCCCCGCCCCAGCGCGGCACCACGTGCTGGTGCAGGTGCGCGGCGATGCCGGCGCCCGCCACCGTGCCCTGGTTCATGCCGATGTTGAACCCGTGCGCGCCGGAGGCCGCTCGCAGCGCCACCATCGCCCGCTTCGTGAAGTCGGCCAGCTCCGCCGTCTCCGCCGCGCCCAGGTCCGTGTAGTCGGCGACGTGCCGGTAGGGGACGACCATGAGGTGACCGCCGTTGTACGGGTACAGGTTGAGGACCGCGTACACGCTCTCGCCGCGCGCGATCACCAGGCCGTCCTCGTCCGACGCCGAGGGGATCGAGCAGAACGGACAGCCGTCCCCGGCACCCGGCCCGGTCGGCTTGTTCTCGCCCTGGATGTACGCCATCCGGTGAGGCGTCCACAGGCGCTGGAACGCGTCCTGCGTCCCCACTCCGATCTGCTGCTCCGGCTCAGTCGTCATGCCGTGCAGCATATTGCGTCGTCCGTTCGGAACGTGTCGCCGGGGCGACGCATCCGTCCGCCGTCCATGCTGGTGCGATGAGCGACAGGCCACCGAAACCGTCCCGGCTGGAGCACTGGGACCGCCGCATGGAGATCCCGCTCGCCGTGGCCTCCTTCGCCTTCCTCTGCGCCTACGCCGTCCACGTCCTCGCCCGCGGCCTCCAGGAGGTCTGGCACGACGTCTGCCTCTCGGTCACCCTCGGCTCCTGGACCTTCTTCGTCGTGGACTACCTGGTACGGCTCCGGCTGAGCGGTCTCGCCCCGCACCGCTTCCTGCGCACCCACCTCCTCGACACCCTGGTCGTGCTCCTCCCCCTGCTGCGCCCCCTGCGCATGGTGAACCTGTACGGCAGGGTCCAGCGCCGCCACGGTCCGAGGCTCAGCCTCTACGGACGCGTGATGGTCTACTCGGGCCTCAGCGTGTCCCTGCTCGGCTTCGCGGGGTCGCTTACGGTCTACCACTACGAGGTGGACGCCCCCGGGGCGACGATCGTCACCTTCGGCGACTCGGTGTGGTGGGCCTGCGCGACGCTGGCGACGGTGGGGTACGGGGACGTGTCCCCGGTGACCCCGGTCGGCCGGGTGACGGCGGTGGGCCTGATGGCCTGCGGCCTGGCGCTGCTGGGAGCGGTGACGGGTTCGTTCTCGTCCTGGCTGATCCAGGCGTTCACGCGGGAGGACGAGAAGAGGCCCCCGGGGAGCTCCCCGGGGGCCTAGCCCCGCATGGGCGGGGAGCACAACCGCTGTCCCCGATTCTGCATCTCATGCATCGGGCCACCCCCGCTCACGCGGGGACCACATCACACCTGGACGCGGCTCTCCACCACGTCGACGAGCTTCGCCAGCGCCGCGTCACGCGGGATGCCGTTCTCCTGCGAGCCGTCGCGGTAGCGGAAGGAGACGGTGCCGGCCGCCATGTCGTCGTCACCGACGATGATCATGAACGGAACCTTCTGCTTCTGCCAGGTCCTGATCTTCTTCTGCATCCGGTCCGAGGACGCGTCCACGTCGACCCGAAGGCCCAGCTTCTTCGCCTCGGCGGCGAAGTCCTGGAGGTACTCGACGTGCGAGTCGCCGATCGGGATGCCGGCCGCCTGCACGGGCGCCAGCCACGGCGGCATCGCGCCCGCGTAGTGCTCCAGGAGCACCGCGAAGAACCGCTCGATCGAGCCGAACAGCGCGCGGTGGATCATGACCGGACGCTGCTTGGTGCCGTCCGGCGCGGTGTACTCCAGGTCGAAGCGCTCCGGCAGGTTGAAGTCGAGCTGCACGGTCGACATCTGCCAGGTGCGGCCGATGGCGTCCCGCGCCTGCACCGAGATCTTCGGGCCGTAGAACGCGGCGCCGCCCGGGTCGGGGGTCAGCGGGAGGCCCTGCTTCTCGGCGACCTGCTGGAGGACCGCGGTGGCCTCCTCCCACGCCTCGTCCGAGCCGACGAACTTGGTCTCGTCCTTGGTGGACAGCTCCAGGTAGAAGTCGGTCAGACCGTAGTCGCGGAGCAGGTCCAGGACGAAGGTGAGGGTCCGGTCCAGCTCCTCCGCCATCTGCTCGCGGGTGCAGTAGATGTGCGCGTCGTCCTGGGTGAAGCCGCGGGCCCGGGTCAGACCGTGGACGACGCCGGACTTCTCGTACCGGTACACGGTGCCGAACTCGAACAGCCGCAGCGGCAGCTCGCGGTAGGAGCGGCCGCGCGCGTCGAAGATCAGGTTGTGCATCGGACAGTTCATGGGCTTGAGGTAGTAGTCCACGCCCTCGTCGAGCTGCATGGGGGGGTACATGCCCTCGGCGTACCAGTCGAGGTGGCCCGACTTCTCGAACAGCTTGCCCTTGGTGGCGTGCGGCGAGTAGACGAACTCGTAGCCCTCCTGCTCGTGCCGCTTGCGCGAGTAGTCCTCCATGACCCGGCGGATGATGCCGCCCTTGGGGTGGAAGACCGCGAGGCCGGAGCCGATCTCGTCCGGGATCGAGAAGAGGTCGAGCTCGTTGCCCAGCTTGCGGTGGTCGCGCTTCTCGGCCTCGGCGAGGAAGTCGAGGTGCGCCTTCAGCTCGTCCTTCGACGGCCAGGCGGTACCGTAGATGCGCTGGAGCATCGGGTTCTTCTCGCTGCCGCGCCAGTAGGCGGCCGCGTTCCGCATCAGCTTGAACGCCGGGATGTTCCGGGTGGTCGGCAGGTGGGGACCGCGGCAGAGGTCCTTCCAGCACAGCTCGCCGGTCTTGGCGTCGAGGTTGTCGTAGATGGTCAGCTCGCCGCCGCCCACCTCGACGTTCGCGCCGTCGTCGGTCGACGCGGAGCCCTTGATGCCGATGAGCTCCAGCTTGTACGGCTCGTCGGCGAGCTCCTCGCGGGCGGCCTCGTCGGAGACCACGCGGCGGGCGAACCTCTGCCCGCGCTTCTGGATCTCCTGCATCTTCTTCTCGATGACCTTGAGGTCCTCGGGGGTGAAGGGCCGGTCGACGTCGAAGTCGTAGTAGAAGCCGTCCCGGACCGGCGGGCCGATGCCCAGCTTGGCCTCGGGGAAGAGCTCCTGCACGGCCTGGGCCATGACGTGGGCGGTCGAGTGGCGCAGGATGTCGAGACCGTCCGGGGAGGAGATCTCGACGCCCTCGACGACGTCGCCGTCGGCGAGCTCGTACGACAGGTCCTTCAGCTCACCGCCGACGCGGGCGGCGACGATCGTACGGTCGTCGGCGAACAGGGCGCCGGCGGTGGTGCCCGCGCTCACCGCCCTCTCCTCTGCTTCCGAGGCGGACTGGACGGTCACACGGACATCAGACACTGGTGCTCCATACATCGGGGCGCCGGCAGACACGAGGTGCCGGCACCAACGGTGCGCGACAGAGACGAGGTGCCGCGCACCGTCGATCCTACGGGCTGCGCCGGACGCCCGTCCTCGGCGTTTCCCTGCTCCGCCGACGCCCGTCCCCCGGCGTTTCCGGGATCCGCCCACGCCCGTCCCCCGGCGTTTCCGGCGCCTGCCCGGCCTCAGTCCTCCGGCCCGCAGGCCTCCTCGAAGAAGTCGAGGTTCTCGTGGAGCGCCTTCATCAGGCGGTCCCGCTCCGCCTCGTCGACCTGGACGGGGACGACCTCGGAGGCGTCGGTGAGACGGCGGAAGCCGCCCCGGCTCTCCAGCCGGCCGGAGACCCGGATCGGGAGCCCGACGAGGTGGGCGTGGCCGGCGGTGCGGTACGCCTCCTCGTCGAGGGTGACGCGGACGTGCGGGACCTCGGCCCCGCCGAGGACGCGGAGCCGGACGGTGCCCTCGCCCCGGGGTCCGGAGCGGCGCATGCGCACGACGGCGCCGGTGAGGCGGACCGGCACGGAGGGCTCGCCGGTCCGGTAGCGGGCGCTCGCCCCGCGCAGGGCGGGCAGGTCGCCGGGCGAGAACTCGACCGGTTCGGGCCGGGTGGCGCACCCGTCGGGCGGCCCGGCGGCCGGGGCCCACTCCAGGGCGACGCGGGCGCCCTCGGTGCCCCGGACGAGGGCGACGAGGGCCTCGGTCAGTTCGCGGCTGACGCCCGCCCCGACGGCGGCGTCGAAGGCCTCCATGCGGCCGGTGGCCCGCTGGTAGTCGACGGCCTCGCGGGCCGCGTGGAGGGCGTGGTGGAGCCGGACGGCGATCGGGCGGCCCGGTTCGACGGGCAGGAAGGCGGTGAGGGCGCGCCCGCCGGGGGACGCGCCGACGAGGACGCTCTCCAGGGAGGCCTGGGCGGGGCGCCGGTGCCGGGCGCCGTAGTAGCCGGCCCGGCCGCGCACGGCGAGGGCGCCGGCGAGGAGGAGCTGGCGGGCGGCCGATCCGAGCTGTTCCCGCACGGTCCAGGGGACGGTGCCGGCGGGGCCCGGGGGCACGTCGCGCCACCAGCGGATCTCGTCGCTGGGCACGGCGAGGCCGGTGAGGACCTCGCGGGCGGAGGGCGCGGCGCTGTGGGCGAGGGCGGCGAGGGCCTCGGCGAGCAGGTCCTCGCAGTCCGGGAAGGCGCGGCTCTCCGGGACGAGGAGGCTCGTGCCGGTGCCGGTGCCGGGCGGGGTCCAGCGGCCGTAGCGGCCGGCCGCGCCGCCGCGCCGCCGCCAGCCGTGACGGGCGAGCAGGGCGCCGAGGACCCGCGGGTCGACGCGGTCGGGGTCGGGCGCGCCGGGGACGTCGGCCCAGGGGCCGGCGGAGGGGTCGGGCCGGGGCGCGGGGGCGCCGGGCCGGGGTCCGGGGGTGTCGCCGGTCACCGGGTGGGGGCGGTAGGGCGGGGGGACGGGGCCGTACCCGGCGCCGTCCCCTCCTCCCCCGTGCCCCTCCCGCTCGTATCCCGGGTCGTCGATCGGTCGGTGCATCAGGGTCTCCCTCCCACCCCGACCCGGGTCATGATGTCGCAGAGCGCCCGGTCGTCGAAGATCCGTGTCGTCGGGATGCGCACGGTGGTCCGGCGCCGTCCCGTGACCGGGTGTCCGGCCAGGTTGGTCCAGTAGCAGCAGTGCCTCAGGTCGAGCCCGTCGTGGTCCGCCCTCAGCCAGTCGTCCCGGGACCTCGGGACGAGCATCACGACCAGGATCTTGTGCACGGACACGGGGGTCCGGGCGAGCTTCACCAGGTGGTCGTTGTCCAGGGTGAAGGAGAACGCGCTCCCCCGGGGGCGCGGCGGTATCTGGTAGGTGCACTTGAGCTGCACCTTGATGGTCACCTCGTCGTCGACGGTGTGGCCGGGGGCGCTGTGGCTCACGTGCCAGTCGATGCCGTTGTCCGGAAAGGGCTGGGACAGCGAGCAGCCCGCCGCGGCGGCGACGGCGTGCAGGTATCCCACCTGGAGGGTCTCCATGCAGGCGGTGGTGGCGAGTGAGCCGCGCGTCGGAGCCGCCCGCTGGGGCGGCAGCCCTCCCGACTCGGGCTGGGCGAGCGCCATGTCGTCTTCCTTCCCCGTCCCTTCTGTTGTGACCGGTCCGCGTACGGCGCAAACAGTCCGGGTATCACCGTTTCGGGGCAGGGGGTTGGCCATCTGCCGCACGTGTGCAGGGAGTTCGGGGATGACGATGCACTGGTACGAAGGGCCCCTGGCGGCTTTCGACACGGAGACGACGGGAATCGACGTCGAGGGGGACCGGATCGTCTCGGCCGCCCTCGTCGTGCAGGACACGGCCGGGGCGCGTCCGCGGGTGACGCGGTGGCTGGTGAACCCGGGCATACCGGTGCCCGCGGAGGCCACCGCCGTGCACGGCCTGACGGACGATCACCTCCAGCGGAACGGCCGGTGGCCGGCTCCGGTGATGGAGGAGCTGGGGCGGGCGCTGTCCGAGCAGATCGCGGCGGGGCGTCCGCTGGTGGTGATGAACGCGCCGTTCGACCTGACGCTCCTGGACCGGGAGTTGCGGCGGCACCGGGCCTCGACGCTGGACCACTACCTGGCGGGCGCGCCGCTGTGCGTGCTCGACCCGCGGGTCCTGGACAAGCACCTGGACCGCTACCGGAAGGGGCGCAGGACGCTGACGGACCTGTGCGCCCACTACGAGGTGGAGCTGACGGGGGCGCACGACGCGGCGGCGGACGCGACGGCGGCGATGGACGTCGTACGGGCGGTGGCGCGGCGCTTCTCGTCCCGGCTCGAACGGCTGACGCCGGCGGAGCTGCACACGCTCCAGGCGGTGTGGCACGCGGCCCAGGCGCGCGGGCTCCAGGCGTGGTTCGCGCGGCAGGGGACGCCGGAGACGGTGGACCCGTCGTGGCCGCTGCGTCCGGAGCTGCGCGCGGCGGCGTGATCCGCGGGGCGTGCCCGCAATGACAGAGGCCGGTCCGTCTTTCGGCGGACCGGCCTCTCCCGGTGGGCGATACTGGGATCGAACCAGTGACCCCTTCGGTGTGAACGAAGTGCTCTCCCGCTGAGCTAATCGCCCGGGAACGGGTTGAACCATACAGGCCTTCCGGCCCTTCCTTCAAACCGGTCGCAGGTGGGCGGCGAGCCCCCGTCTCCCGCCGCGCATCATCAGGGCGTGGTTGGCGCGGAAGAGGAGCCTGCCGGGGACGGCGAGCGCCCTCAGGAGCCGGGCGCGGACCTCGGCCTCCTGCTCGTACAGGACGCGGGTACCGGTCCCTTCCGGCGTGAGGGTCCAGCGGGCCCGGCCCTCCAGGTCCCCGCCGAGGCCGACCTCCAGGACCCGGGCGGCGGGGTCGCGGCGCAGGGCGCGGACGGTGACGACGAGGTCGTACGGGAGGAGGGAGCGGAAGCGGGCGGTGCCGGAGGTCTCGTCGCGGGGGACGACCTCGCGGACCTGGGGCCACCAGCGGGGGTAGTCCTCGGCCCGTTCGAGGACGGCGTAGACGGCGTCGGGCGGGGCGGCGAGCCGCCAGACGCAGCGGAAGCGGTACCGGCACCAGTCCATGGGCCCCAGTGTGGGCGTACTCAGGCGGGAATCTGAGTACGGACGCCCATTCCCGGCGGCCGGGCCCGGGACGACACTCCGGGTATGGACAACTCCCTGCCGCCCGCGGACGAGCTGGTGCTCGTCGACCGCGAGCTGGCCCAACTCGAAGCGCGCCGCACCCATCTGCTGGCGCGGCGGGCCTGGCTGGTCCAGGTCCTGTACCGGCCGGCCCGGGCGGCGACGCCGCGATGGCCCGTGACGCCGGCGGCCCCGGTGGCGGACTCGACGCCGCGGAGCGCGCAGAACGTGCTCCTGACGCTCGGCGGCACGCTCCTGACGATCGCGGCGGTCGCGTTCACCCTGGTGAGCTGGGGCTCGATGGGGATCGGCGGGCGCGCGGCGGTGCTGTGCGCGGTGACCGGCGCGGCGCTCGCGGCGCCGGTGGCGCTGCTGCGCAGGGGGCTCGCGTCGACGGCCGAGTCGGTGGCGGTCCTGGGGCTCGTCCTGATGGTGCTCGACGCGTACGCGCTGCACCGGGTGGCGCTGCCGGACGCGGACGGCCTCGGGTACGCGGCGGTGGTCTCGGCCGTCCTGGCGGGGGCGTGGGCGGCGTACGGCTCGGCGCTGTCCCGGCTGCGCGTCCCGCTGCCGGCGGCCGTGGTCGCGGCGCAGCTTCCGCTGCCGCTGGGCGTGCTGGCGGCCGGGGGCGGTCCGACGGCGTTCGCGTGGGCGGCGCTCGTCACGGCCGCGGCGGACGGCGCGGCGGTCCTGTGGGCGCGTCCGCTGCCGGTGCGGGTCACGGCGGGCGTCGGCGCGGCGGTCCTGGGCGGCTGGGCGCTCCTGACGGGCGGCTGGCTCTCGCTCTCCTCGCCGTGGAGCGGCGCGCCGCTGCTCCTGGCGGGTGCGGCGGTGTGCCTGTACGCGGCGTGGCGGACGCCCGGGTGGGCGGTGGCGGCCTCGGTGGTCGCGGGCCTCGCGGTGGTGGCGGCGGTCGGCGGTCCGCTGCGGTCGGTGCTTCCGGGCGACTGGGCGGTTCCGGGGTACGTGCTGTGCGGGCTGGTCCTGGCGTCGGTGTGGCGGGCGGGCGCGGGCGCCCGGCTGCCGCGCGGGGTCCGGGCGGGTCTCGCGGGGGCGGGGGCGTCGGTGACGGCGCTGGGACTCCTGTGGGCGCTGCCGCCGGTCGTGGCGGGTGCGCTGGGGCCGCTGGCCCGGACGACGGAGGTCTGGTCGGGCGAGCACGCCGGGCCCGCCCTGGCCTCGTACCCCGCGACGGCCGCCCTGGTCCTCGCGGTGGGCGCCGCCGCCCTCGCGTCCGTCGCCCGGCTGTGGGCGCGGTGCGGGGTCCTCGTCCTGGTCTGGGCGCTCCTCACGGCCCTGCCGGTCTCCCCGGGCCTGCCGTACGCGGCGACGCTCGCCCTCCAGCTCCTCACGACGACGGCGACCCTGTGGATCGCCGTCCGCCCGGCCCCGCTGACCCGCGGCCTACCCCGCCCGGAGGCGGCTCCGGACGCGAGGACGGCGACCGCCGGGGCCGCGGGCTCGGCCGCGCCGTCGGCCACCGGCCCGACGGACCGACCGGTCACCGACCCGGCCTCCGGTTCCGCCCCTCCCCCGCCCTCGGCTCCGCCCCGGGTCCCGGGGACCGGTTTCGGCGCCCCCTGGTCCGGCTGGTCCGGCTGGTCCGGCTGGACGCCCCCGAAGCCCCGGCCGCAGGCTCCCCCGGCGGAGCCCGGGACCGTCCTCGGGTGGGTCGCGTACGCCGGCGGGCTCCTGTCCGCCGTGGGCGCGGTCGCCCTGGCCCTGGACGTGCGGGAGGCCACGTTCGTCGCGCTCGGGGTGGTCCTCGGGCTCCTCGCGGGTGTCGCGGCCCTCGGTGCGGGCGCGCGACGGACGGTGTCGGCCTGCGGGGCGGTGCTCGCGGCGGCGGGCCTGGTGCTCGCCGGGGCGGAGGCGGCCGGTCTGGAGGACCACTGGACGGCGCTCGCCCTGCTCCTCGTCCCGGCGGCGACGGCGGCCGTCGGCGCCACGGCGCGTCCGGTGGCGCTGCCGGTCGAGATCACCGGTGCGACCGTGGGCCTCTGCGCCGTCGGGCTCGCCGGGTCGCGGCCCGCGTTCCTCGCGCTCGTCCTGGCGCTCGGCGGGGTGATCGCGGCGGCGACGGCGGTCCGGCCGGAGCGGCGCCGGTTCGCCTCCTGGGCGGCGGCGGGGCTGTTCCTGCTCGCCGCCTGGGTGCGGCTCGGGGCCTGGGGCGTGACGACTCCGGAGGCGTACACGCTGCCGGTGACGGTTCCGGCGCTGGTGGTCGGGTTCCTGCGGCGGCGCCGGGACCCGGCGGCCTCGTCCTGGACGGCGTACGGCCCCGGTCTCGCGGTGACGCTGCTGCCGAGCCTCGGTGCGGCCTGGACGGACCCGGAGTGGGTGCGGCCGCTGGTCCTGGGGGCGGCGGCGCTCGTGGTGACGCTGCTGGGGGCGCGGTTCCGGCTCCAGGCCCTGCTGCTGCTCGGCGGCACGGTGCTCGCCCTGGACGGACTGCACGAGCTGGCGCCGTACGTGGTGCAGGTGGTCGGCGCGCTGCCGCGCTGGCTGCCGCCGGCCCTCGCCGGGCTGCTGCTGCTCGCGGTGGGCGCCACGTACGAGCAGCGGCTGCGGGACGCGCGGAGGCTGCGGGAGCGGCTGGCACGGATGCGGTGAGGCCCCTGCCGGGGGAACGCCGAGGGCCCGGAGACAGTGGTCGTCTCCGGGCCCTCGGTCCGGGTGGTGGGCGATACTGGGTTCGAACCAGTGACCCCTTCGGTGTGAACGAAGTGCTCTCCCACTGAGCTAATCGCCCGGTGCACCGCACACATTACCCCATGTCAGCGGGGCTCCCGCACCACGCGGAGGGTCACTCGTCGATCTTCCACGGCATGACGAAGCCGAGCTTCCAGACGTAGACGGCGAGCAGGACCGCGACGATCACCACGCCGATGCTGGTGAGGATGATGTTCCGGCGGCGGACCTTGGGGTCGAGGGCGCTCTGGGCGGCCTCGGTGACCTTGCGCTTGGTCCAGCGGAGCACGAGCTGCGCCCAGACGAACTCGGTCGCCCAGATCGCCATGCCGGCGAAGATGACCAGCCAGCCGGGCCCGGGCAGCGGCAGCATGACCACACCGGCGCCGACCACGGCGAGTCCCACGATGAAGACGCCGACCTGCCAGCTGAGGTGCAGGGTCCGGCGGGACTTGATGAACTCCGGTGCGCGGGATCCCAGTTCGGCGTCCCGGTCGGCCGGGGACTCCCCCGTGCGCTCGTCACTCTCCGCATGCATGCCTCCCAACCTACCGGACGCCGGGCCGACACCTGAATGGCCGTATTACCCAAAGTTACACGCGCCCGTACGAGGGACCTGAACGACCACAAAACCGACAGAGGGGTTTACAACGGCACCGGAGGTGGCATGTCGATTTCGCCGACGTGCGAATCCCCGAGCGCACACTGAGCGAAAGGCCCTGGCGCTTATGAACACCACGGTCAGCTGCGAGCTGCACCTGCGCCTCGTTGTGTCGAGCGAGTCCTCACTGCCTGTACCCGCGGGCCTGCGGTATGACACGGCCGATCCGTATGCCGTGCACGCCACCTTCCACACCGGAGCCGAGGAGACGGTCGAGTGGGTCTTCGCCCGCGACCTTCTCGCCGAGGGGCTGCACCGGCCCACCGGCACGGGCGACGTCCGCGTCTGGCCATCTCGTAGTCACGGTCAGGGAGTCGTCTGCATCGCACTGAGCTCTCCCGAGGGAGAAGCCCTGCTCGAGGCCCCGGCGAGGGCCCTGGAGTCGTTCCTGAAGCGGACCGACGCCGCCGTGCCACCGGGCACCGAGCACCGTCACTTCGACCTCGATACGGAGCTCTCCCACATCCTGGCCGACAGCTGAGCCAGGCCGAGAACCGCACGGCGCCGTCCGACTCGGGGAGACGGCGCCGCGCGGGCAGCCCCACAGGCACGTCATCCGGCGCCCACCACCGCGCAGCCGGCGCGGTGGTGGGCGCCGGTGCCATGTCCGGGTCGCGCTAAAGTCAGCGCCATTCCGCGGGCGCCCGCCCGCGGCCGGCCAGGGAGCGAATCGTGCTGATCCCTCACGACACCCGGATCGCCCTCGACACCGTCGTCGATCTGATGAACACCGCGCCGCAGGGCGACCGCCCCGACGCGCTCGCCGACCTCCAGGGCCTCCACGTCTTCGTCCACGCGCACAAGATCAGCGACGTGGGCGACCTCGGCGCCGGCGACCTGCGGGCCGTGCGCGAGGTGCGCGAGAAGTTCGCGGCGGTCTTCTCCGCGCCCGAGGCCCGGATCGCGGCCCCCCTGATCAACCAGCTGGTGGCGGGCGCGGGCACCACCCCGCAGCTCACCGACCACGACGGCTACGACTGGCACGTGCACTACTTCGCGCCGGGCGCCTCGGTGGCGGACCACCTCGCGGCCGACTGCGGCATGGCCCTGGCGTTCATCGTCGTGGCGGGCGAGCAGGAGCGGCTGCGGCGCTGCGAGGCGCCGGACTGCGGCCGGGCCTTCGTCGACCTCTCCCGCAACCGCTCGCGCCGCTACTGCGACAGCCGGACCTGCGGCAACCGGCTCCACGTGGCCGCGTACCGGGCGCGTCGCAAGGAGGCGGCGGGCTGACGGTCCGGTCGGGGGCGCCGCAGCGGGCGTCACGGCGGGGCGTCACAGGACGAAGAGGTCGTTCACGGCGGCCACGAGCAGCAGACAGCCGATGACGCCGAGGAAGATCATCAGCGGCGGCTGGGAGAGCGCGTACAGACAGCCGCGCGCTTCTTCGCCGGGGGCTTCGGTGGAGGCGGGAACGGGGTCCCGCGAGGTATCCAGCATCTCGGGGGGATGATCGCGCACGCGCGCACCCGGGATCGCGGAACACGCCTTCCGGCCCGAACGGTTCACTCCTTCCCGTGGATCGCCGAACCGGGGCGGTCAGCGGAATCGCCAGAAGCGGTCAGATTCCGTGCTTCTTCAGAATCGCCTCGATGTCGCTGAAGTCGTCGCCGGCGGGCTCGGCGGCCCGCGGCTTCCCCGTCACGGCCCGCGGGGGCGCCTGGGTGCCGGGAGCCGCGGCCCTCGGCGCGGGCTCCGCGACGGCGGTCTGTCCTCTGCCCGCCCGGCGCCGCTCGACGGCCCGGGTGGACAGGAAGAGCAGCCAGGCCAGACCGAGCACGCCGAAGCCGGCCCAGGCCACCGGGCTGAACGCCGTGCCCGCGATCCAGGCGACGGCCCCCGTCATCACCAGGCCGAGGGGCACCAGGGCGTAGGCCGCGATCCGGGCGGCGGACAGGAAGCGCTTCCGGTACGCCGCGATCGCGGCGATGCCCAGGCCCGCCGCGGACACCGCGGAACAGATGGTCTCGGCGAGCATGCGGTCCTCCAGGTCCCCGGGTGATACGTCCCTTCCATCCTGCACCCCCGCGTCCGCCCGGGGCCATGTCCCCGGGCCGGTCTCAGGGAGATCTCCGGGTCGCCCCGGCCGGGATCTCCTCCCCGGGGCCCGGTGAACCCCCGGGTCGGTGCACCCCGAGCCCCGGTCGAGGGCTCGGGCCCCCCGGGTGCCGGAGAGCCGCCGGGCGTCGGTGAGGGAGACTGCTGACATGAGTGACTCCACCACCGCACCCGTCTCCCCCGCCGTCCTGGAGGCGTGGTTCGACCTCCAGTGCCCCGACTGCCTCCGGGCCCTCGACGACGTCCGCGCGCTCCGCGAGAAGTACGGCGAGCGGCTCGACGTGCAGCTGCGCCACTTCCCGCTGGCCAAGCACAAGCACGCGTACGCCGCGGCGCAGGCCGCCGAGGAGGCCGCCGAGCAGGGCAAGGGCTGGCCGTACGCCGAGGCGCTGCTCGCCAGGACCGCCGAGCTCGGCGAGCGGGGCGAGCCGGTCCTCCTGGAGCTGGCGGCCGAACTGGGCCTGGACGCCGAGGAGTTCGACACCGCCCTGATCGACGGCCGGCACCTGCTGACCGTCGACGCGGACGAGGCCGAGGGCAAGGCGATCAAGGTCACCGGCACGCCGACCTACGTCATCGACGGCGAGCGCCTGGACGGCGGACAGAGCCAGGAGGGCCTGCGGGAGCGGATCGAGGCGATCGCCGACCGCCTCCTCGGCGCCTGACCCGCCCGCACGGGCCTACAGCAGCGGCTTGGCGCCGTTGACGTGGGTCGTGCGGTAGCCGAGCGACTCGTAGAGCCGGACCGCCGGGGTGTTGTCCGCGAAGACGTGCAGTCCGAGCAGGGTCTCCCCGGCCTCCCGCGCGACCCGCTCGGCGAGCAGCATGAGCGCCCGCCCGCAGCCGTGCCCGCGCTGCTCCTCGTACACCTCTATGTCGTACACGTAGGCCGCCCAGCGCCCCGGTTCGAGCTCGGTCCGGCCGGTCCACAGGAAGCCGGCGGGGCGTCCGTCCCGGACGAGGACGTGGATCGCGGTGCCGGGGGTGGCGAGGCCCTCGGGCAGGAGGGCGCGGTGGCTGTTCTCGGCCTTCGCGCGCGCCTGCTCCTCGGGGACGCCCCGCTCGGTCCAGCTCCGCGCGAACGCCTCGCGGGCCCGCACCTCCCACTCCTCGTACTCGGCGCCGGTCATCGGCCTGACCTCGACGCCCTCCGGGAGCGCGGGCGGGACCTCGGGCAGCTCCTTGACCATGTTCCGGCTGCGCTCGACGTAGCCGAGCGAGCGGACCATGCGCAGCGCGGGGGCGGCGTCGGCGGGCACCGAAGCCCGCACCTGGACGCAGCCCCAGCTCCGCAGCACCTCCTCGGAGGCGAGCGCGGCGACCGTGCCCCGGCCCCTCCCCCGGTCCGGCTCGTCGATCCGGAGGTCCTGGATCACTCCCGAGGCGGCGCCGAAGGCGGGGTCGGTGGCGAGGTGGACGGAGCCGACACGGCGGCTGTTCACGCACACGTCGTAGGTGCGGGAACGGCCGCCGCCGGGCAGCTGCTGAAGCGGCTCGACCGGCCGCAGGGTGGTGGTCATCGGAAGTGTTCTACCCGCCACCGGGGCCGCCCGTCACCGGGTTTCCCCGCGGTCCGCGACCGGCCCTGTCAGAGGCGCGGGTCCCGGTCGCGGGCCGCGTGCTCGTCGAAGGACCGCATGGCCTTGGCGGTGACAGGTCCGGGCGCGGGCGACAGTTCGCGCCCGTCGACCCAATGCACGGCCTGCACGTCGCGGAGGGTCGAGGTCAGGAAGACCTCGTCGGCGCTCTCCAGGACGTCGAGCGGCAGATCGGCCTCCTCCGCGCCGGTCCACCGCACGGCGAGGGCGCGGGTGATGCCCGCGAGGCAGCCGGAGGAGACGGGCGGGGTGAGGATCCGGCCGTCGACCACGACGAAGACGTTGGAGCCGGTGCCCTCGCAGAGCCGCCCCACCGTGTTGGCGAAGAGCGCCTCGGAGGCCCCCTGCTCGCGCGCCTTCGCGAGGGCGACGACGTTCTCGGCGTACGAGGTGGTCTTGAGGCCGGTGAGGGCGCCGCGCTCGTTGCGGGTCCAGGGCACGGTGACCACGGCGGTGGTGTCGGGGCGGCGACCGGTCTCGCCGAGGGCGACGACGAGGCTGGTCCCGGCGTCGCCGCGCTCCGAGCCGAGCGGGGAGGGGCCGCCGGTGTACGTGACGCGGAGCCGGCCGAGCTCCATCGGGTTGGCCTCCAGGACGGCGGCGCAGGCCCGGCGGACCTCGTCGAGGTCCGGATCGGGCAGGCCGAGGCCCCGGGCCGAGCGGGTGAGGCGCTCCAGGTGGAGGGTGAGGGCGAACGTCTCCCCGCGCTCCGCCTTGACCGTCTCGAAGACGCCGTCGCCGACGGTCAGTCCGTGGTCCAGTACGGAGACCCGGGCGGTCTCCGCGTCGTGCAGCCCGCCGTTGACCCAGAGTTTCATCGAGAAATGGCCTTTCCTGTCGCCTCGGAGGCGCCTGGTTCGTAGGCGCCCGACGCTATCGCGACCAGCCGGGACGCCTTCAGCTCGGTCTCCTCCCACTCGCGCTCCGGATCGGAGCCCCAGGTGATGCCGGCGCCGGTGCCGAAGCGCAGCACGCCCTCGGGGCGGTCGATCCAGAAGGTGCGTATGCCGACGGCCAGCTCGCCGGTGGCCGCGTCGGCGTCGACCCAGCCGACGCCCCCGCAGTAGGGGCCCCGGGGCATGGTCTCCAGGGCCTCGATGATCCGCAGCGCGCTGGACTTGGGGGCGCCGGTGACCGAGCCGGGCGGGAAGGTGGCGGCGAGCAGTCCGGGCCAGCCGGCGTCCTCGCGCAGCACTCCGGCGACGGTGGAGACGAGGTGGACCAGGCCGGGGTGCTCCTCGACCGCGCAGAGGGCGGGGACGGTGACGGAGCCGGTCTCGCTGACGCGCCCCAGGTCGTTGCGGACCAGGTCGACGATCATCACGTTCTCGGCGTGGTCCTTGGGCAGGAGGTCGGCGGCGGTGCGGCCGGTGCCCTTGATCGGTCCCGAGGAGACCAGGGCCCCGTCCCTGCGCAGGTAGAGCTCGGGGGACGCGGTGGCGATCTCCACGCCGTGGGCGGGCAGGCGGATCGTTCCTGCGTACGGGGCGGGGTTGCCCCGGGCGAGGAGCGCGGTGAGGGCGTCCACGTCGGCGGCTGCCGGGTCCGGCAGCGGCGCGGACAGCACCCGGCAGAGGTTCGCCTGATAGACCTCGCCGCGCGCGATGTGCTCCCGCACCCGCCGTACGCCTTCGGTGTACGCGGCGCGGTCGAGGGAGGACGTCCAGGCACCGGCGGCGGGGCCGTGCCAGGCGCCCGGCACGGGCGCGGGCACCGGGTCCGGCCGCACGTCCCCGAAGCGGGCGCAGGTCAGGCGGCCCTCGAAGTCCGCGCAGACGGCCCAGAAGCCGGTGGAGTCCAGGGCCTCGGGGTCGTGGGTGACGTCCCGGAGGTCGGTGGCGACGAGGCCGCCGAAACGGGCCAGAGGTGCGAGGTCGTACACGCGTCGAGTCTAGGTCGGGCGGAGCGGGGGCACCGGGCCGCGTACGACCGGGGCTGCGCGCGACCCCGGGAACACGGCGAGTGAACGCCGCGCGAACCCTCCGGGGGTCCCGCCGGGGGGTGGTCGTCGGCGCCCCGGTCGGCCCGCAGGTCAGCACGCTGCGGAAACGCGTTTTTGTGCTGGCCCGGGAATCCGCTAGAGTTCAACACGTCGCCGGGACGCGCAAGCGGAACGGAAACGACAAGCGGACGTGGCTCAGTTGGTAGAGCATCACCTTGCCAAGGTGAGGGTCGCGAGTTCGAATCTCGTCGTCCGCTCGATGTGGGGGATCTTCCCGAACCCCCGTATTCACTCCTGGTGGAGTGGCCGAGAGGCGAGGCAACGGCCTGCAAAGCCGTCTACACGGGTTCAAATCCCGTCTCCACCTCCAAGGACGATTAGCTCAGCGGGAGAGCGCTTCCCTGACACGGAAGAGGTCACTGGTTCAATCCCAGTATCGTCCACTGGACCTTCGGGTCCCGGATCTCCGGATCCCCCGCGCGATTAGCTCAGCGGGAGAGCGCTTCCCTGACACGGAAGAGGTCACTGGTTCAATCCCAGTATCGCGCACGCAGTACGACCGCCTTCGGGTAGGTTGTGCACAGCCCGCGCGATTAGCTCAGCGGGAGAGCGCTTCCCTGACACGGAAGAGGTCACTGGTTCAATCCCAGTATCGCGCACCACGGAAAGAAGCCCCCGGGCCGCACTCAGCGGCCGGGGGCTTCTTCGTTCCGGGAGGTCCGGGGCCGGGAGGTCCGGGAAGTCCCGGGACCTCCCGGGAGGACTCAGGAGGAGAAGAGCATCCGTCCGAAGCCGCGCTGACGGTAGTGACCGCCGCCGTGGTGGCCGCCGTGGTGCGGGGCGCCCCAGGCCGGCGCGGCGGGAGCGGGCTGCGCCGGGTAGGCCTGCGGGGCAGGCGGCGCCGGCGGGGCCTGCTGGACCCACTGGGACTCCAGGCGGGTCAGGGCCTCCAGCTCGCCGTAGTCCAGGAATATGCCCCGGCAGCCGCTGCACTGCTCGATCTGGACGCCGTTGCGGTTGTACGTGTGCATGGCCGCATGACACTTGGGACACTGCATGCTCGGCTCAACTCCCTGACATTGCCGTTCGAATGGTGGCTTCACCTTACGTGGACGCCGAAAGTGCCTACCCGGTTCGATGTCCGGCGATGCGGGCGCAGGTGTCGATCATCACCTCCTCCACCTCGTCCAGCGGCCGGCGTTCGGCCGAGGACTTCGCGAGGACCAGGGCGGCGGTCTGCACCGTCAGGGCACGGGCCGGCACGTCGAGCCGGACCCATGGATCGGACCCCACCGCCGGGCCTCCCGCCTCCTGGTACGCGCCGAGGAAACGGGACCAGACCTCCGGGGGCAGGATGCCGGCGGCGAACCAGGCGGCCGGACGGGCCAGGTCCCAGGCGGGGTCCCCCGTGCCGAGGTCGTCGACGTCGATGAGCCGCCAGGCCGAGGGGCCCTCCGGGGCGGGAGCGGGCTGTACGAGGCGGACGAGTTGGCCCAGGTGGAAGTCGCCGTGGCAAAGCAGGCGGGGGGCGTTCGCGGGGGCCGTGGGTTCCTTGGGGATCGCGGGGATCGTCGCCCAGGCGGCGAGGACGGTGGCCGCGGCCGGGTGGTCCGGCGCCGTCCGGCGCATCCGGTCCACGGCGAGGGCCGCCTTGAGCGGGGCCCGCATCGCCGGGAGTCCGTCCGCGGTCCCGGGCGGGAGCGGAGTGCGGTGGAGCAGGGCGAGGAGCCGCGCCGCCTCCTCCCACGGAGCGGCGTCGGGGTCCGCCGGGTCGACGGGCGGACCGTACGGCCAGACCGTGACCGGCCGCCCGCCGAGCACGTCCGGAGCGGCCGGCGGCAGCGGGAGGGGCGGCAGGAGGACGCCGGCCACGTCCGGGCGGGCGGCCAGCGCGATCCGCGCGCGGTGCGCCTCGGGGTCGGTGTCGGGGGCGTGCGCCTTCACCACGAGCGCCCCGTGGCGTACGACGGTCCCGTCCTCCCGGTCCGCGAGCACCCGGACGAGCCCGCCGTCCGCGCAGCCGCAGCGCTCGGCACCGGGCGGATGAGCGGCGGCGCGGGCCAGGGCGGCGAGGCCGTCGATCGGGGCCGGCGGGGCGGACGGGGGCTGGATGGACGGGGGCTGGGTGGGGGTCACGCGGGGAGCGTACGGGGTGGGGGGTTGCGGGTGCTCGCGGGTGGGCCGGGACGGGGAGTTCCGGTGCGGGGGGGGCGTGGATTCGGTGCCGGGGTGGGTGATTCGGTGCCGGGCCGCTCGTGTGCCGGGGCGGGGCGGGGTGCTCGTACGGCAGAGGCGGGCGGGAACGCGCGAGGGCCGGTCGGCTCCCCAGCCGACCGGCCCCACGCTGCCGTCCGTCGCACCCCCGTCCCCACGGGGCTGATGGTCGGATGTCCCGACCCGGGCCGCTCTCCCGGGTCCGGGGCGCCGCTCAGCGCCCCAGCATCACGCCCACGGACGACGCCTGTGTGACCACCGCTTCCCAGCCGCCGAAGACGACCACGAGCAGGGCCGCGAGAGGAAGGACCATGGCGGTGGCCACCAAGGGGTGACGGCGGCCCGAAGGCCGGCTGGTCGTCCTCGGTGCCGTGTAGGCCATGGTTCCTCTCCCGTCTTGTGGCGCGGCGGGTGCGTAACCTCGGGGGACGAGTGCTGCACCCGCCGCGTGACAACAACCTTAGGAAGCGGGGGGCGCCGGGACGTCATGCCCGCGTACCGACTTGCGGGCCTCCCGGAGGATGACGGCCGCCCGCACGGCGTACTCCCCTGGGTGGAGACGGGGGCGCACAACCCGGGGTCTTCCCCCAGGGGTTGCGCCGGGGAGGGCGTGCGGGGCAAGGGGCGTGACATCGCTCACTTCCTTGATCGTCGCGGGGGCGTCCGGTTCCGTGGGGTGGTGGGGCTTCCCGGCGGGGGTGGGTGCGGGTCGCACAGGGGCCGTCAAGTGGGTTCAGGAGGAAGGGGGTTGGGGGCGGGAGGTTTGTCACCGGCCTCCGGGGGTCCTCCACAGCACTGACAATCGATCCCGGTGCGAGGGCGCGGCCTATGAGCGCGTGCGGGCGCCACTACGTAAGCTGTGCCACGTCGAACGGACGAGGGGACGGACATGGCGATGATGCGGCTCCGGCGCGAGGATCCGCGGATCGTCGGGTCGTTCCGGCTCCACCGCAGGCTGGGGGCCGGCGGGATGGGCGTCGTGTACCTGGGGTCCGACCGGCGCGGCCAGCGGGTCGCCCTGAAGGTCATCCGGCCCGACCTCGCCGAGGACCAGGAGTTCCGGTCGCGGTTCGCCCGCGAGGTGTCGGCGGCCCGGCGGATCCGCGGCGGCTGCACGGCCCGGCTCGTCGCCGCCGACCTGGAGGCTGACCGCCCCTGGTTCGCCACCCAGTACGTGCCCGGTCCCTCCCTGCACGACCGGGTCGCCGAGGAGGGCGCGCTGCGCGCCGCCGACGTGGCCGCGATCGGGGCGGCGCTCTCGGAGGGCCTGGTCGCCGTCCACGAGGCCGGCGTCGTGCACCGGGACCTCAAGCCGTCGAACATCCTGCTCTCCCCCAAGGGCCCCCGGATCATCGACTTCGGCATCGCCTGGGCCACCGGCGCCAGCACCCTCACCCACGTGGGCACCGCCGTCGGCTCGCCCGGCTTCCTCGCCCCCGAGCAGGTGCGCGGCGCCGCCGTCACCCCCGCCACCGACGTCTTCTCGCTCGGCGCCACCCTGGCGTACGCGGCGATGGCCGACTCCCCCTTCGGGCACGGCAGTTCCGAGGTCATGCTCTACCGGGTCGTGCACGAGGAGCCGCAGCTGCACGGCGTGCCCGACGCGCTGGCTCCCCTCGTCCGGGCCTGCCTCGCGAAGGACCCCGAGGACCGGCCCAGCACGCTCCAGCTCTCGATGCGGCTCAAGGAGATCGCGGCGCGCGAGGCGCAGGGGCTGCCCGCCTCCCGGCCGCCCGTGCAGCGGGAGCGGTCCGAGGAGCGGAACACCGTCCGGCCGACGGAGCGGTACACCGAGTACACCGAACGGGACACGCGCGGGCGTGGTCCGGAGCGGACCGGCGAGCGCGGCTCCGAGCGAGAGCACCGGGAGCAGCGGGAGCACCGGGAGCGCGGTGGGGAGCGCGAGCGGGGTCAGGGGCGGGGCGTGTCCTCGCGTTCCTCCGCCGCCGGGCCGCGCACCGGGGGCTCGCGGTCCCCGCAGTCCCGTTCCGGCACCAGGCCCGGCGTCCGCTCCACCTCGACGGGTCGCCGCCCCGCCAACCCCCGGCTGCTGCGGCAGCGGCTCTTCGTCTTCGTGGTCGTCACCCTGGTCGTCGCCCTCGGCATCGCCGCCGCGCAGGCCCTCCAGGGCTGAGCCGCCCCGGTCCTCGGGTCAGGACTCCGGGCGGCCCGTCGCCACCGCGTAGAACGCGACGGCCGCCGCCGCTCCCACGTTGAGCGAGTCCACGCCGTGGGCCATCGGGATGCGGACCCACTCGTCGGCGGCCCGCAGCGCCTTCTGCGACAGCCCCTCGCCCTCCGCGCCCAGCATCAGCGCCACGCGGTCCCGCTTGTGCGGGGCTGCCTCGTCGATGGAGACCGCCCGCTCCGCCGGGGTGAGCGCGAGCAGTTCGAAGCCCGCCTTCCGTACGGTCTCCAGGCCCCCCGGCCAGCCCTCCAGGCGGGCGTACGGGACGGAGAAGACCGCGCCCATGGACACCTTCACGGAGCGCCGGTAGAGCGGGTCCGCGCAGTCCGGGGAGAGCAGGACCGCGTCCATGCCGAGGGCGGCGGCGCTGCGGAAGATGGCGCCGATGTTGGTGTGGTCGTTCACCGACTCCATGATCACCACCCGGCGGGCGTCCGCCAGCAGCTCGGCCGCCTCCGGGAGCGGCTTGCGCTGCATCGACGCGAGGGCGCCCCGGTGCACGTGGTAGCCGGTGACCCGCTCCGCGAGGTCCGGGTCGATCACGTACACCGGCGCCTCGGACGCGTCGATGACGTCCCGCATGGTGTCGACCCACTTGGCCGAGAGCAGCATCGACCGCATCGCGTACCCCGCCTGACCCGCCCTCCGGATGACCTTCTCGCCCTCCGCGATGAACAGGCCCTCGGCCGGCTCCCGTCTGCGGCGGAGCTCCACGTCGGTCAGGCCCGTGTAGTCGTGCAGGCGGGGGTCGTCGGGAGCGTCGATCGTGATGAGTTCGGCCACTGGGGGATGCTGCCTTGTCCGGGTGCGGGGTGGATGTGGGGTGGGGTGGGTGTGGGGTGGGGTGGGTGTGGGGCGGGGTGGGTTTTTACTTCGTCGGGCCCTCTGTCACCACGTCGCCTATGACGATCACCGCCGGCGGGCGCACCTCCTGCGTCCTGACCGTCTCCGCGACCGTCGCGAGCGTCGCGTCCACCCGGCGCTGGGCCGCCGTCGTGCCCTCCTGGACCAGGGCCAGGGGGGTCTCCGGGGCCTTTCCGTGGGCGATCAGGGCCTCCGCGATCTTTCCGATCTTGTCGACGCCCATGAGGATCACCAGGGTGCCCGTCAGCTTGGCGAGCGAGGCCCAGTCGACCAGGGAGCGCGGGTCGTCGGGGGCCACGTGTCCGCTGACCACCGTGAACTCGTGGGCCACCCCCCGGTGCGTGACCGGGATGCCGGCCGCGCCCGGCACCGAGATCGAGCTGGAGATGCCGGGGACCACCGTGCAGGCGATGCCCTCGGCGGCCAGCGCCTGCGCCTCCTCCATGCCCCGGCCGAAGACGAACGGGTCGCCGCCCTTCAGGCGGACCACCGACTTCCCCGCCTTCGCGTGCTCGATCAGCGCGTTGTTGATGGCCTCCTGGGCCATGAACCGGCCGTACGGGATCTTCGCCGCGTCGATCACCTCGACGTGCGGGGGCAGTTCGTCCAGGAGGTCGCGGGGGCCGAGACGGTCCGCGATCACCACGTCCGCCTCCGCGAGCAGGCGGCGGCCGCGCACCGTGATCAGGTCCGGGTCGCCGGGGCCGCCGCCGACCAGGGCGACGAACGGGGTGCGGGCGCGGTGCTGGGGCGCCGCGATCGAGCCGTCCCGCAGGCCCTCCACGATCGCGTCCCGCACGGCGGCCGAACGGCGCGGGTCGTGGCCGGTGAGCACCGCCACGGTGACTCCGTCGCCGCGGCCGGTGGCCGGGGTCCAGGCGGTGGCCGCCTCGGCGTCGTCCGAGCGCACGCACCAGGTCCGGGTCCGCTCGGCCTCGGCGGAGGCGGCCTCGTTCGTGGCGGGGTCGGTCGTGGCGACCAGGACGTACCAGGCGTCGGCGAGGTCGCCGTCCTCGTACCGGCGCTTGATCCAGGTGATCTCGCCCGTCTCCGCCATCACGTCCACGGACGGGGTCGCGGAGGGGGAGATCAGGGTGACGTCCGCGCCCGCGGCGATCAGGGCCGGCAGGCGGCGCTGGGCGACCTGGCCGCCGCCCAGGACGACCACGCGGCGGCCGGCGAGGCGGAGGCCCACCGGGTAGGCGGGGTGGGCGTCGGGGGTCGCCTTCTCGGTGTTCTCGGCCATGGGTGAGCGGCTCCTCGGGGCGTTGCATGTGCGGGGCCGCTGCGGCGGTGGAGCGGCTGGTGGGGCGCGGTTTCGGGTCCCACGATATCGGTGGCCCCGGGGTGTCACCCTGTGACGGATCTCCCCGCCGTGGAGCGTGACGCGGGGGCCGCTCCGGAACAGGGTTCGGGACTGCGTGATTTACGGCGCCCGCCGTTCTGGAACGGCTCACCCACCGGTCGCGCCACACATCACGCTTGACGTCCCGAACCCTGTTCCTGCGCGGCCCCCACTCGCGTGAGTGGGTGGGGGCCGCGCCGGTGGTGCTACTTCTCGGTGACTCCCGCCGAGTCGAACGTGGCCACCTCGTGCATCGCGCGGGCCGCGCTCTGCACCAGCGGGAGGGCGAGCAGGGCGCCCGTGCCCTCGCCGAGGCGGAGGTCGAGGTCGACCAGGGGGCGCAGGCCCAGCTTGTTCAGGGCCGCCACGTGGCCCGGCTCGGCGCTGCGGTGACCCGCGATGCAGGCCGCGAGCGACTCGGGCGCGATCGCCCGGGCCACCAGGGCCGCCGCTCCGGTGGAGACGCCGTCGAGGATCACCGGGGTGCGCAGCGAGGCCGCGCCCAGGATCAGGCCCACGAGGGCCGCGTGCTCCAGGCCGCCGACCGCCGCGAGGGCGCCGATCGGGTCCTCCGGGTCCGGGGTGTGCAGGGCGAGGGCGCGGCGGACCACGTCCACCTTGCGGGCGTGGGTCTCGTCGTTGATGCCGGTGCCCCGGCCCGTGACCTCGGCCGGGTCCACGTCGGTGAAGACCGAGATCAGGGCGGCGGAGGCCGTGGTGTTGGCGATGCCCATCTCGCCCGTGAGCAGGGCCTTGTTGCCGGCCGCCACGAGGTCGCGGGCCGTTTCGATGCCCACCTCGATCGCCGCCAGGACCTCTTCGCGGGTCATCGCGGGGCCCGTGGTGAAGTCGGCGGTGCCGGGGCGGACCTTGCGGGGCAGGAGGCCCGGGGTGGCCGGGAGCTCGGAGGCCACGCCGACGTCGATGACGCAGACCTCGGCGCCGACCTGGTTGGCGAACGCGTTGCAGACCGCTCCCCCGCCGAGGAAGTTGGCCACCATCTGGCCGGTGACCTCCTGCGGCCAGGGCGTGACGCCCTGGGCGTGGACGCCGTGGTCGCCCGCGAAGATCGCGACGGCCGCGGGCTCCGGGATCGGCGGCGGGCACATCCGGGAGAGGCCGGCGAGCTGGGCGGAGATGATCTCCAGCATGCCCAGGGCCCCGGCGGGCTTGGTCATGCGCTTCTGGCGCTCCCAGGCCTCGCCGAGCGCCTTGGCGTCCAGCGGGCGGATGTTCGCGACGGTCTCCTGGAGGAGGTCGTGCGGCTCCTCGCCGGGCAGGGCGCGGCGGCCGTACGTCTCCTCGTGGACGACCCAGGCCAGCGGGCGGCGCTTGGACCAGCCCGCCTGCATCAGCTCGGGCTCCTCGGGGAACTCGTCCACGTAGCCCACGCAGAGGTACGCGACCACTTCGAGGTGCTCGGGGAGGCCGAGGGTGCGGACCATCTCGCGCTCGTCGAAGAAGCTGACCCAGCCGACGCCGAGGCCCTCGGCGCGGGCCGCGAGCCAGAGGTTCTCGACCGCGAGCGCGGAGGAGTACGGGGCCATCTGCGGCTGCGTGTAGCGGCCGAGGGTGTGGCGGCCGCCCCGGGTGGGGTCGGCGGTCACCACGATGTTGACCGGGGTGTCGAGGATGGCCTCGATCTTCAGTTCCTTGAACTGCTTCGCACGGGCCTTCGGCAGCGACCTGGCGTACGCCTCGCGCTGCCGCTGGGCCAGCTCGTGCATCGTCTGCCGGGTCTCGGCGGAGCGGATGACGACAAAGTCCCAGGGCTGGGAGTGGCCGACGCTGGGGGCCGTGTGGGCGGCCTCCAGGACGCGGAGCAGCACCTCGTGCGGGATCGGGTCGGAGCGGAAGCCGTTGCGGATGTCGCGGCGCTCGCGCATGACGCGGAGGACGGCCTCGCGCTCGGCGTCGTCGTAGCCGGGGGCCGGAGCCGGAGCCAAGGCCGGAGTGACCTCCTGGACCGGTTCCGGGGTGGGAGCGAGCTCTTCACCTTCGGTGGGAGCGGGCTCCGGGGCGGGGGTCGGCTCCGGAGCAAGTGTCGGTTCCGGAGCAGGTGCCGGTTCCGGAGCAGGTGCCGGTTCCGGAGTGGATGCCTGCTCCTGGGCCGGGGTCGGCTCCTCGGTCGGGGTCGGCTCCTGGACCTGGATCTGGATCGGCTCCGCCGTGGGGACGGTTTCCGCCGCCGGCGCGGGCTCCGGCTGCTCCTGGAGTACGGGTTCCGGGGTCTCCTGCTCCTGCGGCTGCTCGGGGGCGGTCTCCGCCACCGGCTCCCCGGGTGCCTGCTCCACCGGGGCCTCGGGCTCGGCGGCGGGCTCCTCGGGCTCGTCCGGTACGGGGGCGGGGGCGGCGGCCACGACGGGCTCCGGCTCGGGCTCGCGCGGCGCGGGCACGACGACCGCCTCGGGGCCGGCCGGCTCCTCCCAGATCTCCGGGGCGGCCTCGGGCGCGGGCTCCGCCGCGGCAGCGGGCGCCTCGGGCTCGGGGGCCGGTTCCGCGGCCGGGGGCTGCTCCGGGGCCGGGGGCTGCTCCGGGGTCGGCGTCGGGGCCAGGTGCGGGGCGGTCGGGACGGTGCCCTCGACCTGGACGAACTGACCGGAGTGGTCCGGGTGCGGGACGACCGTTTCTGCGGGGGGCCGCACCACCGGCTCCTGCGCGGTCCACGGCTCGGCGCCCTGCGGCGCGAGCTGCTGCTCCTGCGCGATGTCGAAGTACTCGGGGCCCGTGGCCGGCGGGCCCGGGGTGCGGACCGGCACGGGGACGGGGCCGGTGGCCACGAGGGGCTCCGGAGCGGGCTGCGGGGCCGGGGCGGGCGCGGTGGCCGGGCCCCGGTCGGCCAGCGAGCGCACGACTCCGCCGGTGCCCTCGGGCACGGGCGGGCCCATGTGCAGCGGGCGGCGGGCGGGCGGCGGGGTCTGCGCCACGGCCGGCGGGGGCAGGGGGACGCCGCCGAGGTCGACGGAGCCCGAGTCGTGGCCGACGGCCTCGTGCGCGCCGGTGTCGAGGATGCCGGGCTCGTAGCCGTGGTCCGTGAGGACCGGCTCGTGCGGGGCGGCCGGGACGCCGTGCGCGGGAGTGCCGGCGGCGGGGACGCCGTGCGCCGGGGTGCCGGTGTACGGGTCGAGCGGTACGCCCTGCGGCGGGGTCCGGTCCTGCGGGGCGGTCAGGACGTCGCCGAGGGCGGCGTGCTCGGGGAGCGGGTCCGTGAGCGGGTCGGGCAGGGGGTCCGTCAGCGGGTCGCCCAGCGGGGCCGGGGCCTCCTGGTGCGGGAGCACGGGGACCGGCGGGGGCACGGCGACCGGCGGCGCGGGCACGACGCCCGGCGGGTGCTCGCTCCAGGCGCCCTGGGCGCCCGGCATCAGAAGCAGGTCGTCGTCCTCGGCGGTGTGCTCGGAGGGGTCCAGGAAGGTGTACGCGGCCGGTGCGGGGATGCCCGGCTGCTCCACCATGCCTGCGTTCTCCGGCAGCCCCTCGCCCGGGACCTGGCCGGTGTCCGTCATGCGTACCCCTCGCCCATCGCTTGTGCTCCTTCGGACCTGCGCCCGTCGACAACAACGAGCGCGCGCGCCGCGCGGCACGAAGCGCGCGGACACCTGCACATTGTCCCGGTCCTCGGCCGCCGTGGCAGGAAGATTCGCCACGGTGCGCTGTGGACTGCGCCACGTCGCGCGGTCCCCCCTGGTCGCGTACCACACCGGCCTGCCCCGAGGGGCGACCATTTCAGGACATCGGCACATGAAGTGACGAACGTCCGGATGCGGTACAACAATCGGCCAGCCTACCCCGACCGGCGGGGCGGGCGGATCAGGGGGAGCGTTCGATCCTGCGTCCGGAGAGCAGGAAGACGGCCGAACGATCGCGTTCCGACCAGGTGTCCGGGTCGAGTCCGACGGTCTGGAGGAGGAGGCTCTCGACGGCGTAGCCGCCGGCGGCGGTGAGGGCGGCGGCGATCGCCTCGGCCTCGTCGCGGGTGGAGGCGTGGGCGACGATGCGCTCCGGGCGCCGGTCGGCGCAGGCGGTGACGACGGTGACGCCGCCGGCCGCGATCCGCACGACGTCGGGTTCGGGCAGGCTCTCCAGGACGTGCGGGGCGCGGCCCTGGACGGTCTGGAGGGGGACGCCGTGGCGGCGGGCGGCGGCCTCGGTGCGGGCGCGGGCGGCCGGGTCGAGGTCGACGGCGATGACGGCGGCGCCGAAGCGGGCCGCCTCGACGGAGAAGGCGCCGCCCCCGCAGCCGATGTCCCAGACGAGGTCGCCGGTGCGGGGCCCGAGACGGGCGAGTTGGGCGGCTCGGAGGGCGGGGTCCTCGCCCGCTTTCGGGCGGACCTGATCGGTTGCGGTGCCGTGCCCCTCGGAGTCGTACTCCTCGGTGGGGAGGCCCCAGCCGCGGACGGGGCGGACGGACGGGTCCTGGCCCGCCAGCCAGGGGGCGGCCGGGGTGCCGCCTCCCCCGCCGATGACGAGGACGACGTTCGGGTCGCGCCAGACGTGGTCGGCGGCCTTGTCGGAGGTGAGGACGGAGACCCGTTCGCGGTCGGTGCCCAGCTCCTCGCAGACGACGAAGGTGCGGTGGACCCCGTCGAGGAGGAGGGCGAGTTCCGCGGGGCCCGCGCCCGGCGAGGTGAGGACGGCGACCTTGGGGTGGGCGCGGCAGACGTTGACGGCGCGGCGCAGGGTGCGCTGCTGGGCGACGACGATCCGGGCGTCCTCCCAGGGCATGCCGGCCCGGGCGAAGGCGGCGGCGACGGAGGAGACGGCGGGGACGACCTCGACCTCCAGGCCGTGCTCGGGGGCGCGCAGGGTGCGGACGACGCCGAAGAAGCCGGGGTCGCCGTCGGCGAGCACGACGGCGGTGCCGCGGTGGCCGGCGATGCGGCGGGCGGCGAGGTCGACACTGCCGAGGCGGATGCGTTCGGCGGCGGCCGGCACCTCGGGCCGGTCCAGGTGGTGGCCGGCTCCGGCCACCAGGGTGGCGGCGGAGAGCGCGGACAGGGCCGCCGGGGAAAGGGGCGATCCGTCCCAGCCGATCACCGTGACGCGGTCGGCCATCGTCGTCTGTCTCCCTGTGGTGTTGTCGCAGGTCGGGGGCGTGCCGAGCGTACCCGGTCGTCAGCTCCAGTCGGTGTACGAGGAGTATCCGGCCTCGGCCATCTGGTCGGCGACGTCGTCGAGGTCCTCGGGGAGGAGGCCCCAGACGATGAAGTCGGTGCGCAGGTCCGTCCAGCCGCCGTCCTCGGTGCGGGTGCGGGCTATGCAGGCGTTGCGCAGGACGCCCTCGCTGATGCAGCCGATCTTCTGGGCGACCTGCTGGGAGGCGGTGTTGTCGGCCGGGGTGCGCAGTTCCAGGCGTTCGAACTTCCGGTCGTTGAAGAGCCACCGGGCGGTGGCGAGCGCGGCCTCGGAGGCGTAGCCCTCGCCGCGGGCCCAGGGGGCGACGATGTACGAGAGTTCGGTGGAGCGGACGCGCCAGTCCGTGTCGCTCAGCTGGACGACGCCGACGAGGCGCTGGGTGAGGAACTCGGTGACGGCGAGGTCGAGTCCGCGGCCGGCGGCGCGTTCGGCGGGGGCGTGCTCGGTGATCCAGCGGTGGGCGGCGGCCTCGGTGTAGGGCTGGGGCACGGCGGTCCAGGCGCCGACGAGTTCGTCGTTCATCATCTCGGCGAGCGCGGGGGCGTCCGCCTCCTCGAACGCGCGCAGCACCAACCGGTCCGTGTTGATGGAGATGTCCGGAAAGGTGGTAGTCATGCGCAGCTCCATGCCGTGGACCGTCCGAATCGACCGTGAACGCACAGCATGCAGCATGCCGCCGCCGGTGCGCATGGCCGGGTCGGGTACGACGGAAGGCCCCGCGCACCGGACGGGGTGCGGGGGCCTTCCGCTCAAGGACTGTACGGGGGAACCGTTCTGACGGCCCCTCGGACAGCGGTTATTCCTTGGGGGCGCCGAAGGCCGGGATGACCGAGCCCTTGTAGGTGTCCTCGATGTACTTCTTCACCTCGGGCGAGTTGAGGAGCTCGGCGAGCTTCTGCACGCGGGCGTCCTTCTCGTTGCCCGCCTTCACGGCGAGGAAGTTGGCGTACGGGTTGCCCTCGGCCTTCTCCAGGGCGATGGCGTCCTTCGCCGGCTCCAGCTTCGCCTCCAGGGCGTAGTTGCCGTTGATGACGGCGGCGTCGACGTCGTTCAGGGCGCGGGGCACGGTGGCGGCCTCCAGCTCCTTGAACTCCAGGCCCTTCTTGTCGGTGATGTCGGAGAGCTTGGCGTTGGTGCCGACGCCGTCCTTGAGGGCGATCAGGCCGTTCTCGGCGAGGAGCTGGAGCGCGCGGCCGCCGTTGGTGGTGTCGTTGGGGACGGCGACGGTCTGGCCGGGCTTGATGTCCTTCAGCGACTTGAGCTTCTTGGAGTAGAGGCCGAGCGGCTCCAGGTGGACGTTGACCACGGGGACGACGGTGGTCTTGTTCTTCTGGTTGAAGTCGTCGAGGTACGGCTTGTGCTGGAAGAAGTTGGCGTCGACCTGGCCGGACTGGGTGGCGGTGTTCGGCAGGACGTAGTCCGTGAACTCCTTCACCTCCAGCTTCAGGCCGGCCTTCTCGGCCAGGTTGTCCTTGACGTAGTTGAGGATGTCGGCGTGCGGCGTCGGGGACGCGGCGACGACGAGGGGCTTGTCGGCGGCGCCAGCCGAGTCCTTGGAGGAGGACGGGTCGGAGGAGGTGCCGCAGGCGCTCAGGCCGAGGGCGAGGGCTGCGGTGGCGGCGACGCCGGCGGTGAGCTTGATGTTCTTGCGCACGAAGAGTGCCTCTTTCGGGTGGAGTGGTAGTCGTCTGGACAACAAGTCCGGACTGTTCTTCGCAGGACGAAGTCGGGGGCGGGACGGGACGGCTCAGGCCGTGCGGCCCCGGCGGGCGAGGAGTCGGACGACTCCGTCGCCGATGAGCTGGACGACGGTCACGACGGCGACCAGGACGACCACCGTGACGAGCATGAAGGTGGTGTCGAAGCGCTGGTAGCCGTAGGTGACGGCCTTGGAGCCGAGGCCTTCGCCGCCGACCGCGCCGGCCATCGCGGAGTAGCCGATGAGCACGATCACGGTGGTGGTGACGCCCGAGACCAGGGAGGGCAGGGCCTGCGGGAGCAGGACCTTGCGGACGATGGTGGGGATGCCGCCGCCCATGGCCTGGACGGCTTCGACGAGGCCGTGGTCGACCTCGCGGATCGCGGTCTCGACGAGGCGGGCGAAGAAGGGGATGGCGCCGATGGCGAGCGGCACGATCATCGCGGTCGGGCCGATGAAGGTGCCGACGACGAAGGTGGTGAAGGGGATCAGGGCGATCAGCAGGATGATGAAGGGCAGCGAGCGGCCCACGTTCACGATCGCGCCGACGACCTTGTTCACCGGCCGGTTCTGGAGCAGTCCGCCCTTGTCCGTGAGGACGAGGAGGATGCCGAGCGGCAGGCCGCCGAGGACGGTGACGACGGTGGCCCACAGGACCATGTAGAGGGTGTCGACGGTGCCCTGCTCCAGCAGGGGCTGCATCTCGGACCAGGTCACTTGGCACCTTCCTTCACCAGTACGGTCGCCGCGTCGGACACCGATTCCTGGACAACCGTTTCTTCGGTGGTCTCGACTTCTTCCACGACCTCGACCTGGAGGCCCTGCTCGCGCAGGAAGCCGACCGGGACGACGTTCTCCTCGTACCGTCCGGGCAGTTCGATCCGCATCCGGCCGATCTGCCTGCCGCCGACGGTGTCCATCGCCGCCCCGAGGATCGAGATGTCGATGTTGTACGTGCGGGAGAGCTGGGAGATGACCGGCCGGGTCGCGGCCTCGCCGTGGAAGGTGACGTCGACGACCGTGCGGTCGGGGCCGGTGGGGGCGCCGCCGACGGGGAAGAGCTCGGCCGCGAGCTGGGAGCCGGGGGTGGCGAGCAGTTCGCCGACGGTGCCGGACTCGACGACGCGCCCGTGCTGCATGAGGGCGGCGGAGTCGCAGATGGTCTTGACGACGTCCATCTCGTGCGTGATCAGCAGGACGGTGAGGCCGAGCTGCTGGTTGAGGTCGCGCAGGAGCTGGAGGATGGAGCGGGTGGTCTCCGGGTCGAGGGCGCTGGTGGCCTCGTCGGAGAGGAGGACCTTGGGCTTGCCGGCGAGGGCGCGGGCGATGCCGACGCGCTGCTTCTGGCCGCCGGAGAGCTGGGCGGGGTAGGCCTTGGCCTTGTCGGCGAGGCCGACGAGGTCGAGGAGTTCCAGGGCGCGGCGGGAGCGCTCGGCGCCGGATATGCCAAGGATCTCCAGGGGGAGCTCGATGTTGTCCTTGACCGTGCGGGAGGACAGCAGGTTGAAGTGCTGGAAGACCATGCCGATGCTGCTGCGCGCCCGGCGCAGGTCCTTGCCCGCGCGGCGGCTCCTGCCGGCGAGGGCGGTGAGGTCGACGCCGTCGACGGTCACCGTGCCGGAGGTGGGGCGCTCCAGGAGGTTGACGCAGCGGATGAGGGAGGACTTGCCGGCGCCGCTCTGGCCGATCACGCCGAACACCTCGCCCTCGCGGACGTGGAGGTCGACGCCGTCCAGAGCGGTGACCTGCCGGCCGCGCGACTCGTAGACCTTGGTCAGGCCCGAAGTGGTGATCACAGGGGTTTCCGTCACTGTCGAGTGCGCGACGCGGGGTCCGTCACGCACGGGGCATTCGTCATCGGACAGTCAGGCGCACGGGGGCCGGTCCGGCGGATGGCCGGGCGTCGGCGGGTGCGCGGGGCAGGCACGGTCCGCCGCCGTCGGGCGGGGAGAACCGGTGCGGCCGTCGGTCTCGCTTCGGGGCGCGAAAATCGGCGGGAGCCCTCAGATGGCGCACATTCGACACATACAACGAGCACCGGGCGTCGTGATCGCCTCGGTCGCAAGGGTGCGGCTGCTCGTCGTGGTCATGTCTGCAAGTAAAGCACGCACGGTCGCGAACGAAAGGGGCGTGTCCGAATAGCGGACACCTTTGAGACGGTATTCGGACAGCCTGGAGGCGCCGGTTCCGCTTCTCTTCCCTTGTGCGGCCTGGAGGGATGGGGCGGTGGGTGGGGGCGGGCAGGAGCGGCCGGGTGGCCTTCTGTGGCCAAGGCCACGCCGGGGCGATGGGGGGCGGGGCCAGCGGGAGGTGATGGGGAGGGCCGAGCGCATCGGGTCATTCGGACCGTAATACCCTCGGGCGCATGCTCGACGCCCTGACGGTCGCGGTCTCCGCGGCCGCGCTCGCCCTCGCCGCCTGGTGCGGCTTCGCCGCCTTCCGCGACCAGCCGACCAAGGACTGGCACTTCATCGGCATGGCCGTGGTGACCTTCCTGGTCCTGGCCCAGCTGATCGTCGGCATCGTGCAGCTGACGCGCGGCGAGAAGGCCGAGGAGGGCGCGACGATCTTCGTCGCCTATCTGCTCGGCGCGCTGTGCGCGGTGCCGATCGCCGGATTCATGTCGCTCGCGGAGCGCAGCCGGTGGGGTTCGGCGACGGTGGCGGCCGGCGCGGTCGTCCTGGCGGTGCTCGAAGTGCGTCTCTACGACATCTGGACGGTGGGCTGACCATGACCGCGACCGAGGGAACGACCCGTCTGGTCAAGGGGCCGGGCATGCTCCTCGTCTGGCTGTACGGCGTGATGTCGGTCGGCGCGGTCTCCCGCTCGATCTACCAGATCGCCACCGAGTTCGACCGGGCGCCGCTCGCGTACTCCCTGTCGGCGGTGGCGGCCGTCGTCTACGTCTTCATCACGTACACGCTGGTGCGGGGCGGGGAGAAGGCCCGCAGGGCGGCGCTGGTGTGCTGCGCCGCCGAGCTCACGGGCGTGCTGGTCGTGGGGGCCTGGACGCTGGTCGAGCCGTCCGCCTTCCCGGACGCGACGGTCTGGTCGGACTTCGGCTACGGCTACGTCTTCATCCCGGTGCTGCTGCCGCTGACCGGGATCTGGTGGCTGCGGAGGGCCAAGGCCGCCGCCTAGCCGCCTGGGGTCTCGATCGGCGCCGGGCGGGCCCTACGCGGCCTTCTCCAGGGTCACCAGGGTGAGCCGGGGGCCGAGTTCCCGGGTGGAGACCTGCGCGTACCCCTTGCTGCGGTAGAGGCGCAGGTTGACCTCGCTGCGGTGGCCGGTGAAGAGCTGGAAGCGCTTGACGGGCGGAGCGGCCTCGGGCGCGGCGGCGAAGTGGCGCTCTATGGCGTCGAGGAGCCGGCCGCCGAGGCCGTGCCGCCGCATCCGGGGATGGACGATGAGCTTGGCGATCCGTACGGTGCCGTCCTCGTCGACGCGGGCCCGTACGGAGGCGACGACCTCGTCGCCGAGGCGGGCCACGAGCCCGTGCCCCTCCTCCAGTTCGGCGCGCAGGGCGTCGAGCGACTGGGTGAGCGGTTCGATGGACCAGTCCCCGTAGATCTCCGCCTCGCTCTGGTAGCAGAGGTACTGCAGCTTCAGGATGTGCTCCGCGTCCCGCGCGTCCGCCGCTGAGATGGTCACACTCAGGCCCATGTGTGCACGCCTCCCGCTCATCTGTCGATCATCGGTTCAACACACCCTTCCCCGACGGCCGGGGACGGGAACCTCCGCAGCCAGCATTCTGCGCAGGCATCCCAGGCAACGGGAACGCATCGGCCCCAGACTCCCCTGTGAGATACCCAACTCTCCTGCGATTTCGCGGTAGGTGAGGTCATCCGGGTCGAGCATCGCGGTGAGGACGCCGGGGCAGCGGCCGGGGGTGCGGGTGACGGCGGCGCGCAGGGCGCGGCGGCCCTCGGCGGCCATCAGGGAGTGCTCCGGGGAGCCGTGGGGCTCGGCGCCGCCCGGCTCGTGGACGGGCTCGTCCCGGTAGGGGCGCTCCCGGTCGCCGGTCCTGCGGGCGCGGCGGGCCTCGGCCCGTACGGCCCGGCGCAGCCATTCGGCGGGCCGCTCGGGGGCGCCGGTCTCCCGGAGGCGTTCCAGGAGGCGGAGCCAGACGGCCTGTTCCAGGTCGCCGGGGTCGACGCCGGCGGCCGGGGCCTCGGCGTCCGACTCGGCGGCGAGGAGCGGGGCGAGCTCACCGAGGAGGCGGGCCGACGCGTCGGTGAAGGGGGCGGGAGGTGCGGATACGGCTACGGGTGCGGGTGCGGGCGCGGGCGCGGATACGGGTGCCGGTGGGGCGAGGGTGTCGGGGGTGGTCATGCCCCGCACGATGTCGGGGCATGCGCCCGTGGTTGCGGTACGGGGCGTAAACCACCCGGGAGGGGGTCGTACCGGGCCCGGGAGGCCGGGCAGGGGTGTGCGCGGGCCCGGGGGGGGTCCGGGCCCGCGGGGGTGTCAGCGGTGGGCGGTGAGGTCCGCGGCGGCGAGCAGGGCGGTGTCCGGGTTGTCGGAGAAGATGCCGTCGATGCCCGTCTCCAGGTACTTCCTCAGGGCGCCGAAGGAGTCGCCGTAGGCGTTCGGGTCGGTGCCACGGCGGAACTCCGCGGGCAGGAAGGCGTTCTCGTTGCGGTGTGTGTACGGGTGGACGACGAGCCCGGCCGCGTGCGCGTCGCGGACCAGGGTGGTCGGGGTGCCGAGTCGCCCGCCCGCGTCCCGGGGGACGACCAGGTCGAGCGTGGGGCCGATGCCCTCGGCGTACGAGGCGATCCACCGCAGGCCCTGGGGGGTGATCAGGTCCGCGACCGTGCGCGGGTCCCCGGCCTCGGTGAAGTCCCAGGGGCGGCTGCCCGCGCCGGAGAGGAGGACCACGCCGGGGGCGTCGACCAGCTTCGCCAGGCGCTGGATGCTGCTCGGCTCGAAGGACTGGAGGATGACCGGGGAGTGCGCGCGGTGGCGTCCGTACCGGCGCAGCAGCTTCGCGAGCCGCTCCTCCAGGCCGAGGCCGAGGGAGCGGAAGTAGCTGGGGTGCTTGGTCTCGACGTACAGCCAGACCTCGCGGCCCCGGCGGCGGCCCTCCTCGTCGGCCCAGCGCAGCACCTCCTCGAAGGTGGGGACCGTCCAGCGGCCGTCGTAGAGGGTGTTCTCCTGGCGGTTGGCCGGGATGCGCTCCTTGGCGCGCAGGGTCTTGAGCTCGGCGAGCGTGAAGTCCTCGGTGAACCAGCCGGTGAGCGCGGTGCCGTCGACGGTCTTGGTGGTCCTCCGGGACGCGAACTCGGGGTGGTCGGCGACGTCGGTGGTGCCGGTGATGTCGTTCTCGTGGCGGCAGACCAGGTGTCCGTCCCGGGTGGGGACGAGGTCCTGCTCGATCACGTGGGCGCCGAGGTCGAGAGCCAGCCGGTAGGAACCGAGGGTGTGTTCGGGGCGGTAGCCGCTCGCGCCGCGGTGGCCGATGACGGTGGGGACGGGCAGGGAGCGGTAGCCGCGGCCCCGGCCGTGCGCGCCGCCCGCCCCGGCGGCCGACGTGGTCCGCGGGGCCGCGTCGGCGGCCTGCGCGGTGCCGGCGGTGAGGGCCGCGGAGGCGCCGAGGACGGTGGCGCCCGCCGCGCCGAGAACCGTTCTCCGTGCCGGGGTCCGGCGTTCGCCCTGGGTCATGAGGGATCCTCCTGAGTGGACCGTGGTGTGATGTCCCGCACCTGGCGGCGGTGACCCCGACGCTAGGCACGAAGCCCCTACGGGCGGCAGACCTGCGCAGAACATGGCGGAAACACACGTCAACACTGCGTATCCACTCGGTGAACCCGATGTGCGCGCGGTGGTGACCCGCGAGTATCGTCGCCGGGTGCACCGTCGGTGCGGCCGCCTTCGCCCGACCCGCTTCCCACCGGAGGAACCGTTGTCCCGTCTCGCGATCATCAAGGCAGTGCTCGGGCCGGTCATGCGCCTGATGTTCCGCCCCCGCGTGGAGGGCGCCGAGAACATTCCGGGGACGGGTCCCGTGATCCTCGCGGGGAACCACCTGACCTTCATCGACTCGATGATCATGCCGATCTGCCTGGACCGTCCGGTCTACTTCATCGGCAAGGACGAGTACGTGACGGGGAAGGGCCTCAAGGGCCGGGCGATGGCCTGGTTCTTCACCAGCGTCGGCATGATCCCGGTGGACCGGGACGGCGGCCGGGGCGGTGTGGCGGCGCTGATGACGGGCCGCCGGATCCTGGAGGAGGGCAAGGTCTTCTCGATCTACCCGGAGGGCACCCGCTCCCCCGACGGCCGGCTGTACCGGGGCCGTACGGGCATCGCGCGGCTGACCCTGATGACGGGCGCGCCGGTGGTGCCGTTCGCGATGATCGGCACCGACAAGATCCAGCCGGGCGGGGCGGGCTTCCCGCGCCCGGGCCGGGTGACGGTCCGCTTCGGCGAGGCGATGGAGTTCTCGCGGTACGAGGGGATGGACCGCGACCGCTACGTCCTGCGGGCGGTGACGGACTCGGTGATGGCCGAGGTGATGCGGCTCTCCGGGCAGGAGTACGTGGACATGTACGCCACCAAGGCGAAGGCCGCGTAGGTCTTCTTCTTGAGCTCATGGGGGCGCCCCCGTACGGTCCTTTCCGTACGGGGGCGCTTCCGTGTGCGGGGCGGGTCCGGGGACGCGCCAGGCTGCGGAGCCGCGCGTCAGTGCTCGATGCCGTCGGCCAGCTTCTGGCCCTTGAGCAGGAACCAGGCCGCGACCGCCGTCGCGAGGAGGACCGCCGCGCCGACGCCGGCCGCGATCCGCAGGCCGTCGACGAAGGCCTCCTGGCCGGCCGACACCAGGGCCGTCGCCGTCTGCGGGGCGAGGGACGCGGAGGCCTCGACGGCGCCGCCGAGGGACTCGTGGGCGGCCGACGCGACGTCCGCGGGGACGCCGGCCGGGACGGTGAAGCCCCGGTAGACCCCGGTCACGATGGAGCCGAGGACGGCGATGCCGAGCGCGGCGCCCAGTTCGTACGCGGTCTCGGAGACGGCGGACGCGGAGCCGGCCTGCTCCTTGGGGACGCTGGAGAGGATGACGTCGGCGGTGACGGTGAAGGCGAAGCCCGCGCCGACGCCGACGACGAGCAGGGCGGCGCCGAGCAGCGGGTAGCCGGTGTGCTGGTCGAGGGTGGTCAGGACGGCGAGGGAGAGTCCGACCGCCGCGAGGCCGGCGGTCACCACGGACCGCACGGAGAAGCGGCGGGCCGCGACGCCCGCGATCAGGCCGGCGGTGACCGCGCCGATCGCGGCGGGCAGTTCGGCGAGCCCGGCCTCCAGGGGCTGGCGGCCCTGGACCAGCTGGAAGAACTGGGACAGGAAGAACACCAGGCCGGAGAGGCCGAGGATGGTCAGCAGGTCCGCGAGGACGGCGCCGGAGAAGCCGCGGTGGCGGAAGAGGCGCATGTCGAGGAGGGGCGCGGGCAGGGTGAGCTGCCTGCGGACGAACCAGGTGAGCGCGCCGGCGCCGGCGAGGGCGGCGAGGCCCGCGTCGAGGGAGGGGCCGTGCGAGGCCAGTTCCTTGATCGCGTAGACGACGCCGATCATGCCGACCAGGGAGAGGGCGACGCTGGGCAGGTCCCAGGGGCCCGGGTTCGGGTTCTTCGACTCGGGGATCAGCTTGATGCCGACGAGGACGAGGACGGCCATGACGGGCAGGTTGATGAGGAAGACCGAGCCCCACCAGAAGTGCTCCAGGAGGAAGCCGCCGACGACCGGTCCGACGGCCGCGCCGGCCGAGGCCATGGCGCCCCAGATGCCGATGGCGAGGCTGCGCTCGCGCGGGTCGTGGAAGAGGTTGCGGATGAGGGCCAGGGTGGACGGCATCAGGGTCGCGCCGGCGACGCCGAGGAGCGCGCGGGCGATGATCATCGTCTCGGGGCTGGTCGCGTAGGCGTTGAGCACGGAGACGGCGCCGAAGGCGGTGGCGCCGATCAGCAGCAGCTTCTTGCGGCCGATGCGGTCGCCGAGGCTGCCCATGGAGACCAGGAGTCCGGCGATGACGAAGGAGTAGACGTCGCCGATCCAGAGCAGCTGGGTGCCGGTGGGTTCGAGGTCCTCGGAGAGGAAGGGGGTGGCGAGGCCGAGCACCGTGGCGTCGACCGCCACGAGCAGGACGGCCAGGACGAGGACGGAGAGGGCGAGCCAGCGGCCGGGGCGGCGCACGCCCTCGGTGGGGTTCGTGGTCCTGAAGGTGCTGGTGGTCACTTCTCCACGCTCCTGCGCGCTCCGCCGAGCAGCAGCTCGACGATCATGTACTGGAAGTCCTTGGCGGCGACCCGGCCGTCCTGCACGGCCCAGGCGCCGGAACCGACGAGCCCGTAGAAGGCCTCGGTGAGCCAGGCGGGGGTCAGGTCGATCCGGAAGACGCCGTTCTCCTGTCCGCGCCGGAAGAGCGCGGAGACCCGGGCGTCGATGCGGGCCCAGCCCTCGTTCTGCTGGTCGCCCTCGAAGAGCTGGTTCTCGGTGACGAGGAACGAGAGCAGGGGACCGACGGGTTCGACCGCGGCGACGAGCCGGCGTACGGCCTCGTCCTCGGGTCCCTCGTCGATCCGGGCGGCGTCGAGGGCCGCCTCCAGCTCCTGGAGCCCGAGCCCTTCGAGCGCCCGCACCAGGGCGTCGCGCCCGGCGAAGTGCCGGTGCAGCGTCGCCCGGCCGATCCCGGCGGCCCGGGCGACCTCGTCCATGGTGGCGGTCGCCTTGCGGGTGAGCAGGGCGGCGGCGGCGCGGAGCACCTGGGTGCGGTCGACTGACATGAGACGAGCATACACCGAATGAGACATCAGTGTCTCATTCAATAAATCGACGCCTCACTGGAGGCGGGAACGGAATGCTGCGGACATGACGAAACCACTGCTGCTCATCGACGTGGACGGGCCGCTGAACCCGTACGCGGCCCGGCCCGAGCGGCGCCCCGAGGGATACGGGACCCATCGGATGAGCCCCACGGGCTGGACGGGGGCGAAGCCCCTGCGGGTATGGCTCAATCCGGACCACGGGGGCGAGCTGCTCGCGCTCGCGGAGGCGTACGAGCTGGTGTGGGCGACGACCTGGAAGGGCGAGGCCAACGAGTGGATAGGGCCTCCGCTGGGGCTGCCCGAGCTGCCGTTCGTCGACTGGCCGCAGATGCACGGAAAGGCCCCTCGCGGGACCTTCTGGAAGACGCAGTACATCCTGGAGTACGCGGCGGGGCGGCCGTTCGCGTGGGTCGACGACGACATCACGGCCTACGACCACGAGTACGTGGAGCGGAACCACCTCGCCGCCGCCCTGCTCCTGCGCGTCGACGAGCGGATCGGGCTGATCCGGCCGGACTTCGACGCGCTCGCGGAGTGGGCGGCGGCGCTGTGATCCCCTGGCGTGCTACTGCTTCGCGGTGGCCCAGGCGTGCTGGATCACCAGGTCCGCCTTGACCTCGACGAGCTGGACGGCGACGGCGGAGGGGGCGGTGCCGCCGCGGCCGTTGCGGGAGGCGAGGGCGCCGGGGACGTCGAGGACCGTGCGGACCTCGGGGGTGAGGTGCTCGGAGATCTTGGCGAACTGCTCGTCCGTCAGCTCGTCCAGCTCCTTGTCCTCGGACTCGGCGACCTTCACGCACTCGCCGGCCACCTCGTGCGCCACCCGGAACGGCACGCCCTGCCTGACCAGCCACTCCGCGATGTCCGTGGCCAGCGAGAAGCCGGCCGGGGCGAGGGCCTCCATCCGCTCCCGGTGGACGGTGAGGGTGGCCATCATGCCGGTGAAGGCGGGCAGCAGGAGCTCCAGCTGGTCGCAGGAGTCGAAGACCGGCTCCTTGTCCTCCTGGAGGTCCCGGTTGTAGGCGAGCGGAAGCGCCTTGAGGGTGGCCATCAGGCCGGAGAGGTTGCCGATGAGGCGGCCGGACTTGCCCCGGGCGAGCTCGGCGATGTCGGGGTTCTTCTTCTGCGGCATGATCGACGAGCCGGTGGAGAAGGCGTCGTGGAGGGTCACGAAGGAGAACTCCTTCGTGTTCCAGATGATGACCTCCTCCGCGATCCGGGAGAGGTTCACCCCGATCATCGCGGTGATGAAGGCGAACTCGGCGACGAAGTCGCGGGAGGCCGTGCCGTCGATCGAGTTGCCCGCGCTGCCCCGCTCGAAGCCGAGGTCCTTCGCGACCGCCTCCGGGTCGAGGCCGAGGGAGGAGCCGGCGAGGGCGCCGGAGCCGTACGGGGAGACCGCCGTCCGGGTGTCCCACTGGCGCAGCCGCTCGGCGTCCCGGGAGAGGGACTGGACGTGGGCCAGGACGTGGTGGGCGAAGAGGACCGGCTGGGCGTGCTGGAGGTGCGTGCGGCCGGGCATGGCGACGTCCGCGTGCGCCTCGGCGAGGCCGACGAGGGCGTCCTGGAGTTCGGCGAGCAGACCGCCGATGAGCCGGGCGTGGTCGCGCAGGTACATCCGGAAGAGGGTGGCGACCTGGTCGTTCCGGGACCTGCCGGCGCGCAGCTTGCCGCCGAGGTCCGGGCCGAGGCGCTCCAGGAGGCCCCGCTCCAGGGCGGTGTGGACGTCCTCGTCGGCGATCGTGCCGACGAAGGAGCCGTCGGCGACGTCCGCCTCGAGGCGGTCGAGCCCGGCCAGCATCCGGGTCAGCTCGTCCTGGGTGAGCAGGCCCGCGGTGTGCAGCACGCGCGCGTGGGCGCGGGAACCGGCGATGTCGTACGGGGCGAGGCGCCAGTCGAAGTGGACCGACGCGGACAGCTTCGCCAGGGCCTCGGCGGGACCGTCGGCGAACCGTCCGCCCCAGAGCCGTACGTCACCGTTGTTGCTGCTCACAGCTGCTGCTCCTCGGGAGGGTGGGTGTACCGCCGCCTTCCCGGCCCCGGGCCTCGTGGCAGGACAGGAGAAGACGATGGCATAACTATGCAATCCTCCGTATGTTTTGTCAACGCGCGGCGGCGGATGCGCCCCCGGCCCGATATTCGGCGGCGCCCCTCGGTCCCGCGGATCTAGGCTCCGCCCATGCCGACCAGCGCTTTCGACGACCTCGCCGACCAGCTCGCCCGCGCCCTCACGGGGTCCGACCCGGGCGCGTGGACCGACTTCGACGAGAACGTCCGGGCCGAGCTGCGGTGGGGCCGCTCCGTCCCGCCCGTCCACACCTGGTTCCCCGGTGACCCGGACCGGCGGCCCACCGCCGTCGAGACGGCCGTCGCCCTGTGCGGTCCGGACGGGCGGGCGCGGGGAGCCGCCCTCTTCGCCGTGCGCGGCTTCCCCGAGCTCCTCCCCCTGGTCGTCGTCCGGTGCGCCGACTGGGCCGGGCCCGTACGGGAGCGGGCGCGGTCCGTGCTGCGCGCGGAGCTGCCGGGACTACCGGCCGAGGCGTTCGGCGACCTCCTGGCGGTCGCCCGGCTGATCGGCGGGCGCCTGCGCGGGGACGCCGCGCGGACGCTGTTGACCGGGACCCTGCGGGAGGGGCCCGAAGGCCGGGTCGTCGCGCTGCTCGGGCACGGCGACCGCCGGGTCCGGCGCCTGGCCCACCGGATCGGCGTCGAGCGCGGGCTCCTCTCCCCCGCCCGGCTCGCGGAGACCGCCGCCGCCGACCCCGACCCGGTCGTCCAGGACCTCTGCGCGAACGCCGTGCTCGCGACGGTCCGGGACGCTGCCGACGGGGCCCTCCTCGATCCGCTCCTGCGCTCCCGGCAGGGCCGGGTGCGGGCCGCCGGGGTCACGGGGCTGCGCCGGACCGGGCGGGCCGCCGAGGCCGAGCCCTTCCTGTACGACCGCTCGGCGTTGGTGCGCGCCTGCGCCCGCTGGGTGCTGCGGCAGACGGGCACGGAGCCGCTGCCGCTCTACCGGGCGGCCTGCGCCACCGGGGACGGGGTGCCCGACGACGCGCCGCTCGGGCTCGCCGAGTGCGGCGACCGGGCCGTGGACGTCCCGGCCCTGTGGACGCTCACGGGACACGGGCGGCCCCGCGTACGGGCGAGCGCCGTGGCGGGACTGCGCCGGCTCGACGCCGTACGGGTCGAGCCCCTCGTACCCCTGCTGGACGACGGTTCGGCGCGGGTCGTGCGGGAGACCGTGACGGCGCTGCTGCCGTGGGCCGACCGGCTTCCGGCCGACGCGCTCCTCCGGCGCGCGACCGCCGGTCCCGCCCCGCACGTGAGGAAGGGCGCGCTGCGGCTGCTCGCCGAGACCGGTGGCGCCGCGTTCCGGGAGGCGGCCCGGGTGCTCGCCGACGACCCGGACCCGAGGCTGCGCGCCCGGGCGCGCCGGGCGGGGGCATGACGCCGGACGGGGGCATGAGCGCCTTCTTTCGCAAGGGAGTCGCCAAGGCATCGCTCCGGGAGGGGGCGCCGATCAGAATGCGGGACATGGGAAAGACATACGAACGTATCGACGGACGCCTGCGCACCTTCATCGAGCGGCAGCCGGTCTTCTTCACCGCGACCGCTCCCCTGGCCGGTGACGGGCACGTCAACCTCTCCCCCAAGGGGCGGCACGGCACCCTCGTGGTGCTCGACGAACTGACCCTCGCCTACGTGGACTTCGGCGGCAGCACCGCCGAGACGCTGGCGCACCTGCGGGAGCCCGGCAACGGGCGGATCACCCTGATGTGGACCGCGTTCTCGGGGCCGCCGACGGTGGTCCGGGTGCACGGGACCGGCGAGGTGGTGCTCCGTGACGACCCGCGCTGGAGCGAGCTGTTCGCGCGGTTCCCGGCCGGGGCCGTGGAGGGGCAGGGCAGCGCCCGGGCGATCGTCGTGGTGCGGGCGCGGCGGATCAGCGACTCCTGCGGGTTCGCCGTCCCGCTGATGGAGTACCGGGAGGACCGGACGCTGCACGCCGAGTACTTCAACCGGAAGACGGACGAGGAGTTCGCCACGTACTGCGAGGGCAAGGAGCACATCGCGAGCAGCCTGGACGGGCTGCCCGCGCTTCCGCTGCCGCTGCCGCCGCTGCCGGCGTCCACCGGCACGGCCGGGTGACCGTACGGGACCTCACGGCGGGCGGTGGATGCGGGCCGGGTCCGCGCCCGCGCGTGAACGGGCCCGGGGCGGCGGCCGGTTGCGGCTCCGGGCCGGTGGTCCCGGCCGGGCCGGTCCCCGCGCGTCAGCCGTACATCGCCGTCGGAGCGCGGGGCGGTCCGACGGCGATCACGGGCTACTGGGGCCGGGGGCTACTTCTGGGCCAGCTTCAGCAGGTGGTCGGCCAGGGCCTGGCCGCCCACCGGGTCGCGGCTGATCAGGAGGAGGGTGTCGTCGCCCGCGATCGTGCCGAGGATGGCGTGCAGTTCGGCCTGGTCGATGGCCGACGCGAGGAACTGGGCGGCGCCCGGCGGGGTCCGCAGGACCACCAGGTTGGCGGAGGCCTCGGCGGAGATCAGCAGTTCGCCGGAGAGGCGCCGCATGCGCTCCTCCTTGGCGGACTCGCCGAGCGGGGCCTGCGGGGTGCGGAAGCCGCCCTCGCTGGGGACCGCGTAGATCAGCTCTCCGCCGGTGTTGCGGATCTTCACCGCGCCCAGCTCGTCGAGGTCGCGGGAGAGCGTCGCCTGCGTGACGCTCAGCCCGTCGTCCGCCAGGAGCTTGGCGAGCTGGCTCTGCGAGCGCACCGGCTGCCGGTTGAGGATGTCGACGATCCTGCGGTGGCGTGCGGTGCGGGTCTGCGGAACGGACGGCCCTCCGTGCTCGTTCTCCTGCGCGTCGGTCATCGTCGTCTCATTCTCCGCTTCGTCCTTGCCCGTTCACCACGTCGAGGACTCCAGGCAGCGCCCGGACGAAGGCGTCCGCCTCGGCGTCGGTGAGGAGCAGCGAAGGCATGATCCGTACGACATCGGGGGCGGGCGCGTTCACCAGGAGGCCGGCGTCCTGAGCCGCCTGCTGCACCTGGGGCGCGAGGGACTCCGTGAGCACGATACCCAGCAGGAGGCCCGCGCCACGGACGTGGGAGACCAGCGGGTGGCCCAGGGCCTCGATTCCCTGCCGCAGGCGCTCGCCGACCGCCTTCACGTGGTCGAGGGCCGCGTCGGCGGCGAGGGTGTCCAGGACGGCGAGTCCGGCGGCGCAGGCGACCGGGTTGCCGCCGAAGGTGGTGCCGTGGTGGCCGGGGCCGAAGAGGTCGGCGGCCGGGCCGAAGGCGACGGTCGCGCCGATCGGGAGGCCGCCGCCGAGGCCCTTGGCGAGGGTGACGACGTCCGCCTCGACGCCTTCCGCCTGGGCCGCGAACCAGTGGCCGCAGCGGCCGATGCCGGTCTGGACCTCGTCGAGGACGAGCAGGGTGCCGGTGGCGCGGGTGATCTCCCGGGCGGCCTTCAGATAGCCGGGCGGCGGGACGACGACGCCGTTCTCGCCCTGGATCGGCTCGATGATCACCAGGGCGGTGTCCTCGGTGACCGCTGCCCGCAGCGCCTCGGCGTCGCCGTACGGCACGTGGGTGACGTCGCCGGGCAGCGGCAGGAAGGGGGTCTGCTTGGCGGGCTGGCCGGTGAGGGCCAGGGAGCCCATGGTCCGGCCGTGGAAACCGCCGTGGGTGGCCACCATGTGGGGGCGGCCGGTGAGCCGGCCGATCTTGAAGGCGCCCTCGACGGCCTCGGCGCCCGAGTTGCAGAAGAAGACCCTGCCGGGCCGGCCGAAGAGCCCGAGGAGCCGCTCGGCGAGGGCGACGGGGGGCTCGGCGACGAAGAGGTTGGAGACGTGGCCGAGGGTCCCGACCTGCCGGGAGACGGCCTCGACGACCGCCGGGTGGGCGTGGCCGAGGGCGTTGACGGCGATGCCGCCGACGAAGTCCAGGTACTCCTTGCCGTCGGCGTCCCAGACCCTGGCGCCCTCGCCGCGGACGAGGGGCAGCCGGGGCGTGCCGTAGTTGTTCATGAGCGAGCCCTGCCACCGGCGGGTCAGCTCCGCGTTGCCGGTGCCGGCGTTGTCGTCGATGTCGGTGCTGTCGTTGGCGCTCATCAGTCCCCCAGTCCGTTCCGGTCGTCGGGTACGACCATCGTGCCGATGCCTTCGTCGGTGAAGATCTCCAGGAGGATCGAGTGCGGAACCCGGCCGTCGATCACGCGGGCCGTGGTGACCCCGTTCCGCACGGCGTGCAGGCAGCCCTCCATCTTGGGGACCATGCCGCTGGAGAGCTCGGGCAGCAGCTTCTCCAGCTGGTTCGCGGTGAGCCTGCTGATGACCTCGTCGCTGTTCGGCCAGTCCTCGTAGAGGCCCTCGACGTCGGTCAGGACCATCAGGGTCTCGGCACCCAGCGCCGCAGCGAGTGCCGCAGCCGCCGTATCAGCATTGACGTTGTAGACATGTCCGTCGTCCTGGGAGCGTGCGATGGAGGAGATGACCGGGATCCGGCCGTCGTCCAGGAGTGCTTCGATGGCGCCGGTCTCGATGGCGGTGATCTCGCCGACCCGGCCGATGTCGACCTGCTCGCCCTCGATGAACGGCCGGTGCTGCGTGGCGGTGATGGTGCGGGCGTCCTCGCCGGTCATGCCGACGGCGAACGGGCCGTGCTGGTTGAGCAGCCCGACCAGCTCGCGCTGGACCTGCCCGGCGAGCACCATCCGTACGACGTCCATCGCCTCGGGGGTGGTCACCCGGAGGCCGGCCTTGAACTCGCTCACCAGGCCGTGCCGGTCGAGGGCGGCGTTGATCTGGGGGCCGCCGCCGTGCACCACGACCGGCTTGAGGCCGGCGTGGCGCAGGAAGACGACGTCCTGGGCGAAGGCCGCCTTGAGGTCCTCGTCGACCATGGCGTTGCCGCCGAACTTGATGACGACGGTCTTGCCGTGGTGGCGGGTGAGCCAGGGCAGCGCCTCGATGAGGATCTGGGCCTTGGGGAGCGCGGTGTGCTTCCGCGTGGCGCCGGTCACGACGAGTACGCGCTGTTCTCGTGGACGTAGTCGGCGGTGAGGTCGTTCGCCCAGATGACGACGGACTCGGTGCCGGCGGCGAGGTCGGCGGTGATCGTGACCTCCCGGTAGCGCATGTCGACGAGGTCGCGGTCCTCGCCGACGGAGCCGTTCCGGCAGACCCAGACGCCGTTGATGGCGACGTTGAGCTCGTCGGGCTCGAAGGCGGCCGACGTGGTGCCGATGGCGGAGAGCACCCGGCCCCAGTTGGGGTCCTCGCCGTGGATGGCGCACTTGAGGAGGTTGTTGCGGGCGATGGAGCGGCCGACCTCGACGGCGTCGTCCTCGGTCGCGGCGTTGACCACCTCGATGCGGATGTCCTTGCTGGCGCCCTCGGCGTCGCCGATGAGCTGGCGGGCGAGGTCGTCGCAGACGGCCCGTACGGCCCCGGTGAACTCCTCCTGGGCCGGGGTGAGGCCGGAGGCGCCGGAGGCGAGGAGCAGGACGGTGTCGTTGGTGGACATGCAGCCGTCGGAGTCGACCCGGTCGAAGGTGACGCGGGTGGCGCCCCGGAGGGCGTCGTCGAGGCCCTTGGCGTCCACGTCGGCGTCGGTGGTGAGGACGACGAGCATGGTGGCGAGGCCGGGGGCGAGCATGCCGGCGCCCTTGGCCATGCCGCCGACCGTCCAGCCGTCCGTGGTCACCACGGCGGTCTTGTGGACGGTGTCGGTGGTCTTGATGGCGATGGCGGCCTTCTCGCCGCCGTGCTCGGAGAGTTCGGCCGCGGCCTTCTCGACGCCGGGGAGCAGCTTGTCCATGGGGAGCAGGATGCCGATGAGGCCGGTGGAGGCGACGGCGACCTCGCCGGCGCCGACCTCCTGGCCGTTTCCGGAGAGGACCTCCGCGACCTTCTCGGCGGTGGCGTGGGTGTCCTGGAAGCCCTGGGGGCCGGTGCAGGCGTTGGCACCGCCGGAGTTGAGGACGACGGCGGTCAGTTCGCCGTCGGCGAGGACCTGCTGGGACCAGACGACGGGGGCGGCCTTGACGCGGTTGGAGGTGAAGACTCCCGCGGCGGCGCGGCGGGGCCCGGTGTTGACCACGAGGGCCAGGTCCGGGTTGCCGTTCTGCTTGATCCCGGCGGCGATGCCCGCCGCCGTGAATCCCTTCGCTGCGGTGACGCTCACGGAGCGACTCCAATCGTGGAAAGTCCGGTGTCCTCGGGCAGTCCGAGGGCGATGTTCATGCTCTGCACCGCGCCGCCGGCGGTGCCCTTGGTCAGGTTGTCGATGGCGCTGATCGCGATGATCCGGTTCGCGCCCGGATCGTACGCGACCTGTACCTGAACGGCGTTGGAGCCGTAGACGGACGCGGTCGCCGGCCACTGCCCCTCGGGGAGCAGGTGGACGAACGGCTCGTCCGCGAAGGCCTTCTCGTACGCGGCCCGTACGGCCTCGGCGGTGACGCCCGGCTTCGCGGCGGCCGTGCAGGTGGCGAGGATGCCGCGGGGCATCGGGGCCAGGGTGGGAGTGAAGGAGACGATGACCCGCTCCCCCGCCGGTCCGCTGAGGTTCTGAATCATCTCGGGGGTGTGGCGGTGGCCGCCGCCGACCCCGTACGGGGACATGCTGCCCATGACCTCGCTGCCGAGCAGGTGCGGCTTGGCGGCCTTGCCGGCGCCGGAGGTGCCGGAGGCGGCGACGATCACGGCCTCGGGCTCGGCAAGGCCGTCCGCGTACGCCGGGAAGAGGGCGAGCGAGACGGCGGTGGGGTAGCAGCCGGGCACCGCGACGCGCCTGGACCCTTCGAGGGCGGCACGGGCGCCCGGCAGTTCGGGGAGGCCGTAGGGCCAGGTCCCGGCGTGCGGGGAGCCGTAGTACGTCTCCCAGTCAACCGGGTCCTCCAGCCGGAAGTCGGCACCCATGTCGACGACGAGGACGTCCGGTCCGAGCTGCTCGGCGACGGCGGCGGACTGGCCGTGCGGCAGCGCGAGGAAGACGACGTCGTGCCCGGCGAGCTCCTCGGCGGCGGTGGGCACGAGGACGCGGTCGGCGAGCGGGAGCAGGTGGGGCTGGAGGGCCCCGAGTCGCTGACCGGCGTTGGAGTGGCCGGTCAGGGCCCCGATCTCGACGTGGGGGTGCGCCAGGAGCAGACGCAGGAGCTCTCCGCCCGCGTATCCGCTCGCACCCGCCACTGCTACTCGTACCGTCATCGAAACCCTCCTCATGGATGGCATGACTATACGCAAGACCGCAGTTTTATGCAACGAGCCGCTGGAGAGGCGGGTGCAGGCCATGGATCGCGGCGAGGACCCCTTGGAGGCTCGCTACCGAAGGCCCCTTCTCGCGGACCTTCCCGACCCTCTTTGCATGACCATGCGCGATGATGCATACTCTTCCCATGTCCAAGGTCCTCACCTCCCTGCCCGCCGGCGAGCGCGTCGGCATCGCCTTCTCCGGCGGCCTCGACACCTCCGTCGCGGTCGCATGGATGCGCGACAAGGGCGCCATCCCCTGCACCTACACCGCCGACATCGGCCAGTACGACGAGCCCGACATCGCCTCGGTGCCCGGTCGCGCGAAGACCTACGGTGCCGAGATCGCGCGCCTGGTCGACTGCCGGGCGGCGCTGGTCGAGGAGGGGCTCGCCGCGCTCACCTGCGGCGCGTTCCACATCCGCTCGGGCGGCCGCGCCTACTTCAACACCACTCCCCTGGGCCGCGCCGTCACCGGCACCCTCCTGGTCCGGGCGATGCTGGAGGACGACGTCCAGATCTGGGGCGACGGCTCGACCTTCAAGGGCAACGACATCGAGCGGTTCTACCGCTACGGCCTGCTCGCCAACCCCCACCTGCGGATCTACAAGCCGTGGCTGGACACCGACTTCGTGACCGAGCTCGGCGGCCGCAAGGAGATGTCGGAGTGGCTCCTCGCCCACGACCTCCCCTACCGCGACAGCACGGAGAAGGCGTACTCCACCGACGCCAACATCTGGGGCGCCACCCACGAGGCCAAGACCCTGGAGCACCTGGACACGGGCGTGGAGACCGTGGAGCCGATCATGGGCGTCCGGTTCTGGGACCCGTCGGTCGAGATCGCCGCCGAGGACGTGACGATCGGCTTCGACCAGGGCCGCCCGGTCACCATCGACGGCAAGGAGTTCGCCTCCCCCGTCGACCTGGTGATGGAGGCCAACGCCATCGGCGGCCGCCACGGCATGGGCATGTCGGACCAGATCGAGAACCGGATCATCGAGGCCAAGAGCCGGGGCATCTACGAGGCCCCCGGCATGGCCCTGCTGCACGCCGCCTACGAGCGCCTGGTCAACGCGATCCACAACGAGGACACCCTCGCCCAGTACCACAACGAGGGCCGTCGCCTCGGCCGGCTCATGTATGAGGGCCGGTGGCTCGACCCGCAGGCCCTGATGGTCCGCGAGTCGCTCCAGCGCTGGGTCGGCGCGGCCGTCACCGGCGAGGTGACGCTGCGGCTGCGGCGTGGCGAGGACTACTCGATCCTCGACACCACGGGCCCGGCGTTCAGCTACCACCCGGACAAGCTGTCCATGGAGCGCACCGAGGACTCGGCCTTCGGCCCGGCGGACCGGATCGGCCAGCTCACCATGCGGAACCTCGACATCGCCGACTCCCGCGCCAAGCTGGAGCAGTACGCGGGCCTCGGTCTGATCGGCAGCGGCGGTCCGGCCATCGGCGCCGCGCAGGCCGCCGCGACCGGGCTGATCGGCAGCATGCCGGAGGGCGGGGCCGAGGCCATCGCCTCGCGCGGCGAGTCCTCGGACGAGGACGAGCTGCTCGACCGGGCCGCGATGGAGTTCGGCACGGACTGACGCGCGGGCCGTCGGGCGACGGCTCGTCAGCGGTGAGAAGGCCGGTTCGGCACCCTCGGGTGCCGGGCCGGCCTTTTCGGCGAGCGGCCCGGAGCCGGGGGCGGCGTGGGGCGGCCTTTTCGCGCGCCTCCTCGTGGACTCGGGGCGGGCGGTCCTTTCGCGGGCCTTCGGGGCTCGACGCGGGCGGTACGGCGGGTCAGGCCGTCGCTCCGCCGGGCGGGGCTGTCGTTTCCGCCGGGGTCCGGCCGGCCCGCGGCCCGGCCGCGCGGGAGGCCAGTTCGTCGCGCATCCGGGTCAGCCGGGCGATCTCCTCGTCGAGGGCCGCGATCCGGCGGTCCACGACCGGGGAGGTCCGCGCGCAGACCCCCTCCGGCACCCGCCGGGAGCGGATCGCCTCCACGTCGAGGAGGGAGAGGCGGTCCACACAGGCGCGGACGTCCTCGATCGTCAGGCCGAGGGCGAGGAGTTCGCGCACCACGCGCACGCGTGCGACATCGTCCGGCCCGTACTCCCGCTGGCCGGCCGGGGTGCGGACGGGAGGCGGCAGGAGGCCCCGCTGCTCGTACAGGCGCAGGGCCCTGGGCGTGGTCCCCGCCGCTGCCGCCGCGTCGCCGATCCGCATGTCGACCGTCCTCCGCCGTGGCCCCGGTCGGCCACCTCCGTCAGGGCAACTCGACCACGACCGCGCCGAGATGCCGCCCCGTCAACACCTCGTGCAATGCCTCGGCGGCCCGTTCCATGCCCACCGGCCTGACGTGCGGGAAGGTGATCTCCCCGGCGCGGAGCCAGCCGCCGAAGCGCTCCCGCCATTCCGCGTCCGTCTCCGGGTGGTCGAGCGGGCTGAAGCCGCGCAACGAGATCCGCTTGAGGACGAGCGCGTACGAATCGAGCTCCACGCGCGCGGTGGCGCCGGTTCCGGCGGGGTCGAGCTGGCCGGAGAGGGCGCCGACGAGGACGGCGCGTGCGCCGGGGCGGGCCGCGTCGACGGCCGCGCGCAGCTGCTCGCCGCCGACGTTGTCGAAGACCACGTCGACGCCGTCGGGCGCCGCCTCGGCGAGCTGCGCGGCGAAGGGCGTGGCGGCGTCCCGTACGACGGCGGCGTCGTAGCCGAGTTCGGCGACGAGCCGCTCGGCCTTGGCCGGTGAGCCGGTGGTGCCGACGACCCGGCCCGCGCCGAGGAGCCGGGCGATCTGCCCGGCCATCGTGCCGACGGCGCCCGCCCCGCCGGTCACCAGGACCGTGTCACCGGGGCGCACCTCCGCGCCCCGGGTGAGGGCGGCGTACGCGGTCCTGCCCTGGGAGAGGTGGGCGACCGGATCGGGCAGCGCGTCTCCGAGGGGCGTGCAGGCGGTGGCGGGGACGGCGGCGTACTCGCGCCAGCCCTGCCAGTGGAGGACGAGCTCGCCGGGGCGCGGGCCGCCGCCGGGCGGGGCGGAGACGACCTCGCCGACGGTCGCGCCGAACAGCGTGTCGCCGGGCTCGACGGACGGGAGGGGCGCGCCCTCGATCCGGCCGGAGATGAGGGTCCGCAGCGCGGCCTGGACCGCGAACCAGCGGTTCCTGACGAGGAGTTCGCCGGGCGCGGGCACGGGGAGCGCGGTCGTGACGAGTTCGAGGTGGTCGGGGGTCGGGAGGCCGTGGGCGGGGCGGGTGCGCAGCCGGATCTCGCGGTGGGTGGCCATGGCGTGCTCCAGGAGGAGGGCGGGCGGGTCGGCGGGACCGTAAACCCTGACCCGCGCGTCAGGGGCAAGTCCGCCCGCCGTGCACCTCCTCGGGAGGCCCTAGGAGCGGACCGCGCGCAGGACCACGAACTTCGGGTCGCTCGCGACCAGTTCGCTGTTGCCGAAGATCCGGCGGAGGGTGACGTGGTAGCCGAGGTGCCGGTTGCCGACGACCCGGAGTTCGCCGCCGGGGCGTAGGGCGCGCCGGGCGTCGGCGAACATGCGGCGGGCGGTGCGGTCGGTGGTGGCCTGGTGGCTGTGGAACGGCGGGTTGTTGAGCACCAGGTCCACCGAGCCGGGGGCCAGGTCCGCGAGTCCGTCGCCGACGAGGAACCCGGCCGTGCGCCCGTCGCCCGCGTGGGCGCGGAAGTTCTCCTCGGCCGAGGCGACGGCCTGGTACGACTCGTCGGTGAAGACCAGCTCCGCCTCGGGTTCGGCGAGGGCGACCGCGAGGCCCACCACGCCGTTGCCGCAGCCGAGGTCCGCGACGCGGGCCCGGCCGAGGCCGCGGGGCAGGTGGGCGAGGAGGAAGCGGGTGCCGATGTCGAGGCGGTCGGCGCAGAAGACGCCGGCGTGGTTGGTGACGGTCCGGCCGGGGAGGCCGGGCGCGGGGGCGTCGGCGGGGAGGGCGTACCGGTGCGGCCAGGGGTTCGGGCCCGGTGCGGCGGCGGGGTCGGGGGTGGTGTGGATCAGCCGGGCCTTCTTCACCGCGAGGGAGGTGCGGGTGGGGCCGAGGATCCGCTCGAAGAGCTTCAGCGTGGAGGTGTGGATCTCCTTGACCATGCCGGTGCCGACGATCACGGTGCCCTCGTGGACGGCGGGCGCGAGGCGGTGCAGCTGGTCCTCCAGGAGCGCGAGGCTCTTGGGGACGCGGACGAGGAGCACGTCGATCCGCTCGGGCGGCGGGTCCTGGGTGGTGAGCAGCCGGACGGCGTCCGGGGCGGCGCCGGCGCGCGCGAGGTTGGTCCGGGTCGCCCGCCCGCCGAGGTACGAGTCGGTGATCTGGACGAGTGCGCCGGGGCTCGCGGCCTGGAGGGCGGTGACGAGGGCTCCCCAGCGGTCGCCGAGGACGGCGACGGTGCCGGAGAGGTCGGTGCCGGTCTCGGCCAGGTGCCCCAGGAGGTACTCGTCGGACGCGTCCCAGGCGCGCAGCGGGTCGCGCGGGTCCTCGGGGTGGCGGGTCAGCTCGAAGGCGCCCCATGACGTGCTCAAACGGTTCATCGTGGGTTCAGGCTAGCCGGTCGCGGGGGCCGGGCCGTCACGGTCGCGGTCCCGGGACCGGACCACCCTCCGTCACGGTCGCGGGGCCGGGCCATCCCCCGTGCCGGTCGCAGGGCCGCCCCCGCCCCGGTCACGGGACCGCGCCGCCCCGTTCCGGTGGCGCGCGCGGCCCCGTCAGCGCAGGGCCGCGCCGAGCCGGAGGTGCCAGAGGCCGGGGCGGCCGGTGAGGGTGACGGTGGAGAGGGGGCGGACGTCGACGTTCCAGTACGTGGCGGGCGGCGCCTTCAGGGCGTACACGAGGGCGGCCCGTACGACCGAGGGCTCGGCGACGGCGACGATGGCGCCGTCCTCGGCGGGGCGGGTGTCGAGCCAGTTCCCTATCCGGGTGATGAAGGCGAGGAGCGGTTCGCCGCCGTGCGGGGCGGTGCGGGCGTCGGTGAGCCAGGCGTCGACGGCGACCGGGTCGAGGGCGGCGACCTCGGCGAGGGTCAGACCGCGCCAGCGGCCCATGTCGCAGTCGCGCAGCGCGGGCTGGGCGAGGGGCGCGTAGCCGAGGGCGGTGCCGGTGGCGCGGCTGCGCGGGGTCGGGGAGCAGTAGCGCAGTTCGGCCGCGCCGAGCGGGATGAGCGCGGGCGCGGCCTGCTGCACCTCGTACCAGCCGGCCTCGTCGAGCGGCCGGTCGTCGTCGAATCGTTCGGCGAGGAGGGAGGAGCTGCGTCCCGCCGTGACGAGCGTCACACGAAGACTCATGGCCGCGATCGTGAGGCCGGTGGCGCCGCTGGTCAAGGGGTCGTTTCGAGGGGCGGAGGGGGTCCGCCTCACTGCCGCCCGAGAGCCATCCACTTGTCCGGATTTTGCAGTGGCGCGAAACCCACCTTCTCGTACACGCCGTGCGCGTCGGCGGTGGCGAGCATGATGCGGCTCAGCCCGTGCGGCTCCAGGAGGTCCCGGACGGCGGTGACGAGCGCGGTGCCGAGGCCGGTGCCCCGGGCCGGGCGGTCGACGTAGACGTCGCAGAGCCAGGCGAAGGTGGCGTAGTCGGTGACGACGCGCGCGTAGGCGCCCATCTCGCCGGTCTCGCGGTGGTAGGCGCCGAGGTTGAGCGAGCCTGCGATGGCCCGGTCCTGCTTCTCCCGAGGTCGGCCCCGGGCCCAGTAGGAGTCGGTGGAGATCCAGTGGTGGACGCGGGCGGCGTCGATCCGTGCGGGGTCGGACGAGATCTCGTACGCCCCGTGCATGACGGGTTCCTTCGGGAGGCTGCTGTCGGTCATGGGCGCAGGCTTCCAGGAGTACGGGTTCTTGTCAGGCGGATTTGCCGGGAGCCCTTGCGGGGCCGGGACCGGGCGGAGCGCCCGGGCGGCCCGGTCCCGGGGTCAGCCGGTGAGCTCGTCCACCGCCGTCCGCAGCCGGCGCACGCCCTCCGCGATCTCCGTGGGGCCCGCGACACCCGCGAAACTCAGCCGGATGTGGCCGGCGGGCGGTTCGGCGCAGAAGTAGGGGCGGCCGGGGGCCGCGGCGACCCCGGTGCGCAGGGCGGTGGCGTGGAGGGAGGCCTCGGGCAGTGCGTCGGGGAGGCGCAGCCAGAGGTGGTAGCCGCCGTGGGGCACGTGGGGCAGGGCGAGTTCGGGGAGGTGGCGGGCGAGGGCGCCGGTCATGGCGTCCCGGCGGCTCCTGAGCTCCTGGGAGACGGCGCGGAGGTGGCGGGGCCAGGCCGGGGAGCCGACGAGTTCGAGCGCGGCCTCCTGGAGGGGCCGGGGGACGAAGAAGCTGTCGACGACCTGGATGGCGCGCAGCCGTTCCAGGACGGGGCCGTGGGCGGCGAGGGCGCCGACCCGGAGGCTGGGCGAGGTGGGCTTGGTGAGGGAGCGGACGTGGACGACGACGCCGTCCGGGTCCTGGGCGGCGAGGGGTTCGGGGAGCGGCGGGGCGTCCTCGTGGACGAGGAGGCGGGCGAAGTCGTCCTCGACGACGAAGGCCCCCGCGGCGCGGGCGATCCGGACGACCTCCCGGCGCCGGTCCGGTCCGAGGACGGCCCCCGTCGGGTTCTGGAAGAGCGGCTGGCAGACGAGGACGCGGGCGCCGGTGGCGCGGAAGGCGGCTTCGAGGAGTTCGGGGCGGACTCCCCCGGCGTCGGCGGGGACGGGCACGGGGCGCAGTCCGGCGGCGCGGGCGACCGCGAGCATGCCCGGGTAGGTGGGCGACTCGACGAGGACGGGTGTGCCGGGCGGGGCGAGGGCGCGCAGGGCGGTGGTGATCGCGGACTGGCCGCCGGCGGTGACGAGGACCTCGGCCGCGGTGACGCCGCCGCCGATCTCCCGGGCGAACCACTCGCGCAGTTCGGGCAGGCCGTCGACGGGCGGCCGGCCCCAGGCGCCGGGGCGGCGGCCGGCCCGGGCGAGGGCGGCGGCGAGGGCCCGTTCGGGCTGGAGGGAGGGGTGGAGGTAGCCGCCGTTGAACTCGATCACGCCGGGCGGCGGGGCGGAGAGGGTGACGAGGACGCCGGAGGCGTCGACGGCCCGGGGCACGAGTTCGGTGGCGGTGTCGGCGCTGAGGGCGACCTCCTGCCAGGAGGTGTCCCCGGTGACCGGGTCGGCGGTGCGGGGCTCCGCGCGGAAGGCTCCGGCGCCGGGGCGGGTGACGACGAGCCCCTCGGCGGCGAGCCGGGCGAGGGCGCGGGTGACGGTGACCGGGGAGACGCGGTGGCGCTCTACGAGCGCTCGGCTCGACGGCAGCTTTCCACCGGGAGAGTAGCGGTCGAGCTCCACTCGCAGGATGTTCGCCAACTCCGTGACACTGCTACGCTCGTACATGAGGACACAGGATAGCGCTACTACCCCCACCGCGATAGCGGTCACCGCCCCGGAGACCACCCCGGGCGCCCGTACCGTCGGCGTCGGCACCGGGCGTACGGCCGCCCCCTCCGGCGCAGAATCCGACGCCGGCGCCGGGCGTACGACCACTCGCGACGCCTCCGCGTCCGGTTCCCCGGCCGGGACCGCCACCCCGGCCCGGACCCCCGTCTCCGATCCCCGGGCCCGCGGCACCCTGCTCGCCGGGCTCGGCGTCGTCGCGTTCTCGCTCACCTTCCCGTCGACGGTCTGGGGCCTGGAGAGCTTCGGCCCCTGGTCGCTCGTGGCCGTGCGGTCCACCCTCGCCGCGCTCGTCGCCGGGGTCTTCCTGCTCGTCGGCCGGGTGCCGCTGCCGGAGCGGCGCCACTGGGCGGGGCTCGCGGTGGTCGGCGGCGGGGTCGTCGTCGGCTTCCCGCTCCTGACCAGCCTGGCCCTGCAGACCTCCACCACCTCCCACGCCGCCGTGGTGGTGGGCCTCCTGCCGCTCACCACGGCGGCCTTCGCGGCCCTGCGGACGGGCCGGCGCCCCTCCCGCACCTTCTGGATCGCGGCCGTCTCCGGCGCCGTGGTGGTGCTCGGCTTCACGCTCGGGGAGAGCGGCGGGTCGCTCTCCACCGGCGACCTGTACCTCTTCGGGGCGCTGCTCGTGTGCGCGGCCGGCTACACCGAGGGCGGCCGGCTCGCCGGGCTGATGCCGGGCTGGCAGGTGATCGGCTGGGCCCTGATCCTCTGCCTGCCGCTGATGCTGGCCGCCTCGGCCGTCGCCCTGTCCCTGGAGCCGGTCCGCCTCACCGCCCACGGCGTCGTCGGCCTGCTGTGGGTCGCCCTCGGCTCGACCTTCTTCGGCCTGTACGTCTGGTACCGGGGCATGGCCGCGATCGGCATCCCGAAGGCCAGCCAGCTCCAGCTCGCCCAGCCGCTCCTCACCCTCGTCTGGTCGGTCACCCTGCTCGGCGAGACCCTGTCGCCGGCCGCCCCCGCCGCGGCGGTCGCGGTGCTGGTCTGCATCGCGGTCACCCAGCGGTCGAAGTCGTGACCGGGAAGCTCCGGCACGACGGAAGCGCGCGAAAAGGGTCACAATGACAAGCAGAGGCTCCGAAGAGCGAAGAACCGGCACGGGCCGGATCGCGAGGAGGTCACCCCGATGCAGGCGAGCGTGGGCGACACACTGCTGGTGCACGGACGGACCGTCGGCCATCACGACCGCACGGCCGAGGTCCTTCAGGTACTGGGGGAGAACGGCACTCCCCCGTACCGCGTGAAGTTCGACGACGACGGACACGAGGCCCTGATGTCGCCCGGCCCCGACACCGTCGTGCGTCACCATCCGGAGGCGGGGACCGGCTGAGGGGCCGTCACCCCGGCGGGCGGACCCTGGTCGGGTAGTGGTCGGCCACCACGGCGGCCATCGCCCCGATCCGGTCCCGCGCGACCTCCTTCGCCGAGAAGAAGCAGTGGCCGCCGACCCCGGCGTACCCCTTGGCCAGTTCCAGATGGCGCGAGAGTTCCCCCGGGTCCTGCCAGGCGGCCGGCTGGGCGGGGTCGCCCGCCTTGTGGAGCGCCTCGCCGACGTAGAGGCCGACGCCGGTGCCCCGTACCGTCTCGTCCCACCAGGGCAGCAGCTCGGCGTAGTCCGCCGCGGCCAGGCCGATGTGCCAGTAGAGCTGCGGCACGACGTGGTCGAGCCAGCCCTCCCGCACCCACTTCCGGGTGTCGGCGTACAGGTCGTCGTAGGTCTGGACGCCCGCGGTGGTGTTCGAGCCCTCCGGGTCGGTGGCGGCGTTCCGCCAGACCCCGAAGGGGCTCACGCCGAAGGCCACGTCCGGCTTGGCCTCCTTGATCCGGGCGGACATCTCGGAGACCAGCAGGTCGGTGTTGTGCCGCCGCCAGGACGCCTTGTCGGGGAAGCCGCCGCCGTGGCGCGCGTACGTCCCGTCGTCGGCGAAGTCCTGCCCGGCGACGGGGTACGGGTAGAAGTAGTCGTCCCAGTGCACGGCGTCGACGTCATAGCGGCGCACCGCGTCCAGCATGGCGTCCTGGACGAAGCGCCGGACCTCGGGAAGGCCGGGGTCGTAGTACAGCTTCCCGCCGTAGGGCAGCACCCACTCCGGGTGCCGCCGCGCCGGGTGGGAGGCGGCGAGCCGGGCCGGATCGGTGTGGTTCGCCACCCGGTACGGGTTGAACCAGGCGTGCAGCTGGAGGTCCCGCGCGTGGGCCTCGGCGACGGCCGTGCCCAGCGGGTCCCAGCCGGGGTCGCGGCCCTGGGTGCCGGTGAGGCACTCGGCCCACGGCTCGTACGGCGAGGGCCACAGGGCGTCGGCGGTCGGCCGGACCTGGAGGACCACGGCGTTGAGGCGCCGCTCGGCCGCCGTGTCGAGGTGGACGAGGAGCTCGGAGCGCTGCTGCTCGGCGGTCAGGCCGGGTGCGGAGGGCCAGTCGATGTTGCTCACCGTCGCCATCCACATGCCGCGGAACTCCCTGCGGCGGTACGGCCTCCCCCGTGCCTGGCTCCTGACCTCGGGCGCCGCACCCGCCTCCGTACCCCCGCGAGCCGCCTCGTCCGCCGTCGCCCCTGTCGTTCCCGTCACGGCGAGCACCGCTCCGGTGGCTCCGGCGACGAACCCTCTTCTCCCGATAGGCCGCACTTGTACCCCTCCTCTGTCGGATACGTCACACTCACCGGGAGAGCATGCCCACGCCCCGGGCGATCGATCATCGGTTAATGAGCGGTAACGTCGTGGGATCGAGGCGGACGCACCGGAAACGCACGGGCCCGCCGCCGGCAGAAGAGCGAAAGGCACGAGGTGACGGACTCCATGGCCGACATTGAGCGCGTCGGAGTGGTGGGCTGCGGCCAGATGGGCGCGGGCATCGCGGAGGTGTGTGCCCGGAGCGGCCTCGACGTGAGGGTCGCCGAGACCACCGGCGAGGCGCTGGAGATCGGCCGCACCCGGCTCTACAACTCGCTGGCGAAGGCCGCCGAGCGCGGCAAGATCAGCGAGGAGGAGCGGGACTCGACGCTCGCGCGCCTCAGCTTCACCACCGACCTCGGCGAGTTCGCCGACCGCGACCTCGTCATCGAGGCCGTGGTGGAGAACGAGCAGGTCAAGACCGAGATCTTCCAGATCCTCGACCAGGTGATGACCCGGCCGGACGCCATCCTGGCCTCGAACACCTCCTCCATCCCGCTGGTGAAGCTGGCCGTGGCGACCTCCCGCCCCGACCAGGTCATCGGCATCCACTTCTTCAACCCGGCCCCGGTGCAGAAGCTCGTCGAGCTGATCCCGGCCCTCACCACCTCCGAGGGCACGATCAGCCGGGCCCAGGCCTTCGCCGAGAAGACGCTCGGCAAGCACGCGATCCGCGCCCAGGACCGCTCCGGCTTCGTGGTGAACGCGCTGCTCGTGCCGTACCTGCTCTCCGCGATCCGGATGTTCGAGTCGGGCATCGCGAGCCGCGAGGACATCGACAACGGCATGGAGTTCGGCTGCGCCCACCCGATGGGCCCGCTGAAGCTGTCCGACCTGATCGGCCTGGACACGATCGCCTCGATCGCCGACTCGATGTACGCGGAGTTCAAGGAGCCGCTGTACGCCGCTCCCCCGCTGCTCCAGCGCATGGTGGACGCGGGCCGGCTCGGCCGGAAGACGGGCTCGGGCTTCTACCCGTACCCCTGACACCCGCCCTCACAGACCACTCTCCGCACCACCCGGACGGCCCGTACTCCCGCACAGGTACGGGCCGTCCGGCCTTTCCCCGGCCTCCCGGCCGCCCCCGGCTCAGCCGAGGCGCAGGTGGTGGAGCATCAGCAGCCCGGCGGCCATGTTGGCGGCCGGGACCTCGCCCCGGGCGATCATGTCGGGGATCTGCTTCAGCGGGATCCAGGCCCGCCGTGAGGACTCGAAGGCGTCCTCGGGCGGCCCGGTGTAGGTGGCCCGCTCCGCCCAGTAGAGGTGGTGGCGGGCGTCGGTGAGGCCGTTGGACGGCTCGACGGTGAGGAGGTGGCGCAGCGGCCCCGGCCGCCAGCCGGTCTCCTCCTCCATCTCGCGGGCGGCGGCGGACTCGACGTCCTCGCCGTCCTCGACCACGCCGGCGGCCAGTTCCCAGCCCCAGCTGTCGGTGATGAAGCGGTGGCGCCAGAGCATCAGGACTTCGTCGGCCTCGTTGACGGCGGTCGCGACGGCGACCGGACGGAGCCGGATCAGATAGTGGTCCAGGTGGCGGCCGTCCGGGAGTTCGACGTCCGCGAGGTTCACTCGGAACCAACGGTTCTCATAGACAGAGCGTTCGCTCAGTTTCGTCCACTGCACGTTCTTGCCACCTTCCGACTGATCGGTGCTTGTTCGGTGGCAATATCGCAGCACTATGCAGGCCGAAGGGGATCAGAGAAGATCGGACAGGACCGAAGGGGATCAGGAAAGACCAGAACAGGTCAGAGGGGAACGCGCAGCGCCCCGTCGATGAGGTCCGCCGCCTCCCGCGCGTCCTCCGCGCCGCTCGCGAGCAGGCGCTCCCGCACCTCCCGCAGCCGGTCCCGCAGCCGTCGCGAGTCCATCCCGCGCGCCAGCTCCGTCATCTCCACGGCCGTGTGCGCCGCCCCGTCGGCCTCCCCCCGCCGGAGCTGGACCTGGCACAGCATGGCGAGCCGGTGCACCCGCCCCCGGTCGTGCGAGGGCGCCCCGACCGCCGCCGAGGCGTGCTCGTGGGCCGCCGGGAGGTCGCCCAGACCGAGCAGGGCCTCCGCGATCTGCACGTTGACGAGCCCCGGCTGCACGTAGCCCGTCTCGGCCGGCTCCGCGCCCGGACTGATCCGCTCCGCCGCCGCCTCGGCCCGCCGGATGCAGGCGAGCGCGGTCGCGCGGTCGCCCAGGTGCGCGTACGCCTTCGCCTGCATCGCCGTCAGGTCGGCGGCGAGCGCCGGGGTGATGTGGGGTCCGGCCGCCCGCAGCGCCGCCTCCGCGAACGCCACCGCCTGCCGGTGCTCCCCCGTGAACAGCGACTGGTTGACCAGGAGCGCGATCACGTACGCGCCGAGCCCCCGGTCCCCGCTCGCCTTCGCGAGCCGCAGCGCCTGGTGGAAGTAGCGCTGGGCCAGGCCGTGCGCGTCGGCGTCGTAGGCGCAGATCCCGGCCACCGCCACCAGGCCGCCGGCGGCGCGGTGCAGCCGCCGCCCGAGGGCGTCGCCGTACGTGCCCCGGAGCAGCGGCGCCGTCCCGGCGGTGAGGAAGCCGACGATCCGGGCCCGGGTCGCGATGCCCCCGGCCTTGCGGTACATCTGCTCGTAGTGGGACCGGGCGGCGACCAGGACGGCGATGTCGGCGGCCGAGACCGCGGTCTGGCCGGTGCGGGAGACGTCCGTGTCCTCCGGCGGGTTCTCCCACTCCCACACGGGGATCACCGCGGGGGTGCCGGTCAGGGCGGGGGCGGTGACGACGTGCGCCCGCTGCTGCTCGTCGGAGCGCCAGAGGGCGGCGGCCCGCTCGACGAAGCCGGAGAGCGGCGAACCGGACGCCGGGGGCGGGCCGCCCGGCACTCCGAGGCCGATGTCGTCCAGGGTCACCTGCCGGTGCAGCCGGGCGGCGAGCACCTCGCAGATCAGGTCGGGCACCTGACCGCGCGGCCGCTGGCCCTTCAACCAGCGGGCCACGGCGGTGTGTTCGTAGCGCAGGGTGAGTCCCCTGGCCCGGCCGGCCCGGTTCACCCGGGTGGCGAGGCCGGCGTGCGAGACGCCCGCTTCGTCGAGCAGGGCGTCGAGCAAGGTGTTGGGCTGCATGGCCGCTCCGGTCCGCTCGGTGAACTCAGCGTAGCGGTGGCCGATTTCGTATGGGGCGAAGTGGCGCGGAGTGGCCCCGTACGAGGGGAATCGCGTGCACGAGGTGTACGCGCGGAGGAGCGTGGAGGTCTCCGGCGGAGGTCTCCCGCGAGGATTTCGCACGGGGTGTGAACGAAGCACCCGTTCTCGCGGCCCGCGTGCTCTGCCGCGCCCGTCCCGGCCCCGGTTGACTGTGCTTCTCGCCGCAAGGCGACGACCGGGCCGCCGGCTCCCCCTCGTACAGTGCGGCCGCCCGGTCCGCGTCGCCCGCCCCGCTGATCTGCCCGACACTCCGTGGCGGGGCGGGCGGCGCCGGCACCGGCCCCTCCTCTCAACAGTGGGAGGAGGGGGCGGGCCGGGGGCGGCGCAGCCCGGGTTCGGCGGGCTGCGCCGGCACCCTGGCACGGTCGTTCCGCACGACGAGGAGCGCGACGTCGTCGGCGAGCCGGCCGCCCGTGTGGTGCAGCAGCTCCGCGTGGACCCGGCGGACGAGCGCCGCGGGCGCCTCGCCGGGCGGCCCGGTGAGGGCGGCGTCGAGCGCGAAGAACCGGCCCCGGTGGTCCCGGGCCTCCTCCGCACCGTCGGTGTGCAGGACGAGGGTCTCGCCGGGCAGCAGCCGGGCCGCCGTGTACGGCGCGAGGCCGGCGGGCAGCGGCAGCACCCCGAGCGGGGGCAGCGGGTCCCCCACGGGAAGGCGCCGCGCCTTCCGGCCGAGGCGGTACGGGCCGGGGTGGCCGCAGTTGAACGCGGAGAGCCGCCCGTCGGGCCCGATCTCCAGGAGCAGCAGGGTCACGAACTCCTCCGCCGCGGGGTGTTCGGGGTCGGTCCCGGCCCGCGCCGGGTGCTCGTCCCGGGCCCGCTCCCGCAGATGCCGTTCGAGCGCCCGCTCCAACCGCCTCAGCACTCCGGCGAGTTCGGGCTCGTCGTGGGCAGCCTCGCGGAAGCTGCCGAGCACCGCGACCACCGCGCCGAGCGCGGCGAGCCCGTGGCCCCGGACGTCCCCGACGACGATCCGCACCCCGTGGGGGGTGGCCACCGCCTCGTACAGGTCACCGCCGACGGACGCGCCCCGGGAGGCGGAGAGCTGCCCGGCGGCCAGGGTCAGCCCTTCGAGACGGCACGGCGGCGGTCGCAGCAGCACCCGCTGGGTGGCGGCCGCGACGGCCCGCGCCCGGGCCAGCTCCCGTATGAGCCCGCGCCGGACGCCGAGGACGAGACCGATGCCGACGGAGAGGAAGACGGCGCTGGTGACGATCCGTAGCGGCAGCCCCGGCTCCCTGGCCGGCGGACAGGCGAACCGCCACGCCACGGCCACCGCGCCCCAGGCGGCGGGAAGAGCGAGCGGGGCCAGCCGGCGGAGCCGGGAGCCATCGGAGTCCAACGACCTCGTACGGATCATGCACGGCCCTTCCCGAGCCCCGACGGCACCCGAAGGCGCCGCGGCACGCAGGTCCGCCCCTGCGGCCGCGTCGATTCTCCCGACCGCACCGGCCCCGGCGGAACACCCCCCGACGATCTCACCCGAAGGAGTGAGCACCCCCGGCGCGCCGCGCTGCGCCAGGGGCGCGCCATCGGCACGGACGCGCGAGGCTCGTGAAGGTGTGCGCACTTCGGGAACAGAGCGCTGCTCTTACAAAGCGGATGTCCACGGCTCCGGAAAACGGCGGAGGGCCGCCCCGGAGAAGGTCTCCGGGGCGGCCCTCCTGGTACCGCCGGGTGCCGCCGTGCGGTCAGGCGCCGCGCAGGACGGCGCCGGTGCGCTCGGTGGCCAGGGCGACGGCCGCGTCGCGGGCCGCGGAGGCCTCGTCGACCGTCAGGGTGCGGTCCTGGGCGCGGAACTTCAGGGCGTACGCCAGGGACTTGGTGCCCTCGCCGAGCTGGTCGCCGGTGTAGACGTCGAACAGCCGGATGGACTCCAGGAGTTCGCCCGCGCCCTCGCGCAGGGCGGCCTCGACCGCGGCGGCCGGGACGCCGTCGGCGACGACCAGGGCGACGTCCTGGGTGGCGACCGGGAAGGAGGAGATCCGGGGGGCCCTGAGGGGGCCCTCGGACGCCGCCTCGACCAGGTCGAGGTCGAGCTCCATCGCGCTGGTCCGGGCCGGCAGGCCGAAGGCCTTCACGACGCGCGGGTGCAGCTCGCCCGCGTAGCCCGCCGTGCGCTCCTCGCCGTCGACGACGACGAGCAGCTCGGCGCAGCGGCCCGGGTGCCACGGGCCGTACTGGCCCTGGCGCACGATCAGTTCGGCACCGGCCTCGCGGGCGACCGCGCGGGCGGCCTCGACCGCGTCCGCCCAGTCGGACGGACGGGCCTTGCCCCACCAGCCGGCCTGCTCGCGCGCGCCGGCGAGGACGACGGCGGCGTGCCGGGGCTGCGCGGGCAGGGCCGCGTTGACCTCGGCGATCTCCTCGTCCGTGGGGCGCCGGTCGACGCCGAGGCGGACGGCGACGCCCGGACGCTCGCCGGCCAGGAAGACCAGGCCGGTCTCGAAGAGCGCCAGGTCGTGGCTGCCGCGGCTGTCGTTGCGGCGCAGCGCACCGAGCAGGCCCGGGAGCAGCGTCGTACGGAGCGCGGGCTCCTCGTCGGAGAGCGGGTTGACCAGCTTCACGACGCGGCGGGAGACGTCGTCCGCGTCCAGGCCGAGCTGGTCGAAGACCTGCTCGCCGAGGAACGGGTAGTTCAGCGCCTCGACGTAGCCGGCGCCGGCCAGGGCGCGGCCCACGCGGCGGTGGACGCGCTGGCGCTCGGTGAGCCCGCGGCCGGCCGGGGGCCTGGGCAGCGTGGAGGGCAGGTTCTCGTAGCCCTCCAGGCGGATGACCTCTTCGGCCAGGTCGTTCGGCTCGTTGAGGTCGGGCCGCCACGAGGGGACGGTGACGATCAGCTCGTCCTGGCCGTAGACGTCGCAGCCGACCTCCTGGAGGCGGCGGACGACGGTCTCGCGGCCGTAGGCGACGCCCGCGACCTTGTCCGGGTGGTCCGCCGGGACGACGATCGTCCGGGGCGCGGACGGGGCGACGACCTCGGTGACGCCGGCCTCGGCCGTGCCGCCCGCGAGCAGCACGAGCAGGTCGACGGTGCGCTGCGCGGCGGCGGCGGCGGCCTGCGGGTCGACGCCGCGCTCGAAGCGCTTGGACGCCTCGGAGGACAGCTTGTGGCGGCGGGCCGTGCGGGCGATCGAGATCGCGTCGAAGTGCGCGGCCTCGATGACGACCTCGGAGGTGCCGGTGACGACGCCGGTCTCCGGGTCGGTGACCGGGTCGGCGATCTCCGTGTTGGCGCCGCCCATGACGCCCGCGATGCCGATCGGGCCGCGGTTGTCGGTGATGACCAGGTCCGCGGCGTCCAGGACGCGCACGGTGCCGTCGAGGGTGGTGATCTTCTCGCCGGCCTCGGCGCGGCGGACCCCGATGGGTCCGTCGAGCCGGGTGCGGTCGTAGGCGTGGAGCGGCTGGCCGAGCTCCAGCATCACGTAGTTGGTGACGTCGACGGCCAGCGAGATCGGGCGCATGCCGGCCTTCTGGAGGCGGCGCTGGAGCCAGATCGGGGAGCGGGCCTCGGGGGCCAGGCCGACGACGGTGCGCGCGGTGAAGCGGTCGCAGCCGATCGGGTCGGTGATCTGGACCGGGTGGCCGTACGAGTTCGGCGCGGGCACGTCGAGCAGCGCCGGGTCGCGCAGCGGCAGGCCGTAGGCGGTGGCCGTCTCACGGGCGACGCCGCGCATCGAGAGGCAGTAGCCGCGGTCCGGGGTGACGGCGATGTCGAGGACCTCGTCGAACAGCTCCAGGAGGACCGTGGCGTCGGTGCCGATCTCGTGCTCCGGCGGCAGCACGATGATGCCGTGCGAGCCGTCGTCGCCCATGCCGAGCTCGTCGCCGGAGCAGATCATGCCCCGGGAGACGCGGCCGTACGTCTTGCGCTCGGCGATCCGGAAGTCGCCGGGGAGGACGGCGCCGGGCAGGGCCACGACGACCTTGTCGCCCTCGGCGAAGTTCCGGGCGCCGCAGATGATCTCCTGGGGCTCGCCGGTGCCGTTGGCCCGGCCGACGTCGACGGTGCAGAAGCGGATGGGCTTCTTGAACTCCGTCAGCTCCTCGATGGTGAGGACCCTGCCGACCACCAGCGGGCCGGTCAGGCCGACGCCGAGCCGCTCGACGGTCTCGACCTCCAGGCCTGCCGAAACGAGTTTGGCCTGGACGTCTCGGCCGGTCTCCGTCGCCGGCAGGTCGACGTACTCCCGCAGCCAAGAAAGCGGGACCCGCATCAGATCTCCATCCCGAACGGCCGGGTGAACCGGACGTCACCCTCGACCATGTCTCGCATGTCTTCGACGTTGTGGCGGAACATCAGCATCCGCTCGATGCCGAACCCGAAGGCGAATCCGCTGTACTTCTCGGGGTCCACGCCGCAGGCGACGAGCACCTTCGGGTTGACCATGCCGCAGCCGCCGAGCTCGATCCAGCCCTCGCTGCCGCAGGTGCGGCAGGGGCGGTCCGGGTTGCCGACGGACTCGCCGCGGCAGACGTAGCAGAGCATGTCCATCTCGGCGGACGGCTCAGTGAACGGGAAGAAGTTCGGGCGCAGCCGGGTCTTCATGTCCGGGCCGAAGAGCGCCTGGACCATGTGGTCGAGGGTGCCCTTGAGGTCGGCCATGGTGAGGCCCTCGTCGACGGCGAGCAGCTCGATCTGGTGGAAGACCGGGGTGTGCGTGGCGTCGAGCTCGTCGGTGCGGTAGACGCGGCCGGGGCACACGACGTAGACCGGGGGCTCCCGGTCGATGAGCGTGCGGGCCTGCACCGGGGAGGTGTGGGTGCGCAGGACGACGCCGGACTCGTCGCCGGTGGTGCCTTCCGGCCCCTCGACGAAGAAGGTGTCCTGCATCTGGCGCGCCGGATGGTCCGGGACGAAGTTGAGGGCGTCGAAGTTGAACCACTCCGCCTCGACCTCGGGACCCTCCGCGATCTCGTACCCCATGGAGACGAAGACGTCGGAGACGCGCTCCATGAGGGTGGTCAGCGGGTGGCGGGCGCCGGCCGGGACGCGGTCGTACGGCAGGGTGACGTCGACGGCCTCCTCGACGAGGACGCGGGCGTCGCGCTCGGCCTCCAGCTCGCCCTGGCGGGCGGCGAGGGCCTTGGAGACGACGCCGCGGGCCTGGCCCACGAGCTTGCCCGCGGCGGCCTTGGCCTGCGGGGGCAGGGCGCCGATCTCCCGGTTGGCGAGCGCCAGCGGCGAGGTGCCACCGGTGTGGGCGGTCTTCGCGTGCGCGAGCGCGTCGAGGTCGCCCGCGGCGGCGAAGGCGGCGAGCGCCTCGTCCCGCATGCGCTCGATCTCTTCCGGTTTCAGTGCCTCGACCTCAACCGGGTCGTACGACTTATTGGGTGCGGACATCTCTTCCCGTGCTTCCGTTGGCTTGGCTGGGCGGCCCCGCTCGACGTCAAGGGCGCAAACGTGCCAAAGGTCGAGTCTAACGGGGTGGGGGGACGCGAATGAGCCCGTGGGCGGGCCGGACGGCTCCTGATCGTCTCCGGTCTCGCGGGGCGAGACGTCAGAGGAGGTGGGCCGGGGTGCCGACGGGCAGGATAAATCGGAACTCGGCCCCGCCGCGGGGGCCGCGTCCGACGGTGATGGTTCCGCCGTGGGCCTCGACGACGCCCTTGACGATGTAGAGGCCGAGTCCGGTGCCGCCGCGCTTGCTGCCCCGCCAGAAGCGGGTGAAGACGCGGTTCATGGACTCCTCGGGGATGCCGGGTCCCTCGTCGCTCACGGTGACCTCCGTCCCCTCTTCTCCGTCGTCGCCCCCCGTGGTGGGTGCCACCTCGATGGTGACGGTTCCCTCGCCGTGGCGCACCGCGTTTTCGAGGAGGTTGCCGAGGATCTGGTCGATCTTGTCGGGATCGGCCCAGAGCGGGGGCAGCTGCGGCCTGATCCGTACGAAGAAGCGGTCCGGGGACTGGCCGCCGGTGGTGTGGGCGTGGACGTGCCGGCCGACGGCCGCCGCGATGTCGACGGGCTGGCGGCGGACCTCCAGGCGGCCGGAGTCGATCCGGGAGATGTCGAGGAGTTCGGCGATGAGCCGCTTGATGCGGCCGGCGTCGGCGTCGACGGTCTCCAGCATCAGCCGCTTCTGCTCGTCGGTGAACCGCTCCCACTTGTGGAGGAGGGTGGCGGTGAAGCCCTTGACGGAGGTGAGCGGGGAGCGGAGCTCGTGGGCGACGGTGGCGATGAGCTCGGCGTGGCTGCGCTCGGTGCGGCGGCGGGCCTCGGTGCCGCGCAGGGAGACGACGACCCGGCTGACGGGGCCCATGGGGTGCTCGCGGACGTAGCGGGCGGAGACGAGGACCTCCCGGCCGCCGGGGAGCAGCAGGTTGCGCTCGGGCTGCCCGCTGCGGGTGGCGAGTCCGCCGTACGGGTCGGTCAGCGGCCACCAGCGGCGGCCCTTGAGGTCCTCCAGGGGCAGCGCCAGGTCGAGGGGGAGGCCGAGGGCCCGGTCGGCGGGGACGGCGGTGATGCGGGCGGCGGCGGCGTTGAAGCAGACGACGCGGCCGGTCCCGTCGGCGACGACGAGCCCGTCGGGCAGGTCGTCGGGCAGCAGGCCGGCGAAGCCGGCGTCGGTACGGGCCGCGGTGCCCGCGGGCTCGGCCCGTTCCGGGGCGCGCGGGCCGTCGCTCCGTGCCTGTGCGGGACTGTCCGTGCCGGCCGTCATCCCCGTACCCCACCCCTCCGTGTAGCGCAGTGGGCCACCCGAGTGCGCCACTCTACTGGGCGGGCGGGGCGGAACGGCCCCTTCCGGGTTCTCTCAGGCGGAGGGCCGGGGGCGCTGGGCGCGCGCGGAGGCGTACAGGCAGACCGCGGCGGCGGTGGCGAGGTTGAGGCTCTCGGCCTTGCCGTGGATCGGGACGCGGACGACGGCGTCGGCGAGGGCCCGGGTCTCCTCGGGCAGCCCCCAGGCCTCGTTGCCGAAGATCCAGGCGGTGGGCCCGCCCATGGTGCCGGAGTCCAGCTCGTCGTCGAGGTCGTCCCGCCCGGCCCCGTCGGCGGCGAGGATCCGCACGCCCGCGGCCTTGAGTCCGGCGACGGCCTGCTCGACGGGGACGCCGACGGCCACCGGCAGGTGGAAGAGCGAACCGACGGAGGCGCGCACGGACTTGGGGTTGTAGAGGTCGACGGAGGCGTCGGTGAGGACGACGGCGTCGGCGCCGGCCGCGTCGGCGCAGCGCAGCACGGTGCCGGCGTTCCCGGGGTCGCGCACGTGGGCGAGGACGGCGACCAGCTTGGGGCGGGCCGCGACGATCTCCTCGAACGGCGAGTCGAGGAACCGGCAGACGCCGACGAGCCCCTGCGGGGTGACGGTCTGGGAGACCTCGGCGAGGACGGCGTCGGGGGCGTGGTGGACGCGGGCCCCGGCGGCGCGGGCCGCGTCGACGATGGCGGCGTAGCGCTCGGCGGCCTCGACGGTGGTGAAGAGCTCGACGAGGGTGGGCTCCCCGTCGGGTCCCCGGTGCTCGACGGCCTCGCGGACGGCCTGGGGGCCCTCGGCGATGAAGAGGCGGTCCTTGCCCCGGAAGTTGCGCTTGGCGAGCCGCCGGGCGGCGACGACGCGCGGGGAACGCGGGGAGATCAGCTCGGGGGTGACCATGGCGTGCGGCGGTTCTCTCTTCGGGGCCGGGGGCTGCGGGGGCCGGGTGCGGTCGCGCTCCGGTGCGGCACGGGGTGCGGGTGCGGCGCGGGCCGGGTGGTTCAGGGGGCCGACGCACCCGGACCCGCAGGCGCGTGAGCGTCTGCGGGTCCGGGCGGAGGTACTGCGGCCTGGAAGATCAGGCGGCGGCCTTCGGGGCGTTGACGTCGGCCGGGAGGGCCTTCTGCGCGACCTCGACCAGCGCGGCGAACGCGTTGGCGTCGTTGACGGCCAGCTCGGCGAGGATCTTGCGGTCCACCTCGATGTTGGCGGCCTTCAGACCCTGGATGAGGCGGTTGTACGTCATGCCGTTCAGGCGGGCAGCGGCGTTGATGCGCTGGATCCACAGCTGACGGAAGTCGCCCTTGCGCTTCTTGCGGTCGTTGTAGTTGTAGACCAGCGAGTGGGTGACCTGCTCCTTGGCCTTGCGGTACAGGCGCGAACGCTGACCGCGGTAGCCGGAGGCCTGCTCGAGGATCGCCCGGCGCTTCTTGTGGGCGTTGACTGCCCGCTTGACGCGTGCCACTTGTTAACTCCTTGTAGCGGGGTCGTGGTTGGACTCACACGACCCGAAAAACGAATGGGTCCCGGACCTGGCCGGTGGCCCTCGTCGCCGAGGGCGGATGATCAGATCAGATGCCCAGCATCTTCTTGATCTTGGCCGCGTCGCCCGGGGCCATCTCCGCGTTGCCGGTGAGGCGACGGGTCAGCTTGGACGACTTGTGCTCGAGCAGGTGGCGCTTGCCGGCGCGCTCGCGCAGGATCTTGCCGGAGCCGGTGACCTTGAAGCGCTTCTTGGCACCGGAGTGCGTCTTGTTCTTCGGCATCGCGCCGTATCTCCTCGTCAGTGGCGCTCCCCCCGGTGCGGACACCGGACGTCCGGGAGCGTCAATTCTTTGTTCGGTGGGTCCGGGCGGGGCCCGGGGCCGCCTGGGTGGCAGCCCCTCGGGTCACGCCTCGGGGGTCTCGGCCGGAGCCTCGGCGACCGGGGCCTCGGGTGCCGGAGCCTCGGACGTCTCCTCGGCGGTGACGCCCTGGCGCTCGGCCTTGCGTGCGGCCTGGGCCTCACGCGCCTCGGCCATGGCCTCGGTCTTCTTCTTGTGCGGACCGAGAACCATGATCATGTTCCGGCCGTCCTGCTTGGGGTTGGACTCGATGAAGCCAAGCTCCTCGACGTCCGACGCCAGCCGCTGCAGCAGCCGGAAGCCGAGCTCGGGGCGGGACTGCTCACGACCACGGAACATGATCGTGATCTTGACCTTGTCGCCCTGCTTGAGGAACCGAACGACGTGACCCTTCTTGGTGTCGTAGTCGTGCGGGTCGATCTTCGGCCGGAGCTTCATCTCCTTGATGACCGTGTGCGCCTGGTTCTTGCGCGCCTCACGGGCCTTCATGGCCGACTCGTACTTGAACTTCCCGTAGTCCATGAGCTTGCACACGGGCGGACGGGCGTTCGCCGCGACCTCGACCAGGTCGAGGTCGTACTCCTGTGCGAGCTCCAGGGCCTTGGCAAGCGGAACAATCCCGACCTGCTCGCCGCTGGGTCCGACAAGTCGCACCTCGGGAACGCGAATCCTGTCGTTGATGCGGGGCTCGGCGCTGATGGATCCTCCTCGGTAGCACCACACGACCGCCTGGCGGACGGACGCGCAACGTCTGTTTATGAGACCAACCGAGCCGGTACATCAAAAATGCCCCGGACGGGACACAGGCGGGGCTCCATGGAAATACCGGAGCACCGCCGCGGTCAACCGCGGGGCGCACATCGGGCGGCTCCATCGTCCGTACGGAACGATGGGGGCCACCTGACCGGTGACCTGCCACCCGTGAGGGCGGTCAGGTGGGAGTACGGAGCCTCCACTTGTGGGCTGGGCACACACGTGTCCAGCCGGTCGTTACACAAGGTTAGCAGGACCCGCCGGTCTCCGCTAACCGGAGACCGGCATATCGTGTGGGGCATGAGCGAGACGCCCCAGAACGAGTCCCCCGACTCCTCCGACACCCCCGACTTCGAGGCCATGACCCGCGACATCGCCGAGGTCCCGGCGGTCGAGGTTATCGTGACCGTCGCCGTCAACCTGATGAGCGCCGCCGCGGTGAAGCTCGGCCTCACCGAGGAGGGCGACAAGCACAAGGACCTCGACGAGGCCCGCAAGCTGGTGCACGCGCTCGCGGGCCTGCTCGACGCCGGCGCGACGGAGGTCTCCTCCTTCCACGCCGCGCCCCTGCGGGACGGCCTGAAGTCCCTCCAGCTCGCCTTCCGCGAGGCCTCCCTGATCCCGGACGAGCCGGGCCAAGGTCCGGGCGAGAAGTACACGGGGCCGGTGTACGGCTAGGACCCGCCACGGGGGTACGGGGGTCGTCCCCGGAAGAGAACAGCCACGGGGCCGGTGTACGGCTAGACGTTCTTCTGGACGTTCTTCACGTAGAAGGGCTCGCCCGGAGGCGTGGCCGAGGCAGGCAGGAGTGCCAGGTCGAGGCCCCGCACCAGGCGGGCCCTCAGTGTCTCGTCGGCGGCCAGGGCGCGCGCCACGCTCCGGGCGGCCTCCGCCGGGGAGGCGTCCCCGGCGAGGACCAGGGCGAGGGTCCCGTCGGCGGCGCCGGGGCCCAGGTGGGCCCGGAGCACGGCGGGCTCGGCGGCGACGGCGGCCCGGACCGCCTCCCGCACGGCGGGGTCGTCGAGCGGGTCGGCACTGGCGCGGCCCTCGGCGAGGGCGAGCAGGGCCGGCCCGGTGACCTGGTACGGCACGGGGCCCGCGAGGTCGAGGAGGAGCGTGTCCGCCTTCTCGTGCGCGACGGCCTGGAGCGCCTGGTGCAGCGGGACGGCCACGGGCCGGGCCTCGGGGTCCCAGAGGGCGAGCGAGGCGGTCGAGGTGAAGGCGGGCAGGGCCCGCCGGTCACCGGCCGTGAGGGTCGGGACCGCCATGTCGCTGGTCTTCTCGCGGCGCAGGCCGTTCTCGTCGGTCTCGACCTCGCCGAGGACGGCGACCACGGGGACGAGCAGCCGGGCCTCCCGCAGCGCTTCGAGGACGGGGCCGTGGGCGGCTCTGTCCTCCGCCCAGGCCGCGAGGGCCGCGGTGAGCCGCGGGTCGGCGGTGCCGTCGTCGTCGGAGAAACCGGGGTCCGGGATGTTCTTGAGCGCCACGCCCCGAGCCTAGTCCCCGGGCCCGCGGGTCCGGCCCGCCGGGTGTCAGCCGGAGCGGTGGGCGCGCCGCAGCACCACGGCGGTGAGGAGCAGCAGGGCGCCGAGGCCGCCGAGGAGCGGGGCGAGCAGGCCGAAGGGGCGGGGCTCCTCGGCGGGGGCGGTGGGGCCGGGGCCGAAGTGGCTGCCCCGGTAGCCGGCGGCGGTGTTCTTCGGGTCGCCGCCCTTCAGACGGGCGCCCGCCTCGATCGCCGCGGCCGGGTCGACCGTCCCGTACCCCTTGGCATCGCTGCGGCCCTCCTTCGGCCGGCTGCGCGCGGTGTCGATGAGGAGGGTCTTGATCTGGGCCGGGGTGAGGTCGGGGTGGGCGGCCCGGACGAGGGCGACGGCTCCCGAGACGAACGCGGCGGCGGCGCTGGTGCCCCAGCCCTCGTAGTAGCGCCGGTCGGGGTCGGCGATGACGATGTCGACGCCGGGGGCGCTGACGGTGGCGTACCAGCGGCGGGTGGAGAAGGAGGCGCGGGTCCCGTAGCGGTCGACGGCCGTGACGGCGATGACGCCGGGGTAGGCGGCGGGGTACGAGACGTGGTCGCCCTTCTCGCCGCCGTTCCCGGCGGAGGCGACGACGGCGACCCCCTTGGACAGGGCGTACTGGACGGCGGCGTCCTCGCCCGCGTCGGGGTGGGCGGACTCGGAGTCGTCGCCGAGGGAGAGGTTGATGACGTCGGCGCCGTGGTCGGCGGCCCAGCGGATGCCCTGGGCGAGGGCGGTGCCGCGGCTCTTGCGGGCCTTGTCGCGGGCCTTGTCGGAGGACTCCAGGATGACCCGTACGGGCAGGATCCCGGCCTCGGGGGCGATGCCGAGGACGCCGTCCCGGCCGTCGGGTCCGTGGCCGTGTCCGGCGATGATCCCGGCCATGGCGGTGCCGTGCCGGGCCCAGGCGCGGTCGCCCCGTTCGGCGCCGAAGCCGATGAGGTCGTGTCCGGGCAGGACGGAGCCTTCGAGGTCGGGGTGGTCGGCGTCGACGCCGGTGTCGAGGACGGCGACGGTGACGCCCTCGCCCTTGGTGGTGCGCCAGGCGTCGGCGGTGTGGAGGGCTTCGAGGCCCCACTGGCGGGCCCGGATGGTGTCGGCGTGCGCGGGCGCGGTGGTGGCGGGCAGGACGGAGAAGGCGGCGGCGAGCAGGACGGCCGCGCCGCCGCGTGCGCGCCGGCGGACGGATCGGTTCACCGGGTCTTCTCCTGGGCCGCCGTGACAGCGGTCGTGCGCAGCAGGCGTTCCAGGCGCTCGGTGATGCCCCTGGCCTCGTGGCCGAGGCCGGACTGGGCGACGGCGTCGGTACGGCCCTTGGCCATGGCCCGGTCGGCGGGCTGGGGGGCGTCGACGGTCCGGCCGTCGGCGAAGCCGGAGACGGCGGTGACGACGACGGGGAGGTCGGCGGGAGCGCTGGTCCACCAGCTCGCGCGCTGCCGGTCGCCGAAGCGGGCGGCGACGGTGGAGGGGCCGGAGAGGGCCGGGGGGACGTCCTGGCCGAGGCGGGCGGTGAGGCCCTGGCCGAGGGTGCGCTGCGCGGTGGCGTCGGCGCGGGTGAAGACGAGGCCCACGGTGATCACGCTGCTGGCGGTGGCGTCGGTGTACGTGGCGCGCAGGACGCGTTCGCAGCCGAGCGGCTCGACAGTGGCGAGCAGGCCCTTGGCGAGGACGGCGGGCGAGCAGGCGGCGTCCGGGGCGACGACGATCCGGGTCCAGGTGCGGGCGGCGGCGCCGGGGCCCGCGCCGGGGCCCGCGAGGGTGCGGGGGAAGAGGGTGTCGACGGGAGCGTTGTGCCAGAGGTCCCCGGCCTCGGCGTATTCGACGGGTTCGGCGGGCCTGCCCGGCTCGGAGGCCGCCAGCCAGACCCCGGCGAGGGCGCCGCCGATGAGCCCGAGGCCGAGCACGGCACAGGCGGCGACCGCGGCCGTCCGCCCGGCGCTCCGCCGCTCCCGGACGGGCCGCAGCCGGGTGGTGGTCTCGACGGGCGCCTCGGGCGGCAGGGCGTAGCCGGTGGGGCGACCGGGGGTACGGCCGTACGGCGACGGTGCCGGTGCCGGCGGCGCCGACGGGGGCGCGAAGGCGGTGGGGGCGGTCGGGCGGGCCGGGGTGGGCGCCCCCGCCCCCGGAAGCACCGGCCCCGGCGAGGGCCGGGACGTCGCGGGCCGGTGGGGCGCGACCGGTCCGGGGGCCGGACGTGCCGGGGCGGACGTCGGACGTGCCGGGGCGGATGCCGGACGTGCCGGGGCCGGGAACGCGGACGACGGGCCGGGCCGCTCGGCGGGCCGGGGCGGGGCGGGCTGCCCGGGCGCCGGGCGGGTGGACCGTACGGACGCGGAAGGCGCCGACGACGGGCGGGGCGGGACGGCCCGGGGGCCCGGCAGGGGCATGCGGTCCGTGGGGCGGATCGGACGGAGGCGGGCCGTCGTCTCGACGGCGGGCGGGTCGGTGTCGACGGGCGCCGGTCGGCGGGGGGCGGCGGGAGCGGCTGTGGGCGTTCCCGGACGGGCCTCGGGGGCCCCGGCCGGTCCGTCCGGCGTCGCCGAGCGGGCTGCGGCGGGGTTTCCGGCCGTGTCGTATGTCACGGGGCGGTTCACAGCGGCCCCGGTCGTGTCGTACGTCACGGGGCGGGTCACGGTGGTCCCGGCCGGATCCGGCGGCGCCGGACGGGTCGCGGCGGCGGGGGCCGACGGCACGGGGTGGCCGGAAGCGGCGGTGTTCGGGGGTGCCGGACGACCGGAAGCGCCGGTGTTCGGGGGCGCCGGATGGGCGGGCGCGGCCGTGCTCGGAGGTGCCGGGCGGGTGGACGCGGCTGTGCTCGAAGGCGCCGGACGACCGGAAGCGCCGGTATTCGGAGGCGCCAGACGACCGGAAGCGCCGGTATTCGGAGGCGCCGGATGGGCGGACGCGGCCGTGTTCAGAGGCTCCGCGCGGCCGGGTGCGGCCGTGCTCGGGGGCTCCGGGCGGGCAGGCTCGGCCGGGCTCTGAGGCTCCGGGCGGCCGGGCTCGGTCGTCTTCGGAGGCGTCCGGTGGGGCGGGAGGAGGAGTTCGGTGATGCGGGAGGACGTGGGGCGGTGCTCGCTGGTCATCCCCGTCCCCCGCTCGTGTCGACAATGCCCGTCACTCTACGGGCTGTTCCCCGCCCCGCGGGAACTCAGGGGCTACCCACCCGTAAACCCGTCTGGCAAGCTCGGGCCATGACTCCCCGTGCCGGCGACCGCGCCCGTTACGACCGGGCCACCGCTCACCTCGACGCGCCCGTGGCGATCGTCGACCTCGAAGCCTTCGACGCCAACGCGGCGGACCTCGTGCGCCGGGCCGGGGGGAAGCCCATACGCGTGGCGAGCAAGTCCGTGCGGTGCCGGGCGCTCCTGGAGCGGGCGCTCGCCCGGGAGGGCTTCGCCGGGATCATGTCGTTCACGCTCGAAGAGTCGCTGTGGCTGGCCCGTGCCGGGTTCGAGGACGTCCTGCTCGCGTACCCGTCGGCGGACCGTTCCGGGTTCGGAGAGCTGGCGCGGGACCCGAAGCTGGCCGCCGCCGTGACGGTGATGGTGGACGACGTGGCGCAGCTCGACCTGATCGACGCCTCCCGCGCGGGCGGGACGGAGGAGGTCCGGGTCTGCCTGGAGCTGGACACGGCGCTCAGCCTGCTCAGCGGCCGGATCCGGATCGGCGCCCGCCGCTCCCCGCTGCGCGAACCCGCCGAGCTGGCGGAGCTGGCCCGCTCGGTGGTGCGGCGGCCGGGGTTCCGGCTGGTCGGGATCATGGCGTACGAGGGGCACGTCGCGGGGGTCGGGGACGCGGTCGCGGGCCGGCCGCTGCGGTCGCGGGCGATCCGGCTGATGCAGTCCGCCGCCCGCAGGGAGCTGGCGGAGCGCAGGGCGGCCGTGGTGCGGGCCGTGCGGGCGGTGGCGCCGGACCTGGAGTTCGTGAACGGCGGCGGCACCGGCAGCGTGCAGCACACGGCCGCCGAGGACGCGGTGACGGAGATCGCCGCCGGTTCGGGGTTCTTCGTGCCGCGCCTCTTCGACCACTACACGTCCTTCAGCGGCCGGCCCGCCGCGCTCTTCGCGCACCCGGTGGTCCGGCGGCCGGGCGTGGGCGTGGTGACCGTGCTCGGCGGCGGCTACCCGGCCTCCGGGGCGGCGGGCCCGGACCGGCTGCCCGTGCCGTACCTGCCGGAGGGGCTGCGGTACGACCCGCAGGAGGGGGCGGGCGAGGTGCAGACCCCGCTGCTCGGCTCGCCGGCCGACGACCTGCGGATCGGCGACAAGGTGTGGTTCCGGCACGCGAAGGCCGGCGAGATGTGCGAGCGGTTCGAGAACCTGCACCTGGTGGAGGGCGACCGGATCACGGCGACCGTGCCGACGTACCGGGGCGAGGGCCGCACCTTCCTCTAGGACCTCCGGGACCGACAGAACCTCCGGGACCGATGCGGGAACGGCCGGGCGTCACGGGACGCCCGGCCGTTCGCGTGGGCGGGGCCTACAGCGGGGTCACGTACGCGCCCGCGATGCCGCCGTCCACGAGGAAGTCGGTGGCGTTGACGAAGGAGGAGTCGTCGCTGGCGAGGAAGGCGACGGCGGCGGCGATCTCGTCGGCTTCGGCGAAGCGGCCGACGGGGATGTGGACGAGGCGGCGCGCGGCCCGCTCGGGGTCCTTGGCGAACAGCTCCTGGAGGAGCGGGGTGTTGACGGGTCCCGGGCAGAGCGCGTTGACGCGGATGCCCTCGCGGGCGAACTGGACGCCCAGCTCGCGGGACATGGCGAGCACGCCGCCCTTGGACGCGGTGTAGGAGATCTGGCTGGTGGCGGCGCCCATGATCGCGACGAAGGAGGCGGTGTTGATGATGGAGCCCCGGCCCTGGCGGCGCATGTAGGGCAGGGCGGCCTTGCAGCAGAGGTAGACGGAGGTGAGGTTGACGTCCTGGACGCGCTTCCAGGCCTCCAGGCCGGTCTCCAGGATGGAGTCGTCGTCGGGCGGCGAGATGCCGGCGTTGTTGAAGGCGATGTCCACGGAGCCGTACGTGTCGAAGGCCGTCCTGAACAGCGCCTCCACCTGCTCGGGGTCGGTGACGTCGACCCGTACGAAGGTGCCGCCGACCTCCTCGGCGGCGGCCTTGCCTGCGGTCTCGTCGATGTCGCCGCAGACGACGTTCGCGCCCTCGGAGGCGAGGCGGCGGGCGGTGGCAAGGCCGATGCCGCTGCCGGCGCCGGTGATGACGGCGGTGCGGCCGACGAGCCTGCGGCAGATGATCTCTTCGGTGGTCATGCGGTTCGGGCCTCCGTGCTGATGAAGACGTTCTTGGTTTCGGTGAAGGCGGTCAGGGCGTCGGGGCCGAGTTCGCGGCCGAGGCCGGACTGCTGGTAGCCGCCGAACGGGGTCCAGTAGCGGACGCTGGAGTGGGAGTTGACGGAGAGGTTGCCGGCGCGGACGGCGCGGGAGACGCGCAGGGCGCGGCCGACGTCCCGGGTCCAGATCGAGCCGGACAGGCCGTACTCGGTGGCGTTGGCGAGGCGGACCGCGTCGGCCTCGTCCTCGAAGGGGAGGACGACGGCGACGGGTCCGAAGACCTCGTCGACGGCGCAGGGGGCGTCCTCGGGCAGGCCGGTGAGGACGGTCGGCGGGAACCAGAAGCCGGGGCCCTCGGGCGCCTTGCCCCGGATGCCTTCGAGGTCGTCGGTGACGTAGGAGCGGACGCGGTCGAGCTGGGCGCGGGAGATCAGCGGGCCCATCTGGGTGCGCTCGTCGGCGGGGTCGCCGACGACGATCTCCTCGATCGCGGGGGCGAGCAGTTCCAGGAAGCGGTCGTACGCGCTCCGCTGGACGAGGATGCGGGTGCGGGCGCAGCAGTCCTGGCCGCTGTTGTCGAGGAAGGACATCGGGGCGGCGGCGGCGGCCGCTTCGAGGTCGGCGTCGGCGAAGACGATGTTGGGGCTCTTGCCGCCGAGTTCGAGGGTGACCCGCTTCACCCGGTCGGCGCACTTGGCCATGACGGCCTTGCCGACCCGGGTGGAGCCGGTGAAGACGATCTTGGCGACGCCGGGGTGTTCGACGAGGGCGTTCCCGGCGACCGGGCCGGTGCCGGGGAGGACCTGGAAGAGCCCTTCGGGCAGGCCCGCCTCCAGGGCGAGTTCGGCCAGACGGAGCGCGGTGAGCGGGGTGGTCTCGGCCGGCTTGAGGACGACGGCGTTGCCGGCGGCGAGGGCGGGCGCGGTGGCCCAGGCGGCGATCGGCATGGGGAAGTTCCAGGGCGCGATGACGCCGACGACCCCGAGGGGTTCGAGGATCGTGACGTCGAGGCCGCCGGCCACCGGGATCTGGCGCCCGTTGAGGCGTTCCACTCCCCCGGCGGAGAATTCGAGCAGGTCGCGGACGTTGCCGGCCTCCCAGCGGGCGTTGCCGATGGTGTGGCCCGCCTCGGTGACCTCCAACCGGGCCAGTTCCTCGACGTGTTCGTCGACGGCGGCGGCGAAGCGGCGCAGCAGCCGGGCGCGGTCGGCGGGCGCGGCGGCGGCCCAGCCGCGCTGGGCGGCGGCGGCCCGGGCGACGGCGGCGTCGACGTCGGCGGGGGTGGCGGCCGGGACGGTGGCGACCTCTTCCCCGGTCGCCGGGTTCAGTACCTGGAGCAACTCTTTCCTCACAAGCGTTCGAAGGAGCGGCGCAGTTCCCAGTCGGTCACCGCGGCGTCGAAGGCGTCGAGTTCGACGCGGGCCATGTTGCGGTAGTGGGAGACGACCTCGGGGCCGAAGGCGGCCTTGGCGATCTCGCTGGTCTCCCAGAGTTCGGCGGCCTCGCGCAGGGTGGTGGGGACGTGGGCGTAGTCGGCGGCGTAGGCGTTCCCCGTACAGGGCTCGGGCAGTTCGAGGCGCTGCTCGATGCCGTGGAGCCCCGCGGCGACCAGGCCGGCGACGGCGAGGTAGGGGTTGACGTCGCCGCCGGGGAGGCGGTTCTCGAAGCGGGTGGAGCGTCCGTGGCCGACGACCCGGAGGGAGCAGGTGCGGTTGTCGTGGCCCCAGGCGACGGCGGTGGGCGCGAAGGAGCCGGGCTGGAACCGCTTGTAGGAGTTGATGTTGGGGGCGTAGAGGAGGGAGAAGCCGCGGAGGGCGGCGAGCTGTCCGGCGAGGAAGTGCCGCATGGTCTCCGACATGCCGTGCTCGTCGCCCCCGGCCATCACGTTCTCCCCGGCGGCGTTCTGGAGGGAGAGGTGGATGTGGCAGGAGTTGCCCTCGCGTTCGTTGTACTTCGCCATGAAGGTGAGCGAGTAGCCCTCCTGCGCGGCGATCTCCTTGGCGCCCGTCTTGTAGACGGCGTGCCGGTCGCAGGTGACGAGGGCCTCGTCGTACTTGAAGGCGATCTCGTGCTGGCCGGGGTTGCACTCGCCCTTGGCGGACTCGACGGTGAGTCCGGCGGCGGTCATCTCGTTGCGGATGCGGCGCAGGAGGGGTTCGACGCGTCCGGTGCCGAGGACGGAGTAGTCGACGTTGTACTGGTTGACGGGGGTGAGGCCGCGGTAGTTCGCGTCCCAGGCCTGCTCGTAGCTGTCCTTGAAGACGATGAACTCCAGCTCGGTGCCGACGTGGGCGGTGAGCCCGTGTTCCGCGAGGCGTTCGAGCTGGCGGCGGAGGATCTGGCGGGGCGCGGCGGTGACGGGGCTGCCGTCGGCCCAGGCGAGGTCGGCCGTCACCATGGCGGTGGCCTCGTTCCAGGGGAGGCGCCGCAGGGTGGTGAGGTCGGGGTGCATGGCGAAGTCGCCGTAGCCGCGGTCCCAGGAGGACATCTCGTAGCCGTCGACGGTGTTCATCTCGGTGTCGACGGCCAGCAGGTAGTTGCAGCCCTCGGTGCCGTGTCCGAGGACGTCGTCCAGGAAGAACCGCGCGGCGAACCGCTTGCCCTGGAGCCTCCCCTGCATGTCGGGGAAGGCGAGGACTACGGTGTCGATCTCTCCGCTCGCGACGAGGGCGCGCAGCTCCTCGACGCGGAGCGGGGGTGTGCGGTCTGCCACGGGATTGCTCCTCCTTCGGCCTGCCGGGAGCCATAAGGTATTGCGGAAAACCATTGCTTGGGAAGTGCCGGCGGAAAGGAAACGAGAACGTGGCCAGTACGAGTGAATCGGCGGACCGGCTGACGCCCGTGCTGCGGCCGGTGCGGGCGGGCAATGGGTTCGAGGAGGCCCTGGAGCAGATTCTCCAGGTGGTGCGGCTCGGCCTGGTGCCGGACGGGGAGCGGCTGCCCGCCGAGCGGGAGCTGGCCGACCGGATGGGAATCAGCCGGGTGACCCTGCGCGAGGTCCTGAAGGTCCTCCAGGAGCAGGGGCTCGTGGAGAGCCGGCGCGGCCGGTACGGCGGGACGTTCGTGCTGCCCCGGGTCCGGACGGGCGACGAGGACGAGCTGCGCCGCCGGATCGCCTCGGTCGACGTGGAGGACACCCTGCGCTTCCGGGAGGTCCTGGAGGTGGGGGCCGCGGGCCTGTGCGCGGCCCACGGCCTGGACGCGGCGGGCGCCGGGCGGCTGCGGTCCGCCCTCGCGGCGACCCACGACGCCCCGCTCGGCGACTACCGGCGCCAGGACACCCTGCTCCACCTCACCCTTGCGGAGCTGTCCGGGTCGCCGAGTCTGACGGCTCGGTACGCGGCGGTCCGGGCGACGGTGAACGACCTGCTCGACTGCATCCCGCTGCTCGTGCGGAACCTGGAGCACTCCCAGCACCAGCACACCGCGCTCGTGGAGGCGGTCCTCGACGGGGACGCGGACGCGGCGCGCGAGGTGATGCGGGAGCACTGCGCGGGCACGGCGGCGCTGCTGCGGGGCTTCCTGACGTGAACGGGCCCGCGAGGGCCGGGGACCCGTGACCCGGCCCGGCAACCCGGCCCCGTAACCCGAAAGTAACGCACGGGGGTTGCGTTCCCGTCGGGGCGGCGCAAAGGTATGGCCTCAATCCATTGGGCCCGTTGCGGGGAGCTGACGCTGCCATGACGCTCGAAGACACGACCGGGAGCACGTCCGGGAAGACGCCCGGAGCCCCGCCGGAGGACGACTACCTGAAGCGGCGCGCGCTGCGCCGCGGCAGCGCCGGCTGGCTGCTGCTCACCGGCCTCGGCGTCGCCTACGTCGTCTCCGGGGACTTCTCCGGCTGGAACATCGGCCTGTCGAAGGGCGGCTTCGGCGGGCTCGCCGTCGCCACCGTCCTGATGGGCGCGATGTACGCCTGTCTGGTCTTCGCGCTCGCCGAGCTCTCCGCCATCCTGCCCACGGCGGGCGGCGGCTACGGCTTCGCCCGCCGGGCGCTCGGCACCTGGGGCGGCTTCCTCACCGGCACCGCGATCCTCATCGAGTACATCCTCGCCCCCGCCGCGATCTCCATCTTCATCGGCGACTACGTCGAGTCCCTGGGGCTCTTCGGCCTGGAGTCCGGCTGGCCGGTCTACCTGGTCTGCTTCGCGCTCTTCATCGGGATCCACCTGTGGGGCGTGGGCGAGGCGCTGCGGTTCAGCCTGGTCGTGACGGCGATCGCGGTCGCGGCCCTGGTCGTCTTCGCGGCCGGCGCGTTCACCGACTTCCACGTGGACGGCCTGAACGACATCCCGGTGGACGGCGAGGCCTTCGGCTCGAACTCCTGGCTGCCGTTCGGACTGCTCGGGATCTGGGCCGCGTTCCCCTTCGGCATGTGGTTCTTCCTCGGGGTCGAGGGGGTGCCGCTGGCCGCCGAGGAGGCGAAGGACCCGGTCCGCTCGATGCCGAAGGCGCTGGCGATCTCGCTCGGCGTCCTGGTGCTGCTCGCCGTCATGACCTTCTTCGCCGCCACCGGGGCGCGCGGCGCGGCCGCCGTCCAGGAGGCGGGGAACCCGCTGGTCGTGGCGCTCCAGGGCGACGGGGAGCCGACGGCGCTCAGCCGGTTCGTGAACTACGCGGGCCTGGCGGGTCTGGTCGCCTCCTTCTTCTCCCTCATCTACGCCGGCTCGCGCCAGCTCTTCGCCCTCTCCCGGGCGGGCTACCTGCCCCGCTTCCTCTCCCTGACCAGCCGCCGCAAGTCGCCCTACCTGGGGCTCCTCATCCCGGGCGCGATCGGCTTCGCCCTCGCGGCCGGGACCGGGAACGGGGCGCGGATGCTGAACATCGCGGTCTTCGGCGCCACCATCTCGTACGCCCTGATGGCGCTCTCGCACATCGTGCTGCGCCGCCGCGAGCCGCACCTGCACCGGCCGTACCGCACGCCCGGCGGGATCGCGACCTCGTCGACGGCCTTCGTCCTGGCCCTGTCGGCCCTGGTGGCGACCTTCCTGGTCGACCGGACGGCGGCGTTCATGGCGCTCGGGGTGTACGTGATCGCCCTCGCCTACTTCGCGTTCTACAGTCGGCACCACCTGGTCGCCAAGGCGCCCGAGGAGGAGTTCGCGGCGCTCGCCGCGGCCGAGGCCGAACTCGAACGCGGCTGACGCCGTCCCGATCTCTCTGGAGGAATCCTCGTGTCCGAGCCGCTCATCGGCGTGACCACCTATCTGGACCGGGCCCGCTGGGGGGTGTGGGACATGGAGGCGGCGCTGCTGCCCGCCCCGTACCCCCGGCTGGTGCGGGAGAGCGGGGGCATCGCGGTGATGCTCCCGCCGGACCGGCCGGCCGTCGCGGCGGCGGTCGTGGCCCGGCTCGACGGGCTCGTCGTCGCGGGCGGGGCGGACGTCGAGCCCGTGCGGTACGGGGCCGAGCCCGACCCCCGCACCGGTCCCCCGGCCAGGGAGCGGGACTCCTGGGAGCTGGCCCTGATCGACGCGGCCCTCACCTCCGGCACCCCGCTCCTGGGCATCTGCCGGGGGATGCAGCTCCTGAACGTGGCCCTCGGGGGGACGCTGGTCCAGCACCTGGACGGGCACGTGGAGGCGGTCGGGGTGATCGGCCGGCACAAGGTCGAGCCGGTGCCGGGCACCCGCTACGCCTCCCTGGTGCCGGAGACGGCCGAGGTCCCGGCCTACCACCACCAGGCCGTGGACCGGCTGGGCGCGGGACTCGCGGTCTCGGCCCGCGCGGAGGACGGCACGGTGGAGGCGGTGGAGCTGGCCGATCCGGTCTGGGCCCTCGGGGTGCAGTGGCACCCGGAGATGGGCGAGGACCGGCGCGTGATGCGGGGACTGATCGAGGCGGCGGCAGCGGCCGCGGTCCGGGTCTGAGGGAAGGGCCCGGCAAGGCAGCGGTCCGGGGCTCGGAGAAGGGCTCGGTCAGGCGGCGGCCCGGGTCCGGCGGAAGGGCCGGTTCAGCCGGCCGCGCGGGCGGCGAGCAGCGTGCGGTCGCCCCGCATCAGGAGGGCGTAGAGGGCGGCGGAGACGCCCATGCCGACGGGCAGGGAGAGGTCGACGCCGCCGAGGGCCGAGGCCACCGGCCCGGTGTAGAGGGTGTCGACGCAGAGGGACGCGGCGGTGACACCGGCGACGAGGGCGAGCGCTCCGGCCAGGTTGACGCCGGCGGTGTACCAGAAGGGGCTGCCGGGGGTCTCGTCGGAGAGCGCGACGCCGTCGTAGCGGCAGCGGCGCAGCAGGACGTCGGTGGCGTAGAGGGCCATCAGGGGGCCGACCAGGACCGTGATCACCTGGAGGGCGTTGCTGACGGTGTCCAGGAAGTCGGAGACGAGCACGCCGTACAGGGTCAGGGCGACGGCCACCGCGCCGTCGAGGAGGACGCTGACGGAGCGGCGGACGCGCAGGCCGACGGCCTGGAGGGCGAGTCCGGCGCTGTAGGCGGTCAGGGCGTTGATGGCGACGGTGCCGAGGACCAGGGCGAGCAGGAAGACCGGCACGAACCAGCCGGGCAGGATCTCCTGGAGCGCGGTCTGCGGGTCGGTCATGTCGACGGCGGTGGCCGCGAGGGCGCCGAGCGAGGAGACGACGACGCTGGGCAGGAAGGCGCCCAGCGCGGTCCAGCCGACGATCGCCCGCTTCGGGGCGGTGCGGGGCAGGTAGCGGGAGAAGTCGGCGCTCGTGGTGTACGAGAGCGGGCCCGAGGCGATCATCGTGGTGCCCGCGAGGAGCAGGGACCACAGCTCGACGCCGGAGAGGCGCGCGGCGGGGGCGTACCCGAGGTCGGCGTGGAGCAGGACGGCGAACGCGACGACGGCGAAGGCCGCGGCGAGGGCGAGCGTGATCGGCAGGTACAGCCGGACGATCAGGCCGTGCCCGTAGACGCTGATGACCAGCGTGAGGGCGGCGATCGCCACGATGACGGCCACCTCGACGGGGACGGTGACGGCGAGGCCGGTCCTCTCCACGAACGCGAAGGCGGCGGTGGCCGCGGCGGCCAGGTTGAGGGCGAAGTAGCAGACGGAGACCAGCCAGCCGCCGACCGCGTTGTTCACGCGGTTGCCGAGGACGCCGTACACGGCCCGGGTGATCACCTCACTGGGCGCGCCGGCGGCCGGGCCCGAGGTGGCGAGCAGTCCGGTGAGCACCCAGAAGAGGTTGCCGACGACGATCACGCCGAGGGCCTGCCAGAGGGTCAGGCCCATCAGGATCAGGGCGCCGCCGATGACCAGGCTCAGGTAGTTGACGTTCGCCGCGGCCCACACGGAGAACAGCTCGCGGGGGTGCCCGTGGCGCTCCTCGTCGGGGATGCGGTCGATGCCGTGGGCCTCGATGCGGCCGGGCCGGTCGGCGGCCGGAGGGGTGACCTGAGCGGCCCCGGAGGCCGGGTTCTGGTCGGGGATCGTGGAAGCCATGCGGCCCTCCGGAAGCGTGTGGTGCCCACCTGGTTGCTTATTGGTCGCACACTCAATAGCATCCCCGGTATGTCGTCAAGCGTTGAGCGCAAGCGCGTTCGGAAAACTCCGGAAGCCCGGCGTGCGGAGATCGTGGAGACCGCGGCCCGGGTCGCCCTGACCGAGGGCCTGGAGTGCGTCACGCTGCGGCGGATCGCCGAGGAACTGGCCGTACGACCGGGGCTGATCAGCCACTACTTCCCCTCGGCGGAGGAGCTGGTGGCCGAGGCGTTCGCCGTGGCCTCCACCGGCGAGCTCGACTCCCTGCTGCCCGCCGAACGGCCGCACGGCACCCCCGTGCAGTACCTCGCGCGCTACTTCGCCCTCTCGGCCGGAGAGGCGTACGACGACATCAGCCGCCTGTGGATCAACGCCCGGCACCTCAGCCGCTACCGGCCCGTCCTGCGCGACCGGGTCGCCGAGCAGGAGCGCGCCTCCGACGACCGCCTCGAAGGGCTCATCCGCGAGGGCGTCGAGCGGGGCGAGTTCCGCACGGACGACCCGCGCACGACAGCCATCCAGATCCTGGTCGTCCTCGACGGCCTCGGCGCCCACGCCAACACCGACCGGGGGAACCGGCCGGAGGCGGTGACCCGCATGGCCCTCACCACGGCGGAACGCGAACTCGGCCTGGCGGCCGGGGCGCTGACGGGGACGCCGCTGCCGGCGGCGCCGAGCTGATCCGTGCGGGCGGGCCGTGCGGGTGGCCTATGCGGCAGGTCGCCCCTTCGGGCGGGCCCGGCCGGTACAGGCTGCTTCTTGCGGGCCGACCCGTACGGGCTCCGTGTGGGCCGACCCGTAGGGACTGATGCTTGCGGGCCGACTCGGACGGTCCCTCGCCCGCGCACGTGACCCGACACCCGCCACTCGCCGCCCACACCTCTCCCCCGTATCCGCATTCGTACCGCCGAAGAACCGTCCCGCACCCCCTGGAGCCACCGTGCGCACCCGTCTCGTCCTGCTCTCCGCCCGTCTGCTCGACCCCGGCACGGGGGCGTTCCTGCCGGAGACCGCGCTCGCCGTCTCCGACGACGGCCGGATCGCGGCCCTGGGCGACGACCGCGAGATCCGGGCGCTCGCCGGTCCGGCGACCACCGTGGTCGACCTCAAGGGGGCCGTGGTCACCCCCGGGCTCGTCGACGGGCACGTGCACCCCGTCACCGGCGCCGAGCTGACGCACGGCCTCGACCTGTCGTACTGCGCCGACCTCGACGACCTCCGCGAGGCGCTCGCCCGCGAGGTGCGGACCCTGGAACGCGGGGCATGGCTGTTCGGCTGGGGCCTCGACCCGAACGTCTTCGGCGACCGGCCCGTCGGCACCGCCCCCTTCGACTCCGTCCTCGACGGGGTGCCCGCCTTCCTCCTGCTCTTCGACGCCCACTCGGCCCTCGCCAGCCGCCGGGCCCTCGAACTCGCCGGGGTCGACGGCCCCCGCACCTTCGACCAGGCCTCCGCCGAGGTCGTCTGCGACGCCGACGGGCGCCCCACCGGCCTCCTCCAGGAGGACGCCGCCTGCGAACTGGTCGAGCGGGTCGCCCCGAGGCCGACGCGCGAGGAGAGCCGGGAGCGGCTCGCGGCCGCGCTGCGCGCCATGGCCGCCACGGGCCTGACCGGCGGCCACGCCATGGACGCCAACGGCGACAGCCTCGCCCTGTACGGGGAGCTCGACGCGGCCGGTGAGCTGCCGCTGCGGCTGCGGGTCGCGCCCTGGTGCCAGCCCGGCACCGACGCCGACGGCGTGCGGGACCTGATCGGGCGGCAGGGCACCGGCGGGGCGCTGTGGCGGGTCGCCGGCGTGAAGCTGTTCATGGACGGGACCATCGACAACGGCACCGCGTGGCTGGAGCGGCCCGACTGCCACGGCGAGTCCACGCACGCGTTCTGGCCGGACCCCGAGGCGTACACCCGGATCGTCGGCGAACTGCACCGGGCGGGCGTGCCCACCGCGACGCACGCCATCGGGGACGCGGCCGTCCGGCACGTCCTCGACTCCGTCGAGAAGGCGCGCGCCTCGGGCGGCGGCGAGGTGCGGCACCGGGTCGAGCACATCGAGACCGTCCCCGACGACACCCTGCGCCGCTTCGCCGAGCTGGGCGTCCTCGCCTCCATGCAGCCCACCCACTGCTGCGACTTCACCCGCGCCGACCACACCGACAACTGGTCGCGCCGGCTCGGCGAGGAGCGCGCCTCGCGCGCGTGGCGCTGCCGGGACCTGCTGGAGTCCGGGGCCACCGTGGTCCTCGGCTCGGACTGGCCGATCGCGCCGTTCCCGCCGCTCGGCGTGATGGCCGGGGCCCGGCACCGGCGCCCGAGCCGCGACCTCGACCGGGCGCCGCACGGGCCCGAGCAGGCGCTGACGCCGCTGGAGGCGCTGCGGGGCCTGACGACGGCTCCGGCGTACGCGGCGGGCGAGGAGCACGAGGCGGGCCGGATCGCCCTCGGCCACCGCGCCGACCTGGCCGTCTTCGGCGGCGACCCGCTGACCACGGCCGCGACGGAGCTGCCGGACCTGCCGGTCCTGCTGACGGTCCTGGACGGGCGGATCACCCACCGCGCGGCGGGCGTCTAGGAACCGCCCGGACCTACGGCCGGTCGCGGGTCAGGGAGAGCAGGTCGCGGGCCGGGCCCGTGGGGCGGTGGCCGGCGGGCCAGACGGCCCGCAGGTCCCGGCGGAGCACCACCCCTTCGACGGGGACGGCGACCAGCCGGCGGGAGGCCAGCTCCTCGGTGATCGCGAGCTCGCTGAGGACCGCCGGGCCCGCACCGCTGACGGCGGCGGCCTTCACCGCCGTCGTGGAGGCGAGTTCGAGGAGCGGTCGCGCGAGGCCGCCGTGGGCGGAGAGCGCCGCGTCGAGGACCTGCCGGGTGCCCGAGCCGCGCTCCCGCAACACCAGCGGGGTCGCGGCCAGCTCCGCCGGGTCCAGCGGGGCGCGGCGGCAGGCCCACGGGTGCGAGGGGGCGGCGACGATCGCGAGGCGGTCGTGCGCGACGACCACGCCGTCGAGGCCGTCCGGCACGGCGAGGCCCTCCACGAAGCCGACGTCCGCGTCGCCCGCGAAGAGGCGTTCCGCGACGGCCGCCGAGTTCCCGGCCTGGAGCGACACGGCGGTGTCGGGGCGTTCGGCGCGCAGGGCGATCAGCCAGCCCGGCAGCAGGTACTCGGCGATCGTCATGGACGCGGCCACCCGCAGCCGGGAGTCACGGCGTCCGCGCAGGGCCTGCGCCCCGGCGTCGAAGGCCTCCGCCGCCTCCACGATCCGCCGCGCCCAGTCCGTGACGAGGGCGCCCGCGTCGGTGAGCCGGGAGCCGCGCGGCGAACGGTCGACCAGCGCCATCCCGAGCTGCCGTTCCATGGAGCGGATCCGGCTGCTCGCGGCGGGCTGGGTGATCCCGACCTCGCGGGCGGCGGCCCCGAGGCTGCCGTGCCGGGCGACGGCGAGGAGCAGTTCGAGCGCGCCGAGATCGGGGACGCGGTGGGAGAGGTGGGGGCGGGGGGCGGGGGCACCGGCCGTCGCCGGACCGCCGACGGGCGCGGGGCGGCTGCCGGGCGCCGAGCCGCTGCGGGACACCGGGCCTCCACGGGGCGCGGGCCCGCCGCCCGAAGCCGACCCGCCCCGAGACGTACCGCCCCGCACTCCGCCCCCGTGCGCACCGTCGTCCGCGTGGGCACCACCGTCCCGCGTTCCCTTACCCATAAACCCAGCTTATGGCGTCATAGCCCCATGATCCCTGGTCCGGGCCCGGAAACGGGACGACGGTGGAGCCATGGCAAGCGTCGCACCCCTCCGCCCGGCCCCCCTTCCGGTCCCCCGCGCCACCACCCCGGGCGCCCGGCCGGGCCTCCGGGGCCGTTCCGTCCGTCACCTCGGACCCAACTGGTACGCCTCCGTGATGGGCACGGCGATCGTCGCCACCGCGGGCGCCGCCCTCCCGGTGCACGTCCCCGGTCTCCGTACCGCCTGCGCGGCGGTCTGGGCGCTGTCGCTCGCGATGCTGCTCGTGCTGCTCCCGGCCCGCGCGCTGCACTGGGTCCACCACCGCGACCAGGCCCGCGCCCACCTCATGGACCCGGCCGTGGCCCCGTTCTACGGCTGTCTGTCGATGGCGCTGCTCGCGGTCGGCGGCGGAGCCCTCGTCGTGGGCCGGGACTGGATCGGGCTCCCGGCGGCCGTCGCGCTCGACACCGTCCTGTTCGGCGCCGGCACGCTGATCGGCCTGGTGGCGGCCGTGGCCGTCCCGTACCTGATGGTGGTGCACCACCGGATCGAGGGCGCGTCCCCGGTGTGGCTGCTGCCGCTGGTCGCCCCCATGGTCTCCGCCGCCCTCGGCCCGCTGCTCGTCCCCCACCTGCCCCCGGGGCAGGCCCGGCAGACGCTCCTGATCGCCTGCTACGCCCTGTTCGGCCTCAGCCTGCTCGCCACCCTGGTCGTGCTGCCCCTGGTCTTCGGGCGGCTCGTCACCGGCGGTCCGCTGCCGCTCGCGCTCACCCCCACCCTCTTCCTGGTCCTCGGCCCCCTCGGCCAGTCGACGACCGCCGCGAACAAGTTCGCCGACACGGCCCCGGGCGTGCTGCCCGAACCGTACGCGCACGGCTTCGCCGCCTTCGCCGTCCTCTACGGGGTGCCCGTCATGGGCTTCGCGCTGCTGTGGCTGGCGCTCGCCGGCGCGATGGTGCTGCGGGCACGGCGCCAGGGCATGGGCTTCGCGATGACCTTCTGGGCGTTCACCTTCCCCGTCGGCACCTGCGTGACCGGCGCCGAGGGGCTCGCGCAGCACACCGGTCTGGCCGCCTTCCGGTGGCTGGCGGTCGGCCTGTACGCGCTCCTCGTGGCGGCCTGGCTGGTGGCCGCCCTCCACACCGCGCGCGGGCTCGTCAGCGGCGCGCTGCTCGCAGGGCCCGGGACAGCCGCTCCGGAGCCTCGGCCAGCGACGGTCCGTACCAGGTGAGCATGCGCCCGTCGACGAGGGCGGCGGCGGTCCCGGGGAAGGCCTCGGGGCCGTCGTCGCGCGTGAAGCGGTAGGGCTCGTCGGGCAGGACGACCAGGTCGGGGGCGGTGGCGCGCAGCTCGTCGAGCGGAAGGCGGGGATAGCGCTCAGGATGGCCGGCGTACGCGTTGCGGACGCCGAGGCGGGCGAGCAGGTCGCCGGCGAAGGTGTCGCGGCCCAGGACCATCCAGGGACGGCGCCAGATCGGCACGACGGCGGTGAGCGGCGCCTCCGGGCGCAGGGGCTCGACCGCCGCCCAGGCCTCCCCGGCCTCCGCCAGCCAGCGGGGGCGGCGGGGCGCGCCGCAGGCGGCGAGGACCCGTTCCAGCTCCCGCAGCCCCTGGTCGAGAGTGCGGACCTCGGTGACGAGGACGTCGAGCCCGGCGGCGCGCAGGGCGTCGAGGTCCGGGGCGCGGTTCTCCTCCTCGTTGGCGAGGACGAGGTCGGGGCGGAGGGCGGTGATCGCGGGGACGTCGGGGTTCTTGGTGCCGCCGATCCGGAGGACGTCGAGACCCTCGGGGCGCACGCACCAGTCGGTCGCGCCGACGAGGGCGCCGGGCAGGGTGACGGCGACGGCCTCGGTGAGGGAGGGCACGAGGGAGACGACCCTCGGCCCCGTGCGGACGGCCCCGTCCCTCACTCCTCCTCCGCCTCCACGTGCTCCCCGACCGCCACGATCAGGAGCCGGGTGCCGGGCTCGGTGGCGCGCCAGCGGTGCCGTACCCCGCCGGAGAGGTAGAGGGTGTCCCCCCGGTCGAGCCGGTAGGCGCGGCCCTCGGCCTCGACCTCGGCGGCGCCGTCGGCCACGTAGAGCAGCTCGTCGTTGCGGTGCTGGAACTCGCGGCCCGCGTCCTGCTCGCCGGTGAACTCCAGGGCGTGGAGCTGGTGGCGGCCCCGGACCAGGGAGCGGACGCCCTCGGGCAGGTCGGGGGAGGTCTCCCCGGACCGTACGACGTCGACGGTCCGGGAGGCCTCGGCGACGGCGAGGAGTTCGCCGGCCGTGGTCTCCAGGGCCCCGGCGACGAGTTCGAGGGAACGGCGGCTGGGGCGGGCCCGGTCGTTCTCGACCTGGCTGAGGAAGGGCACGGAGAGGCCGCTGCGGGAGGCGACGACGGCCAGGGTGAGCTGGAGCGCTCTGCGGCGCCTCTTGACGGCCGCGCCCACGCGGGGTGATTCCTTCTCGTCCATGTCGGCTCCCTCCCTCGTGCCCGTCGCGATCCTCGTACCGGTCGGTTACCTGAACCTTACGCAGCTTTGGGGCGGCGTTTCGCGTCGTGCGGAAAAGGGGTGGTCGCCGAACACGTTCGGCGACCACCCCTTTTCGGACAGGAACCGTTCCGGTCCCGTCGGGCGGCTACTGCGGGGTGAGCTTCTCCGCGAGGCCCGGATTCCGGTCGAGCCAGGTGCGGACGGCCTCCTGCTCCTTGCCCTTGCCGGTCTCCTGGATGACGGCTTCGAGGTCCGTGAGCTGCTTCTCGGACAGCTCGAAGTCCTTCAGCCAGGCGCCGACCTCGGGGTTCTCCTCGGTGAAGCCCTTGCGGGCGAGGGTGTGGACTCCGTCACCCTTGCCCCAGCTCCCCTTGGGGTCCTTGAGCTTCTTCAGGTCGTGGGCGGAGTAGGCCCAGTGCGGGGACCAGAGGGTCACGGCGATGGGCTCCTTCCGCTCGTACGCCCGCTTCAGCTCGGCGAGCATGCCGGGGGTGGAGCCGTCGACGACCTCGTACTCGCCCTCCAGGCCGTACTCCTTGAGGACCTTGTCCTTGAGGATGCCCATCATTCCGGCGCTGGGCTCGATGCCGACGATCCGGCCCTTGAACTGCCCGGCCTTGCCCTTGAGGTCGGCGAGGGAGTCGACGCCCTTCACGTACGAGGGGACGGAGAGCTCCAGGGAGGTGGGGCCGTACCAGGAGCCGAGGTCCTCCAGCTTGTTCTTGTACTTCTCCCAGTACTGGGCGTGGGTGACGGGGAGCCAGGAGTCGGTCTGGAAGTCGAGCTGGCCGCCGGCCAGGCCGGTGTAGAGCGCGCCGGCCTCCAGCTGCTTGGCGTCGACCTCGTAGCCGCGCCGCTCCAGGAGCTCCTTCCACAGGTACGTGGAGGCGATGCCCTCGTCCCAGGGGATGTAGCCGATGCTGACCTTCTTGCCGTTGCCGCCCGCGCCCCCGGAGCCGGTGCCGAGGAAGCCGGTGCCTCCCGCCACGAGGGCGAGGACGACGACGCCGACGAGGGCGGTGACGGGCTGCGGCCGGTGGGCCCAGAGCTTGGCGCCGGGGCCCTTGGCGCTCGCGGCGCGCGCCTTGGCGGCCGCGCGGCGGCCCAGCGGGGAGACCTGGCGGCCGAGGGCGCCGGTCATCCGGTCGAGGTACATGGCGAGGACGACGATGGAGACGCCGGCCTCGAAGCCGAGGCCGATGTCGACGTTGCCGATGGCGCGGTAGACGGCGCCGCCGAGCCCGCCGCCGCCGACCATGCCGGCGATGACGACCATGGACAGACCCAGCATGATGACCTGGTTGACGCCCGCCATGATCGTGGGCAGGGCGAGCGGGAGCTGCACGCGCAGCAGGGTGTTGCGCGGGGTGGTGCCGAAGGCCTCGGCGGCCTCGACGAGTTCGCCGTCGACCTGGCGGATGCCGAGCTCGGTCATCCGGACGCCCGGGGGCAGCGCGAAGACGATGGTGGCGATGATGCCGGGGACCACGCCGACGCCGAAGAAGATGATGCCGGGGATCAGGTAGACCATCGCCGGCATGGTCTGCATGAAGTCGAGGACCGGGCGCATGACGGCGCTGACGGTCTTCGAACGGGCCGCCCAGATGCCGAGCGGCACGGCGATCACCAGGGTGACCAGGGTGGCGACGAGGACGAGCGAGAGCGTCGCCATGGCCTCGTCCCACAGCTGGACGGAGTCGACGAGCGCGAAGCCCGCGAAGGCGAGGAGGCCGGCGGCGAAGCCGCGCAGCCACCAGGCGACGACGGCGAGGAGGCCGGCGAACAGGAGCGGCTGGGGTGCGGACAGGACGGCGTCGATGCCGTCGTAGAGGCCGGTGACGCCGGTGGTGACGGCGTCGAAGAGCCAGGAGAACTGGGACTGGAGCCAGTCGACGGAGCTGTCGACCCACTGCCCGAGGGGGAGCCTAGGCACCGGCGGTCACCTCCCGCCCGCTCTTCGCGGAGACGTTCTCGGCGCCGTCGCCGCCCTTCGTACCGGGGTTCTCCGGGTCGGAGTCCTTCATGACGGCCGTGTCGGCGTTCTTCACGTCGGTGCTCTTCACGTCGGTGTTCTTCGCGTCCGCGTTCCTCACGTCGGTGTTCTTCGCGTCCGCGTTCTTCGCTCCGAGGCCCTTGGTGGCCGCGCGCCTGTCCTCGACGCCCTTCGTGGTGACGTCGTTCACGGCGGCGTCGTGCGTGCCGAGGCCGCCCATCACACCGAGGAGGCGCTCCGGGGACACGACGCCGAGGACGGTGCCGTCGGCGTCCTCCACGGTGACGGGGTGCGGGGCTCCGGCGGCGACGGCGCACAGGTCCGCGACGAGGGTGTCGGGCCCGACGGGCCGGCAGGCGCAGTCGGCGGGGCAGTCGGCCGCGGGGGCGCCCGGCGCCATGACGGCGGAGGCGGTGAGCACCCGGGAGCGGTCGACGTCCTGGATGAAGGAGGCCACGTAGTCGTCGGCGGGGCGGACGAGGATGTCCTCGGCGGTGCCGAGCTGGACGATCCTGCCGTCGCGCATGACGGCGATCCGGTCGCCGAGGCGCATGGCCTCGTTGAGGTCGTGGGTGATGAAGACGATGGTCTTCTTCAACTGCTTCTGGAGGACGAGGAGCTGGTCCTGCATGTCGCGGCGGATCAGCGGGTCGAGCGCGCTGAACGACTCGTCCATGAGGAGCAGGTCCGCGTCGGTGGCGAGCGCCCGGGCCAGGCCGACGCGCTGCTGCATGCCGCCGGAGAGCTCGTCGGGCCAGGACTTCTCCCAGCCGGCGAGGCCGCACAGTTCGAGGGCCTCGGCGGCGCGGGTCTCGCGCTCGGCGCGGGGCACGCCCTGGACCTCCAGGCCGTAGGCGGCGTTCTCCAGGACGTTCCGGTGCGGGAAGAGCGCGAAGTGCTGGAAGACCATGCTGATTCGGCGGGAGCGGACCGCGCGCAGGTCGCGGGGGGAGAGCGCGGTGAGGTCGTCGCCGTCGAAGAGGACCCGGCCCGCGGTGGGTTCGAGCAGTCCGTTGAGCATGCGCAGGAGGGTCGACTTCCCGGAACCGGACAGGCCCATCACGACGAAGATCTGGCCGGGCTCGACGACGAATCCGGCGTCCACGACGGCCGCCGTCGTCCCCTCGGCGCGCAGCTCGTCGCGGTCGGCACCGTCCACCAGCCTGCGGACGGCTTCGTCGGGTCGTCTGCCGAACACCTTGTACAGGTGGTCGGCCTGGAGCCTGGACACATACACCTCACGGGTAGCAACGAAGAACGGCCCCGCCACCCCCGCGAGGCCGGACCGCGGAGCCCGCGGGATCGGCCCGCGCCCCGTCGCGCACGGGATCCTTTCGTCGGATTTCCGTACCGGGGTTGACTCCGGGCTCGCGCATGCCCGGGGCCGAAGGTCGCAAACGCAAAGGTGACACGGGTCACGGGGGAACGGTCCGGAAGACCCGTTTACGGTGCTCCCCCGGCGCACCGCGCCGCGCCATAGGATCGGCCGGGTGACGCGACGTTTGATGCTCCTCGACACCGCCAGCCTCTACTTCCGCGCGTACTTCGGCGTGCCGGACTCCGTGCGGGCCCCCGACGGCACTCCGGTGAACGCCGTGCGCGGACTGCTCGACTTCATCGGCCGGCTCGTCCAGGACCACCGCCCGGACGACCTGGTGGCCTGCTGGGACGAGGACTGGCGCCCGCAGTGGCGGGTGGACCTGATCCCGTCGTACAAGGCGCACCGGGTGGCCGTGGAGACGGAGACGGGCCCGGACCAGGAGGAGGTCCCGGACACCCTGTCCCCGCAGGTGCCGGTGATCGAGGAGGTCCTGGCGGCGCTCGGCATCGCCCGGGTCGGGGCGGCCGGGTACGAGGCGGACGACGTGATCGGGACGCTGGCGGGCCGGGCCGCCGGACCGGTGGACATCGTCACGGGCGACCGGGACCTGTTCCAGCTGGTGGACGACGCCCGGGAGGTGCGGGTGCTGTACCCGCGCAAGGGCGTCGGCGACTGCGACCTGGTGAACGGCGAGCTGATCCTCACGAAGTACGGGGTGCGCCCCGACCAGTACGCGGACTTCGCCGCGCTGCGCGGGGACGCCAGCGATGGACTGCCGGGCGTGAAGGGCATCGGCGAGAAGACGGCCGCGCAGCTGATCACGGAGTACGGGGACCTGGCGGGCGTCCGGGCGGCGGCGGAGGACCCGGCGTCGAAGCTGACCCCGGCCAAGCGGCGCGGGATCGTGGAGGCGGCCGCGTACCTGGACGTGGCGCCGACGGTGGTACGGGTCGCCGCCGACGTACCGCTGCCGGAGTTCGACCCGGCCCTGCCCCCGGGCCCCCGCGACCCGGCGGCCCTGGACGCGCTGGTGGAGCGGTGGGGCCTCACCGGGGCCGTGGGACGGCTGCTGCCGGTCCTGGAACGCTGACCCGGCCCGGCCGGAACAGGACCGTCCGCGCGGCGAAGTGCTAGCTTAGGCATACCTAAGTACGCGGAAGTCAGGGGAGCACGTCGTGGCAGAGCAGCCGGCCCGCAGGTCACCGAAGGCCACCGAAGCGCGCGTGGTGCACACGGAGCGGATCACTCCGCACATGGTGCGGCTCGTCCTCGGAGGCTCGGGACTCGACGGCTTCGACGTCGGCGAGTACACCGACCACTACGTCAAGCTGCTCTTCGCCCCCGAGGGCGTGACCTACCCGGAGCCGTTCGACATGGAGCGGATCCGGGAGGAGTTCCCCCGGGAGCAGTGGCCGACGACGCGGACGTACACGGTACGGGCCTGGGACCCGGAGCGGCGCGAGCTGACCATCGACTTCGTGGTCCACGGCGACGAGGGCCTGGCGGGCCCGTGGGCGGCGCGCGCCGAGGCGGGCGACACCGTGCGCTTCCTCGGCCCCGGCGGCGGCTACGCGCCGGACGAGGCGGCGGACTGGCACCTGCTCGCGGGCGACGAGAGCGCGCTTCCGGCGATCGCGGCGGCCCTGGAGCGGCTGCCCGCCGGTGCGCGGGCGCACGCCTTCGTGGAGATCGCGGACGCGGCGGAGGAGCAGAAGCCGGAGACTGCGGCGGGCGTCGACATCACGTGGCTCCACCGGGGCGACCGCCCGGTGGGCGAGGCACTGGTCGAGGCGGTCCGGGCGCTGGACTTCCCGGCGGGTGACGTCCACGCCTTCGTCCACGGCGAGGCGGGCTTCGTGAAGGAGCTCCGCCGCCATCTGCGCCTGGACCGGGAGGTGCCGCGCGAGCGCCTGTCGATCTCGGGCTACTGGCGCCTGGGCAAGTCGGACGAGGCGTGGCGCGCGATCAAGCGCGAGTGGAACGACCAGGTGGAACGCGAACAGGAGAGCTGAGCGGGTCCTCCGACGGGGGTGGCCGGGGCGTTTCGCCCCGGCCACCCCCGTTCGCGTGAGCACAGCCGACCACCGCACCGCCGGCCACCACACCGCCGGGCCGTGACACCGCCAGCCCGCCGGTCGGCCCGCCAGTGCGTCAGTGCGTCAGTGCGTCAGTGCGTCAGTGCGTCAGTGCGTCAGTGCGTCAGCCCATCACGCCGTCTCCCCGAAGACCCGTCCCGACTCCTCCACATGGGCGATCCGGCGCATGGCGGCGAAGACGGCGTCGCCGACGACCGTGCCGACCACCACGCTCTCCACCACTTCCTCCCGCGCCACTTGGTGCGCCACGTACTCCAGGTCGGCCCGGGCCACCCGTTCCGCCGCGTCCGCGTACGCGTCCAGGACCTCGACGAACCGGCCGTGGCCGAGGTCGTCGAGCGCGGCGATCGCCGTCGCCAGGGCCTCCGCCGCCGGGTTCCCCTCGTAGGTGTGCCATCCGCGCGCCTCGATCAGCTCGGCGACCCTCTTCCTCGCCTCGGCGATCCCGGCCCCGTCCTCGTCCCCGCGCTCATACCGCGGCACCATGCGGTTCGCCGCCTCGCCGAGCACCATGTGCAGCGGCCGCTCCGAATCGTCGATCGCCACGATCACCTCACGGATCCCCGCCACCGACAGGCCGCCCACATCGAGGAGCGCCCGGATCAGGCGGAGCCGCCGCACATGCGTCTCTCCGTACGAGGCCTGGTTCGGGCTCGTCAGTTCTCCGGCCGGAAGCAGTCCCTCCCGTACGTAGAACTTGATCGTCGGCACGGACACCCCGGTCCTGCGACTCAACTCTCCGATGCGCACTGCCTGTTCACCTTTCCGGTCCCTCTTCGGCCTTGCCGACCGACGCCCACATCATAGATAGTGGCGCTATCAGATAGCGGCAAGTGCCACTGTCTATACTTTCCCACGGGGGGATTCGTATGTCTTCGTCGAGCCCACACACCTCGCCCCACCCGCTCGCCCCGCTCGTCCGGTTACACCGGCCCCTGGTCTGGTTCGCCGTCTCAATGGGCGTCCTCGCGCTCGTCTCCGCCGTCGGTCTGGTGGTCGACGACCGGGTCCTGGTCGGCGCACCGATCTGGGCCAAGCCGTTCAAGTTCTCGGTCTCGTTCGTCGCCTACGCCCTCTCGCTCGCCTGGATGCTCTCGTTGCTCCACCGGGGCCGCCGGGCCGGCTGGTGGGCCGGAACGGTGGTCGCCGCCGCGAGCGCGGTGGAGATGGCCCTCATCACCCTCCAGGTGGTACGGGGCACCCGGAGCCACTTCAACCAGGCGACCCCGTTCGACAACACCGTCTTCCAGATCATGGGCGGCACCGTCGTCGTGCTGTGGCTCGGTGCCCTGGTCATCGCCCTGCTCCTGCTGCGCGCCCGGATCCTCGACCGCGCCATGGCCTGGGCCGTCCGGCTCTCCTCCCTGATCGCCCTGGCGGGCGCCGCCGTCGGCTTCCTGATGGTGCGTCCGACGCCGGAACAGCTCGCGACCGACAACCCGACGGTCGTCGGCGCGCACAGCGTCGGCGTTCCGGACGGCGGCCCGGCCCTTCCGGTGACCGGCTGGGCCACCACCGGCGGCGACCTGCGCGTGGCGCACTTCTTCGGCATGCACGCGCTCCAACTGCTCCCCCTGGTCCTGCTCATCCTGGCCGCCCTCGCCGCCCGCTCCTCCCGTTCGCCCCGTCTCGCCCCCCTCGCCCGCCTCGCCGACGAACGGGTCCGGCTGCGCCTCGCCCTCACCGCCTCGACGGCCTACGCGGCGGTCTTCGTCCTGCTGACCTGGCAGGCGCTGCGGGGCCAGGCCCTGTTCGCCCCGGACGGCGTGACGCTGGCGGGCGCGGGGGCGATCGTGGCACTGGGCGCGGCCGCCACCGTCCTCTCCCTCCGCACCTCCTCTCCCGGGGAACCCTCCCCCTCACCCTCACCCTCCACGCCCGACTCCCCGCTCCCGACAACCTCCCACTCCCTTCCTAAGCTGACCGGATGACGATCACCGACCGCGCCGTCGGCGCCGTTCTGGGCTCCGCCGCCGGCGACGCCCTGGGCGCACCCTTCGAGTTCGGCCTCCCCGGCGTCTTCCGGGAGCGCTTCCCGGACGGCGTCGGCGAGCTGTGCGGAGGCGGCGGCTGGGACCCCGGTGAGGCCACGGACGACACGCAGATGGCCGTCCTGCTCGGGGAGTCCCTCCTCGAACGGGGCGGCCTCGATCTGCCGGATGTCTTCGACCGCTTCCGCCGCTGGGCGGCGGCCGACCCCAAGGACATCGGCCTCCAGACCGAGCAGGTGCTCCTCGGCGGCGACCCGTGGAACCTCGCCTCCGCCCTCCATTTCCAGGTCAACACGCACGCCGCCGGAAACGGTTCGCTGATGCGTGCCGCCACCTCGGCCGTGTACTTCGCGGCGCGGGGGCGGGCGGCGACCATGGACGCCGCCCGCCGCATCGCCGCCCTGACGCACGGCGACGGCGCGGCCTGGGAGGGCACGGCGGTCCTCCACGAGCTGGTCCGGGTCGCCCTCCTCGGCGAGGATCCGCTCGCCGCCCTGCCCGCCGCCCTCGCCGAAGTGGACCCCGCCCACCGGGACCGGTGGGCGAAGGTGCTCGCCCCGGACTGGCACCCCGACCACGCGACCGAGTTCAACGGCGCGGTCTGGCCCTGCCTCGGCTCGGCGGTGTGGGCGCTGCGCACCACCCGCTCCTTCGAGGAGGCCCTCGCCACGGCGGTCGACCTGGGCGGCGACACCGACACGGTGGCGGCGGTGACCGGCACGCTCGCGGGCGCGGTGTACGGCTCCGCCGCCGTCCCCGCCCGCTGGCTGCCGGTCCTCCACGTCCCCCTTCCCGGCTTCGGCGGCCGCGTCCTGCGCGCCGACGACCTGCGGGACCTGGCGAGGGCCCTGGCCTCGGCCGACTGAAGACACCCGGCGATCCAGTTCTCGGCCCCGGTCTCTGGCCCTGCCTCAGTCCCTGGAGTCCCTGGCGCGGACCGTCGCCAGGACGTCCCGGTCCGGCTGGAGGGTGAGGCTGGGGACCGGGCGTATCCCGTCGGCGGTGACGTCCAGGTGGAAGCGGCGGGCGAGGACCGCGAGGACGAGGACCGCCTCGACGAGGGCGAAGCGGGTGCCGAGGCACACGCGGGGACCGCCGCCGAACGGGAACCAGGCGTACTCGGGTATCTCCCCGGCTGCCCCCTCTGCCGGTTCGTCGCCCTTCCTCCCCTCCTGCTCTCCGGTCAGCCAGCGCTCGGGGCGGAAGGCCTCCGGGTCGCCGTACCAGCGGGGGTCGCGGTGGGTGGCCCACTGGCTGGACCAGACGCGGGTGCCGGCGGGGACGGGTGTGCCTCCGATGGTGGCGCCCTCCTTCGCGAGGCCGGTGATGAGCCAGATGGTGGGGTAGAGCCGGAGGGTCTCCTTGACGACGGCCTGGGTGTAGGTGAGGGAGGCGTAGTCGTCGTATCCCGGTTCGTGGTCGGCGAGGACCCGGTCGAATTCTTCGGTGAGGGCGTCCCGGACCCGGGGGTTGCGGGAGAGCAGGTGCCAGGCCCAGACGAGGGTGGAGCTGGTGGTCTCGTGGCCGCCGATGTAGAGGGTGACCGTCTCGTCGCGTATCTCCCGGTCGGAGAGGCGGGCGCCGGTCTCGTCCCGGGCGGCGAGGAGCCGGCTGAGCAGGTCGGGGCGTTCGGTGTCGCCGTCGCGGTGGCGGGAGACGATCCGGGAGACCTCGGCGTCGATGACGGCCGTGGCTCGCTTGATGCGGGCGCGTCCGGGGGTGGGGATCCAGTCGGGCAGCAGGGCTCCGATGCCGCTGAACTCGGCTCCGATCTCCTTCTGCGCGACGTCCATCGCCCGGCCGATGGACTCGGCGTCGGCGGCCGTGTCGACGCCGAAGATGGTGCGGACGGCGATGAGCTGGGTGAGGGCGGCCATCTCCTTCTTGATGTCGATCCGCTGTCCGTCGGTCCACCGGTCGGCGAGCCCGACGGCGCATTCGGCCATGGTCGCCGCGTAGGAGCGGACCTGCTTGGGGCGGACGGAGGGCTGGACGAGGGAGCGCTTGCGCCGCCAGTCGGCGCCCTTGGCGACGACGACGCCGTTGCCGAGGAGGGTGCGGAAGGCGATGCCGAGGTCGGGCTGGTCGAAGGTGCGCTCGACCTCGGTGAGGAGTTCGCCGATGTTGTCGGGGTGGGCGATGAAGAGGGCGCGGCTGCGGCCGAAGCGCCAGCGGACGAAGTCTCCCCGGTCCCGGAGCTGTTCGAAGAAGGCGAGGGGGTCCTTGCCGAAGGCGGGCAGGTTGCCGAGGAGGGGCACGCCCCGTGGTCCTTCCACGAAGGCCGCCGGCCCCCGGGCAGGCGTTCCCGTCGGTCGTTCCCCGTCGCGCGTCCCGGCATCCGGACCGGTGTGCGTGGTCATCCGTTTCCCCTCCCCAACTGCCCTTCCCTGCATGTGAGTCCATGCAAGCGGAAGGTCCGGGCTCCGCGCCACCCCTGTGGACGACAGCCTGTGGACAACGGCGTTGAGAACACGACAAAGGCCGGGGCCCATGGCGTGATCGCCATGGGCCCCGGCCGGAACTCACCCGATGAGGTGAGGAAGGTCAGCCCACCGAGCTGTAGGCGACGACGCCCCGCAGCAGCGAGTCGACGGCCTTGCGGGCGTTCTTGGAGACGGTGCTGTCCTCCTTGGGCGCGGCGGCGGCGATCTGTCCGAGGACGTCGATCACCTGCTTGCACCAGCGGACGAAGTCGCCGGCGGGCATCTCCGCCTCGCGGAGCACCTGGTCGAGGCTCTTGTCGGAGGCCCACTGGTAGGCGGCCCAGGCGAATCCGAGGTCGGGCTCGCGCTGGCCCACCCCCTCCGCCTGGTTGATCTTGAACTCCTCTTCGAGGGCGTCGAGGCGTCCCCAGATCCGGACCATCTCGCCGAGCGCCGCCTTGGCGTTGCCGGTGGGCAGCTTGGGCGCGACGGCGTCGTCGGCCTGGCGGGACTCGTACACGAGCGCGGAGACGCAGGCGGCGAGTTCGGGCGGGGTGAGACCCTCCCAGACCCGGTCGCGGAGGCATTCGCTGGCCAGCAGGTCGAGTTCGCCGTAGAGCCGGGCGAGCCGCTTGCCGTTGTCCGTGACCTCGTCGCCGCGCAGGTAGTCGAGCTCGGTGAGGAGCGCGACGATCCGGTCGAAAGTGCGGGCGATGGTGTTGGTGCGGCCCTCGATGCGCCGCTCCAGCTGCCGGGTGTCGCGCTGGAGGCGGTGATAACGCTCGGCCCAGCGGGCGTGGTCCTCGCGCTCGTCGCAGCCGTGGCAGGGGTGTGCGCGGATCGCGGTGCGCAGCCGGGCGATCTCGCGGTCGTCGGCGGCGGCGGCGCGGTCCTTGCGGTGCCGCTCGGGGTTGATGTGGCCGGCCTTGCTGCGCAGTGCGGAGGCGAGGTCGCGGCGGGACTGCGGGGAGCGCGGGTTGAAGGACTTGGGGATCCTCATGCGCTCCAGCGCCTCGACCGGGACGGGGAAGTCGATGGAGGCGAGCCTCTTGACCTGCCGCTCGGCGGTGAGGACGAGCGGGCGGGGCCCGTCGTGGTGCTCGAAGCCGCGGTGTCCGTTGGTGCGGCCCGCCGGGATGCCGGGGTCGAGGACGAGGGCGAGGCCGGCGAACTTGCCGGTGGGGACGTGGATGATGTCGCCGGGCTTCAGCTTCTCCAGGGAGTTCGCCGCCTGGGCGCGGCGCTGGGCGGCGCCCTGCCGGGCCAGCTCCGTCTCGCGGTCCTTGAGGTCGCGGCGGAGCAGCGCGTACTCCTCGAAGTCCCCGAGGTGGCAGGTCATGCCCTCGCGGTAGCCCTCCAGGCCCTCTTCGTTCTTCTGGACCTGCCGGGAGATCCCGACGACGGAGCGGTCGGCCTGGAACTGCGCGAACGAGGTTTCGAGGAGTTCGCGGGACCGGTGCCGGCCGAACTGGTCGACGAGGTTGACCGCCATGTTGTACGAGGGCTTGAAGCTGGAGCGCAGCGGGTACGTGCGGGTGCCGGCGAGTCCGGCGAGGTGGCCGGGGTCGAGGCCGCGCTGCCAGAGGACGACGGCGTGTCCCTCGACGTCGATGCCGCGGCGTCCGGCGCGGCCGGTGAGCTGCGTGTACTCGCCGGGGGTGATGTCGGCGTGCTGCTCGCCGTTCCACTTGACCAGCTTTTCGAGCACGACGGACCGGGCGGGCATGTTGATGCCGAGGGCGAGGGTCTCGGTGGCGAAGACCGCCTTGACGAGGCCGCGGACGAACAGCTCCTCGACGACCTCCTTGAAGGTGGGGAGCATGCCGGCGTGGTGGGCGGCGATGCCGCGCTCCAGGGCTTCGAGCCACTCGTAGTAGCCGAGGACGTGGAGGTCCTCGGTGGGGATGGAGGCGGTGCGTGCCTCGACGATCTCGCGGACCCGCTGCCGGCCCTCGTCGTCGTTGAGGCGGAGTCCCGCGTAGAGGCACTGCTGGACGGCGGCCTCGCAGCCCGCGCGGCTGAAGATGAAGGTGATGGCGGGCAGGAGCCCCTCGGCGTCGAGGCGGTCGATGACCTCGGGCCGGCCGGGGGTCCAGATGCGGGAGCGCTGGCGGCGCTCGCGCTCGCGGTCGGCCTCGCGGACCATCTTGCCGCGCCGCCGGTCGCGCGGGTTGTACGTGCGCGTGTTCTCGGTGCGGGCGAGGCGGAGGAGGTCGGGGTTGACCTCGCGGCGGGAGGCGCCGCGGCCGCCGTGGTCGGTCTCCTCCTCGAAGAGGTCGTACATCCGGCGTCCGGCGAGGACGTGCTGCCAGAGCGGCACGGGGCGGCTCTCGGAGACGATGACCTCGGTGTCGCCGCGGACGGTGTCGAGCCAGTCGCCGAACTCCTCGGCGTTGGAGACGGTCGCGGAGAGTGAGACGAGGGTGACGGACTCGGGGAGGTGGATGATCACTTCCTCCCAGACGGCGCCGCGGAAGCGGTCCGAGAGGTAGTGCACCTCGTCCATGACGACGTATCCGAGGCCGGAGAGGGCCTGGGAGCCCGCGTAGAGCATGTTGCGGAGGACTTCGGTGGTCATGACGACGATCGGGGCGTCGCCGTTGACGCTGTTGTCCCCGGTGAGCAGGCCGACCTTGTCGGCTCCGTACCGCTTGACGAGGTCGGCGTACTTCTGGTTCGACAGCGCCTTGATAGGGGTCGTGTAGAAGCACTTGCGGCCCTGGGTGAGGGCGAGGTGGACGGCGAACTCGCCGACGATGGTCTTGCCGGAGCCCGTGGGCGCGGCGACGAGTACCCCCTTGCCCGCTTCGAGGGCCTTGCACGCCTCGATCTGGAAGGGGTCCAGGTCGAAGTCGTACATCTCGCGGAAGGGGTACAGCGCGGTGGCCCGCTCGGCGTTGCGGGCGCGGGCGGCCGCGTACGCCTCGGCTGGTGTGAGGTCCTCTGTCATCTTGTTGTCGAGCCTACCCGCCACGTCTGACAGTGACGCGATCTTTATGGCGCGATGTGGCTCGGCCGGCGCGGGTGCTCCGAGGGCGGCGGGGCCGGCGAAGGAGGCGATGCCGCCGGTCTCCGGGGGTCCCCCGGGCGGTGCCCGGGGAACCCGCGAGATCAGGTGATGTCGTCGTAACCGTTGAGGCGCCGCACTCCGGTGCCGGGCTCCCCGGTGGCCTGCTCGGGCAGGGCGCGGGGGGCTCCCACGGACTCGACGGCGCCGACCGTCTCGGGGGTGAGGTCGAGCACGGAGGCCTCGTCGTCGTCGAGCTCGGCGTCGGGGTTGCCGCGCCTGCGCCGCCGGTCGTTGAGGAGGGAGAAGCCGACGGCCCCGAAGTACAGGACGGTGATGGGCCCGGCGAGGGCGATCATGCCGATGGGGTCGGTGGTGGGGGTGATGACGGCGCCGAAGACGAAGACGCCCATGATCACGCCGCGCCACCAGCCGGCCATGCGGCGGCCGGTGAGGACGCCGGTGAGGTTGAGCATCACCAGGACGAGCGGGAGCTCGAAGGCGAGGCCGAAGACGAGCACCATGCGCAGGGTGAAGTCGAGGACGTCACCGAGCGAGAGGATGTTCGCGGAGCCCTCGGGCGTGAGGCTGATGAGGACCTTCACGCTGATGGGGAGGATGAGGTACGCGAGGTAGGCGCCGGCGGCGAAGAGCGGCACGGCCGCGCCGACGAAGGCGTACGTGTACTTCTTCTCGTTCCTGTGCAGTCCGGGCGCGACGAAGGCCCACAGCTGGTACAGCCAGATCGGGCTGGCGACGACGAGGCCCGTCGTCAGCGACAGCTGGATCGTCGTGCTGAACGGGGCCATCAGCGTGTTGAAGGAGACGATCGCGCAGTTTCCGCCGTTGCTGGTGACGTCCGGCGCGCAGGTGGGCACGGACTTCGTCAGGAACTGCATCAGCTCCTCGCTGTACACGAGGGCGACGATCGTCACCGCGGCGACGGCGAGGAGACCCTTCGCCAGTCGGTTGCGGAGTTCGCGGAGGTGCTCCACGAGGGGCATCCGGCCCTCGGGATCCTTCTCCTGTTTGCGGGCAGACTTGGGCAACCCACGTCCTCATCTCGTGCGGCAGGCCGCCGCCCGGTGCGGCGGCCGCGGCGGACCGGGTCAGCGCTTGGTGGTGTCCGTGGGCTCGGTCACGGGGCGCGCGCTGGTCACGTCGCCGGGAGCGGCCTGGATGGTGCGCGGAGCGGCGGGCTGGTCGGGCGCGACGGTGCCGGCGTGCGGCGGGTCGGCGGGCGCGCTCTGCTGGTCGTCGGACTTCATCGCCTTGGCCTCGCTCTTGAGGATGCGGGCCGACTTGCCGAGCGAGCGGGCCATGTCCGGGAGCTTCTTGGCGCCGAACAGCAGGATGATGACGACGAGGATGAGGATGATCTCGGTGGGGCCGAGCCTACCCATAGCTGTTTACCTTCTTCACCGAGGCGACATGGTGTGCGTACCGGCGGGTCGGACAGGTGTCCGGCCACCGCGCTGTCTGCGATCGTAACCCGCAGGAGTAAACGGGGGGCAATGCCCGTGCGTACTCCCGATTGCGTCCCGCGCGCCCCGGCCGGGGCCGCTCACCGCAGCGTACGGCACGGGTTCAGCGGAGCGTCTCGCCGGTTCGGGCGAGGTCGGTGGCGGCGTCCTCGAGCTCTTCGGCGGCCCGGGTGATCCGCTCCGTGGTGCGGGCCACCTGGCGGCCGAGGCGCTGGACCTCCAGGAAGACCTTGACGGCGAGGACGCCGAGGACGGCGATGCCGAGGAAGCCGAGGGCGATGGCGAGCATGGGCCAGAACATGGGACGAGCCTAGACGTTGGGCGGCGGGGGGTCAGACGGTGGTGTGGAGGCGCAGCGTCCGGACGCCGCCCCCGGTGAGGAGTTCGACGATGCGCTCGCCGGCGGGCTTGCGGACGGAGCTTCCGCACTCGGGGCAGGTGAAGGAGTAGAAGGTGGTGCGGCGGCTGGCCCCGATGGCGAGGCGCAGGGCGTTCGCCGAGAGTTCGAAGCGGGAACGGCAGTCGGGGCAGGCAGCCTTGAAGAGCACCGGGGCCACCGTCGCCGCAAAACCGTGCATCACGGACATTTTCCTCATCTCCCTCGACCCCGACCGTTCGTCTCTCCGGCCCCCGGCGACTCGTCGCTGTCCCGGGTCGCCCGTTCCCGGCGTCCCGTCCCCCGCGCTCCTGGTCCCCTGTCCCCTGCGCTCCGTCCCCCACACTCCCGGTCCACCGTCCCCGGCGTCCCGTCGCCGCCCCGCGACGGGGAGGACCGTGCGCGGCGTCCGCCGCCGCGTCTCACTCGCTCTCGTACGCGGCGAGCGCGGCGGCGGCGGCCGTCCTGGCGCTGTCGGCGAGCTCGGCCGGCGCGACGATGCGCCCGTCGCTGCCCAGCCGGAGCGCGAGCCTGCGCAGCGAGGCGGGGTCCGGCGTCCGCAGGGTGATCCGCAGGCCGCCGTCGGGCAGCTCGTCGGCCCTGTCGTGCGGGTAGTACTCGGCGACCCAGCGGCCGCCGGGGCCGACCTCGACCACGACCTCGGGGTCGTCGGCGGAGGGCTGGACCAGGTTCTCGGAGAGGTCCCGCAGCTCCAGCTCCGGCGGCGCGGCGGGCTCGTCGAGGAGGCGGATCTCCGCGACCCGGTCGAGCCGGAAGGTGCGGCGCGCCTCGGAGAGGCGGCACCACGCCTCCATGTAGGTGTGGCCGACGGCGAAGAGCCGGATCGGGTCGACCTCGCGCTCGGTGAGCTCGTCGCGCGCGGGTGAGTAGTAGCGCACCCAGAGCCGGCGGCGCTCGGAGATCGCCCGGTCGACCTCGGCGAACACCCCGCCCTCGGCCTCGAAGGTCACCGAGAGCCGGGAGCTGGCCCCGGCGGCCTCGCCGGCCGCAGCCTCCAGCTTGGCGGTGGCGCGGAGCAGGGCCTCCCGGTCGCTCTCGCGGAGCCCCGGCAGGGTGGCGACGGCGCGGGCGGCGACGAGCAGGGCGGTCGCCTCGTCGGCGGCGAGCCGCAGCGGGGCGGCGACGTCGTCGGGGTTGTGCCACCAGATCCGGTCGCCGTCGGTGTCGATGTCGAGGAGGTCCCCGCCCCGGAAGCTGGTGCCGCACATGGGCAGCACGTCCAGGTCGGAGATCAGCTCGTCCTCGGTGATGCCGAAGGCGCGCGCCACGTCGGCGACGTGGGCGCCGGGGCGCTCGCGGAGGTAGGTGACGAGGGAGAGCATCCGCCTCGTCTGGTCGATCGCGTTGGCAGCCATGCGTCCGTCTTCCCCTCAGCCCTTGGCCACGGCGCGCAGCCGGTCCACCACGTCGGCCCGCAGATCGGCCGGTTCCAGTACGACGACGTCGGGGCCGAACTCGACGAGCCAGGCGTCGAGGCCGTGCCCGTACGGGATCTCCAGCTCGTCCCAGCCGTCGGCGCCCTCCCGTACGGACTGGGCGCGGGCCCGCAGCGGGTAGCCGGCGCCGGCCCGGAGCCGGATGCGGGCGGAGCGGGTGGCGGTCTCGCCGGCCCAGCTCTCGACGGTCTCCCGGACGGTGACGACGTCGGGCACGGGCGCGGTGAAGGCGCCGGCCCGGGAGCGGACCTTGCCGGTGATCCGGGAGAGGCGGAAGACGCGCTCGGCGCCGCGGTCGCGGTCCCAGCCCGCGAGGTACCAGTGGCCGCGCCAGCACTCCAGGGTCCAGGGCTCGACGTGGCGGGTCCCGGGCCGGGCGGCGTTGGCCTTGCGGTAGTCGAAGACGACGGGCCGCCGGTCGCGGCAGGCCAGCATGAGGGGCTCGAAGGCGGCCTCGCGGACCGGGATGCGCGGTTCGAGGGCGCTGGGCTGGACGTCGTACGAGTCCTCCGCCTCCGGCATGCCGGCGGCGCGGAGCTTCTGGAGGGCGCCGCTGGCGGCCCCGGCGAGGCGGGCCTGCTGCCAGACCTTGGCGGCGAGGCCGAGCGCGGCGGCCTCCTCGGCATCCAGGGTGATGGGCGGCAGCCGGTTGGAGTCGCGGCGGGCCAGATAGCCGGTCTCGCCCTCCAGGTTCTCGACGGTCTCGATGACGAGGCCGAGCTCGCGGAGGTCGTCCTTGTCGCGCTCGAACATGCGGTTGAAGGCGTCCTCGCCGCTCGCTTCGAGGTACGCCTCGATGGAGCCGCGGAGTTCGCGCTTGCTGAGCGGGCGGCGCGTCCCGAGCAGGCACAGCGCGAGATTCATCAGCCGCTCGGACTTGGCAATCGCCATCGACGCCCTGCACCTCTTCCGCCTGTTCCGCTTCCCGGACGTCCGACCGTACCGTCCCGGGGTCCGGGGACAAAAGCCGAGGGCCCCCGCCGTGGACGGCGGGGGCCCTCAAGGCCTCACCGGTCGGGACCGTGCCCGTCCGGACGGGTGGGTCAGCGCTTGCCGACGGCCACGAGGTCGCAGACGAAGATCAGCGACTCGCCCGGGGCGATGGCGCTGCCGGCGCCGCGGTCGCCGTAGGCGAGGTGCGCGGGGATGACCAGCTGGCGGCGGCCGCCGACCTTCATGCCCTGGACGCCCTGGTCCCAGCCCGCGATGACCTGGCCGATGCCGAGCTGGAAGCCGAGCGGGGTGCCGCGGTTCCAGGAGGCGTCGAACTCCTCGCCGGTGGAGAAGGCCACGCCCACGTAGTGGACCTGCACGGCGTCGCCGGCCGCGGCGACCTCGCCGTCACCTTCCCAGATGTCCTTGATCTCCAGGTCCTTCGGCGGCTCGCCACCCGGGAAGTCGACCTCGGGCTTCTCGATGCTCACTGCTGTGTGCTCCTTCGTGTGGTGCGTCGATCCGGAACAGTCTCACAGATCGGTGATCGGGACGGGGATCAGGCGACGCCCAGGATGTCGACGGAGAAGACCAGCGTGTTCTTCGCCAGCTCGCTGCTCGGGTTGGCTCCGTAGCCCAGGGCCGGCGGGATCACCAGGAGCACGCGGTCGCCGACGTTCTTGCCGACCAGGCCCTTGTCCCAGCCCTGGACCACCGATCCGGTGCCGATCTGGAAGGCGGTGGCGCCGCCGTGGTCCCAGGAGGAGTCGAACTTCTTGCCGTCCTCCCACTTCACGCCGGTGTACTGGGCGATGAGTCCCTGGCCCGCCTCGACCTTGGCGCCCTTGCCCTTGATGAGCACCTGCTCCTTGAGCTCCGTAGGAGCCTTCTCGCCCTTGGGAATGGTGATCGTCGCGGCGGCCTGGGAGGGGGCCTTCACCTCCGGCATTCCGGCCGCGGGCGCCGCCTGGGCGCCCTTGACCTCGGCCTTGGGATCGACCGCAGCGGCGCCCGCGACGTCGACGACCCAGACCAGGGTGTCGGTGGCCTTCAGACCCGACTGCGGGTTCAGGTTCTCGCCGACCAGGTCGCCCGCGGTCCCCTGGACGAGGATGCGGGAGCCGGCCTTCTTGCCCTCGACCGCGTTGAGGACCTTCTCCGGAAGCTGCTGGCTCGGCTGACCGAGCCGCTCGACGGACTGCGGGTGCGCTCCCTTGGCGGCGGGCGTCTGCTGCTGGGCCCACGTGCCGCCGAGCGGCTTGTCCTCCTGCCACTTCTCGACGGCCCAGTCCAGCCTGACGAAGTCGCCCTTCTTGACCGTCGCCCCGCTGCCCTCCGTGACGGTCTCGACCACCGTCTTGTCGGCGGCCTTGGCGTCCTTGGGGACGACGACGTCGGGCTGGGCGCCGAACTCCCCCTTGACCTCGGCCACCGCGCCGTCCGAGGAGCCGCTCTTCTCCGAGTCCGAACCGCACGCGGCGGTGATCAGCAGGACGGGCACGGCGAGGAGCGCGGCGATACGTCGCTTCGTGTTGTAGTTCATCAGTCCAACTGGGAGTCGGGGCCATGGGAACGTCCACACTCTACGGTGCGGCCCATGTCCCGCAGGGGTTCCGCCGTACTCGGCCGGCAGAACCGGGGCCGCGCCCCCGGAAGGGGCGCGGCCTTCGGCGTACGGGGTGGGAGCCGGGGTACAGGTCAGCCCGCGTACGCCGCGTTCACCCGTGCGGTGGTCCCGTCACATTCCGGCGATCAGCTTCTCCACCCGGTCGTCGACGGAGCGGAACGGGTCCTTGCACAGGACCGTGCGCTGCGCCTGGTCGTTGAGCTTGAGGTGGACCCAGTCGACGGTGAAGTCCCGCCGCTGCTCCTGGGCGCGGCGGATGAAGTCGCCGCGGAGGCGGGCCCGGGTGGTCTGCGGGGGCACGGACTTGCCCTCGAAGATCTTCAGGTCGTTGCAGATCCGGGCCGCCTGACCGTTCTTCTGCAGCAGGTAGTACAGCCCGCGGCGACGGTGGATGTCGTGGTAGGCGAGGTCTATCTGCGCGACCCTCGGGTTCGACATGGTCATGTTGTGCTTGGCCCGGTACCGCTCGATGAGCTTGTACTTCATGACCCAGTCGATCTCGGTCTCGATGCGGTCCAGCCGCTCGGCCTCGATCGCGTCGAGCGTGCGGCCCCACAGCTCCAGGACCTGGGCGACGGTGCCGTTGCGGATGCCGCGGCGGTCGACGAAGTCCACGGCCTTCTCGTAGTACTCGCGCTGGACCTCCAGGGCGGAGGCCTCGCGGCCGCTGGCGAGGCGGACCTTGCGCTGGCCGGTGATGTCGTGGCTGACCTCGCGGATGGCCCGGATCGGGTTCTCCAGGGTCAGGTCGCGCATCACGGTGCCGGCCTCGATCATGCGGAGCACGAGGTCGGTGGCGCCGACCTTGAGCAGCATGGTCGTCTCGGACATGTTCGAGTCGCCGACGATGACGTGGAGCCTGCGGTAGCGCTCGGCGTCGGCGTGCGGCTCGTCCCTGGTGTTGATGATGGGCCGCGAGCGGGTGGTGGCGGAGCTGACGCCCTCCCAGATGTGCTCGGCGCGCTGGGAGACGCAGTAGACCGCGCCGCGCGGGGTCTGGAGGACCTTCCCCGCGCCGCAGATGAGCTGGCGGGTGACGAGGAACGGAATGAGGATGTCCGCGAGCCGGGAGAACTCCCCGTGGCGGGCGACGAGATAGTTCTCGTGGCAGCCGTAGGAGTTTCCGGCCGAGTCGGTGTTGTTCTTGAAGAGGTAGACGTCGCCCGCGATTCCCTCCTCGTGCAGGCGGCGTTCGGCGTCGACGAGCAGGCCTTCGAGAATGCGCTCGCCGGCCTTGTCGTGGGTGACCAGTTCGGTCACGTTGTCGCATTCCGGTGTTGCGTATTCCGGATGCGAACCCACGTCGAGGTACAGGCGGGCGCCGTTCCGCAGGAAGACGTTGCTGCTGCGGCCCCATGACACGACACGGCGGAAGAGGTAGCGCGCCACTTCGTCAGGAGACAGTCGGCGCTGTCCCCTGAACGTGCACGTGACGCCGTACTCGTTCTCCAGCCCGAAAATGCGGCGGTCCATGACTGAACATTACGCCTGAGGGCCTGTGCTGAAACCGGGTTGGACACTCACGTTCGGATCATTTTCCGATCAGGGCGTGTTCTTTTCGGCGTGCGCGGCGGCGGGGGCGTCGGGGGCCTTCGGGGCGGCCAGGACACGGGTGGTGGCGAGGAGGACGACGAAGGCGACGAGGCCGCCCGCTCCGGCGACGGCGAAGCCGGACGCCGTCCCGGCGAGTTCGACGGCGGGGCCGGCGGCGGCGGAACCGAGGGCCGAGCCGACGCCGAAGGTGGTGACGAGCCAGGAGAAGGCCTCGGTGACGGTGCCGCGCGGCGCGTGCCGGTCGACGACGAGGAAGGCGCAGGCGAGGGCGGGGGCCAGGAAGACGCCCGAGAGGACCGAGAGGCCCGTCATGGCCGCGGGGCCCGGCACGAGGACCAGCGGCAGGTAGCAGACCGCGAGGAGCAGCACGAGGACGCGCAGGCGCCGTTCGGGGGCTCCGGCCCACTGCCGGGCGCCGTAGGCGACGCCGCCGAGGAGCGCGCCGAGGCCGAGGGCGGCCATCAGCCAGCCGTAGACGGCGGGCGCGCCCCGGTCGTCCGCGTAGGCGACGGCGGCGACGGTGATGGAGCCGAGGGCGAGGCCGACGAAGAAGAAGGAGCCGAGGAGGGCGAGGAGGCCGGGCGAGCGGAGGGCGCCCAGCCAGTGGGCCTCGCGGGGTGCGGAGCGCCAGGTGCGGGAGGGCTCGGAGAGGACGACGGCGAGGGCGCCGAGGACGCCGAGGGCGTTGACGGCGACGAGCGCGGCGGCGGGCGACCACAGGGCGATCAGGAGGGTCAGGAGCAGGGGCCCGACGGTGAACATGACCTCCTGGGCGACCGCGTCGAGGGCGTACGCGCGGTGGACCCGGTCCTCGCGGCCGAGGACGCTCGGCCACAGGGCCCGCAGTCCGCCCTCCAGGGGCGGGGTGAAGAGGCCCGCGAGGACGACGGCCGCGTAGGCGAGGCCGAGGTGGCCGATGCCGGTGAGGGCGAGCAGGGCCGCGCCGAGGGCGGAGAGGACCGCGGCGGGCAGCTGCACCCGGGGCTGTCCCTTGAGGTCGACGGCCCGGCCGAGGAGGGGCTGGCCGAGGGCGGTGGCGACGCCGTACGCGGCGATGAGGCCGCCGGCGAGGGTGTAGCTGCCGCCCTGGTCGCGGACGAAGAGGGTGAGGGCGACGGGGCCGACGGCGTTGGGCAGGCGCCCCACGAGGGTCCCGGCGAGCAGTCGGGCCGCGTGCGGCGCCCGGAGTATGTCGAGATAGCCCCCGCGTGCCGGTGCCTCGGTGGCCATGTCGGTCTCCCCTCGCCCGGATCCCTCCGGGGTTTTACGTATAACGTCCGACGTCATACGTACCATGTCGGCTGTGCGCGGGTCCACCCCGCGCTCCCTGGGACCGTCCGACGCGGAGGCTTGTGTGCAGACCCCGGAGCCGCTCGGCGGCACCCGCCCGACCAGCCGGGACGTCGCCCGGGTCGCGGGCGTCTCGCAGGCCACCGTCTCCCTGGTGCTCGGCGACAAGTGGCGCGGCCGGGTCTCCGAGCGCACCGCGGGCGCCGTGCGGGAGGCCGCCCGGGACCTCGGCTACCGGCCCAACCTGGCCGCCCGCAACCTCCGGCTCGGCCGCACCAGGACGGCCCTGCTCGTCGTCCCGGCCCTCACCAACGAGTTCTTCGCCCACGTCTACACGGGCGCCGCCGCCGCGGCGGCCCGGCACGGCTTCGGCGTGGTCCTCTACCCCTCCCCCGACGGCCTGGGGCCGGCCCGGGACCCCTTCGCCTCGGCGCAGGCCGCCCTCGACGGCGTGATCGCCTCCTCCATGGCGACCGACGCCCTGGAGGCCTTCCGGGGCACGGACCTCCCGCTCGTCATGCTCGACAGCGACCCGGCCGGCACCGGCGCCGCCGCCCATGTGAACCTCGACGTCGCGGACGGGATGCGCCGGGTGACCGAGCACCTGCTCGGCCTCGGCCACCGCCGCTTCCTGCACCTGGCGTCCGGGGCGCCGTCCTGGACCTTCGACGTCCGGGCCGACGCGCTCGCCCGGGCCCTGCGCGGGACGGAGGTCAGCACCGTGCGGTCGCCGCTGAACGTCGCGGACGCGCGGGAGACCGCGCACCGGGCCCTCGCCTCCCCCGGGCCCCGCCCCACGGCGGTGGTCTGCGACGACGACATCCTCGCGGCCGGCGTCTACAAGGCCGCGCGCCGGCTCGGGCTGCGCGTCCCCGAGGACCTGTCGGTCACCGGCTTCGACGACATGTCCCTGGCCACGGTGGTCGAGCCCGAGCTCACCACCGTCCGGCTACCCGCCGAGGAGTTCGGCCGGCGGGGCATGGAGGCCCTCCTCGCCGTCCTGGCGGGCGAACCGCCCCGCCCGGAGACCCTTCCCGTCGCCCTGGTCCCCCGGGGCTCCTCGGGGCCCGCACCGGCCTCCTGAAGGCCCTCCGGGCTCCCCTGGAGGAAGACGCGCCGAGGGGCCCCGGCCGCTCGCGCGCGCCGGGGCTCCTAGGACCGGTCCGTCCTACTCCTCGGGAGCCTCGTCGGAGGGCTCGTCCGTCTTGGTCACCGCCGCGTTGTCCGCCTCCAGGAGGCGCGAGAGCTGGCGGCCGACGATCCGCTTGAACTTGCGCTGCTGCGGGCGCGTGCGGTCCAGGACCGCCACCTCCAGGCGCTCGGCGGGGATGTCCCGCTCGCTGCCGTTGGTGTCCCGCGAGAGCGCCTGCACGGCCAGCTTCAGGGCCTCGGCCAGGGACATGCCGTCCCGGTGCCGCTGGTCGAGGAAGGAGCTGATCTGCTCCGCGTTCCCGCCGACCGCGACCGAGCCGTGCTCGTCGACGATCGAGCCGTCGTGGGGCAGCCGGTAGATCTGGTCGCCCTCCGGCTCGGTGCCGACCTCGGCGACGACCAGCTCCACCTCGTACGGCTTCTCCCCCGCGCTGGAGAAGATGGTGCCGAGCGTCTGCGCGTAGACGTTGGCCAGGCCGCGCGCGGTGACGTCGTCCCGGTCGTAGGTGTAACCCCGCAGGTCGGCGTAGCGCACGCCGCCGATGCGCAGGTTCTCGTACTCGTTGTACTTGCCGGCGGCCGCGAAGCCGATCCGGTCGTAGATCTCGCTGAACTTGTGGAGGGCGCGGGACGGGTTCTCGCCGACGAAGACGATGCCGTCGGTGTACTGGAGGACGACGAGGCTGCGGCCCCGGGCGATGCCCTTGCGGGCGTACTCGGCCCGGTCGGCCATGGCCTGCTGGGGTGAGACGTAGAACGGAGTGGACACCGGCGGTCCGTCCCTTTCTTCTGGGCTTCTGGAGCGGCGAGTGGTCCGAGCGGTCAGAGCAGGGCGGCGCGCGGCCCGTCGGGCTGCTCGAGCCGTCGCTCGGTGATCGACCGGGCGAGCTCGGAGGACTCGGCCTCGGTGAGCCTGCGGAAGCCCTCTTCGGTGATGACGGTGACGATCGGGAAGATCCGGCGGGCCAGGTCCGGGCCGCCGGTCGCGGAGTCGTCGTCCGCCGCGTCGTACAGCGCCTGCACGACCAGGGTGGTGGCCTGCTGCTCGGTCAGGTCGTCGCGGTAGAGCTTCTTCATCGAGCCGCGCGCGAAGATCGAACCCGATCCGGTGGCGGCGAAGCCGTGCTCCTCGGAGCGACCGCCGGTCACGTCGTAGGAGAAGATCCGGCCCTTCTCCTTGCCCTCGTCCCATCCCGCGAAGAGCGGCACGACGGCGAGGCCCTGCATGGCCATGCCGAGGTTGCCGCGGATCATGGTGGACAGGCGGTTCGCCTTGCCCTCCAGGGAGAGCGTCGCGCCCTCCACCTTCTCGAAGTGCTCCAGCTCCAGCTGGAACAGCTTGACCATCTCCACCGCCAGGCCGGCGGTGCCGGCGATGCCGACCGCGGAGTACTCGTCGGCCGGGAACACCTTCTCGATGTCCCGCTGCGCGATCATGTTGCCCATGGTGGCGCGGCGGTCACCGGCGAGGACGACTCCGCCGGGGAACGTGGCGGCCACGATGGTCGTGCCGTGGGGGGCCTCGACGACGCCCTCCGGAAGCTTCCGGTGGCCGGGGAGCAGATCCGGCGAGTGCGCGGACAGGAAGTCCAGGAAAGAGGACGAGCCCGGCGTCAGGAAGGCCGCCGGCAGACGCCCGGTGCTACGAGGGTTGGCTTCCACGCGATTCCTTCCGGGTGGGAGAGTCGGCCCGCCGTGCGGAGCGCGGGCCGATCTTGCTTGCTGTGCACGGACCTTACCCGTGCCACGGCCTGTCACCCGTCCCCGGACCCGCGGCTTTCTCCGGGGCTCCGGGGACGGAGGACGACAGGTGCGCGAGCGGCTACTCGCCACCCTTTTGCACGAACGATCGAACGAAGTCCTCGGCGTTCTCCTCCAGGACGTCGTCGATCTCGTCCAGGACGGAGTCCACGTCCTCGCTCAGCTTCTCCTGGCGCTCCTGGAGGTCGGAGCTCGCCTCCGTGGTGGTCTCCTCGACCTCCTCCGTGGAGCGCGTCGCCTTCTGCTGTCCGCCGCCGGTGTCCTTGGTCGCCATATCCCTCACCCCGCTCGAATCGGCCCGCTCGGTTGAGTCCTTGCAAGATCAGACCCTATAGGTCGGGTCCGACTTCGGCCTCGTGGTTTCCACAACGCCCGGGCACTGGTTCCATGATTCCCAGCGCCGGGGCATTTCAGGCTTGTGCCGGGCTCCCGGTTCAGTCGCCGGAGAGCACGCGGACCAGCTCCTCCGCCGTCCGACAGCGGTCCAGGAGCGATTTCACGTGCGCCTTGGTGCCCCTGAGGGGCTCCAGGGTCGGGACGCGCTGGAGCGAGTCCCGGCCCGGCAGGTCGAAGATCACCGAGTCCCAGGAGGCCGCGGCCACGTCGTCGGCGTACTGCTCCAGACAGCGGCCCCGGAAGTAGGCCCGGGTGTCCTCCGGAGGCGCCGTCTCGGCCCGCTCCACCTCGGTCTCGTCCAGGAGCCGCTTCATGCGCCCGCGGGCCGCCAGACGGTTGTAGAGGCCCTTGTCGGGGCGCACGTCCGCGTACTGGAGGTCCACCAGGTGCAGCCGGGCGGCGTCCCAGTCCAGGCCGTCGCGGCGCCGGTAGCCCTCCATGAGCTCCCGCTTGGCGATCCAGTCGAGCTCGCCGGCCAGGCTCATGGGGTCGTTCTCCAGCCGGTTGAGGGTGTCCTCCCAGCGCGTCAGGACGTCCTTGGTCTGCTCGTCCGCGTCCGTGCCGTACCGCTCGTCGACGTACTTCCTGGCCAGTTCGAAGTACTCCATCTGGAGCTGCACCGCGGTGAGCGTCCGGCCGCTGCGGAGCGTGACCAGGTACTGGAGGGAGGGGTCGTGCGAGACGTGGTGGAGGGTGCGCACCGGCTGGTCGACGGCGAGGTCGACGGTGATGAAGCCGTCCTCGATCATCGACAGGACCAGCGCGGTGGTGCCCAGCTTGAGGTAGGTCGAGATCTCCGAGAGGTTCGCGTCGCCGATGATGACGTGCAGCCGGCGGTAGCGCTCGGCGTCGGCGTGCGGCTCGTCCCGGGTGTTGATGATGGGCCGTTTGAGGGTGGTCTCCAGGCCCACCTCGACCTCGAAGTAGTCGGCGCGCTGGCTGATCTGGAAGCCGTGCTCACGCCCGTCCTGGCCGATGCCGACCCGTCCCGCGCCGGTCACGACCTGGCGGGAGACGAAGAAGGGGGTGAGGTGGCGCACGATGTCCGAGAAGGGGGTCTCCCGCTTCATCAGGTAGTTCTCGTGCGTGCCGTAGGACGCGCCCTTGTTGTCGGTGTTGTTCTTGTACAGGTGGATCGGCTGGGCCCCGGGGAGCTGGGCGGCGCGCTCGGCGGCCTCCGCCATGATCCGCTCGCCGGCCTTGTCCCAGAGGACGGCGTCGTGGGGATTGGTGACCTCCGGGGAGCTGTACTCCGGGTGGGCGTGGTCCACGTAGAGACGGGCCCCGTTGGTGAGGATCACGTTGGCGAGGCCGATGTCCTCGTCGGTGAGCTGGCTGGAGTCGGCCACCTCGCGGGCGAGGTCGAAGCCGCGGGCGTCCCGCAGCGGGTTCTCCTCCTCGAAGTCCCAGCGGGCGCGGCGCGCCCGGTGCATCGCCGCCGCGTAGGCGTTGACGATCTGGGACGAGGTGAGCATGGCATTGGCGTTCGGGTGTCCCGGGACGGAGATCCCGTACTCCGTCTCGATGCCCATTACTCGCCGTACGGTCATGCGGCCCTCCTTGCCCGGCGGCGCTCACTGTGCGCGACTCGGCGGTACCGAAGAGCCTAGATCGGCTCCACGCTGCTGGGGAGACAAGATGCGGTATTTCCCCGTGGTGCCGGGGGGAAATGCCGGGTGGAATGCGTCGGCTGCGGATGCCCGGTTTCCGGACATCCGCAGCCGGTGGGCGTTCTACAGGTACTGACCGGTATTGGCCACCGTGTCGATGGAGCGTCCGGTGTCCGCGCCCTGCTTTCCGGTGACGAGCGTGCGGATGAACACGATCCGCTCGCCCTTCTTTCCGGAGATACGGGCCCAGTCGTCGGGGTTGGTGGTGTTGGGCAGGTCCTCGTTCTCCTTGAACTCGTCCACGCAGGCCTGGAGGAGGTGGGAGACCCGGATGCCCTTCTGGTTGTGGTCGAGGAAGGCCTTGATGGCCATCTTCTTGGCCCGGTCGACGATGTTCTGGATCATCGCGCCGGAGTTGAAGTCCTTGAAGTAGAGGACTTCCTTGTCGCCGTTGGCGTACGTGACTTCGAGGAAGCGGTTCTCCTCGGATTCCGCGTACATCTGCTCGACGACGGACTGGATCATTCCGTGGGCGGCGGCGGCCTTCGAGCCGGCGTGCTCGGAGACGTCGTCCTCGTGCAGCGGCAGGTTGCCCGTGAGGTACTTGGCGAAGATGTCCTTCGCCGCCTCCGCGTCCGGACGCTCGATCTTGATCTTGACGTCGAGCCGGCCGGGCCGCAGGATCGCGGGGTCGATCATGTCCTCGCGGTTGGAGGCGCCGATGACGATGACGTTCTCCAGGCCCTCCACGCCGTCGATCTCGGCGAGCAGCTGCGGGACGATGGTGTTCTCCACGTCCGAGCTGACACCGGATCCGCGGGTGCGGAAGAGGGATTCCATCTCGTCGAAGAAGACGATGACGGGGGTGCCCTCGCTCGCCTTCTCCCGCGCACGCTGGAAGACGAGGCGGATGTGCCGCTCGGTCTCGCCGACGTACTTGTTGAGGAGCTCGGGGCCCTTGATGTTGAGGAAGTAGGACTTCCCCGCGGGCTGACCGGTCACCTCGGCGACCTTCTTGGCCAGGGAGTTGGCCACGGCCTTCGCGATCAGCGTCTTGCCGCAGCCGGGCGGGCCGTAGAGCAGGATGCCCTTCGGCGGCCGCAGCTCGTGCTCCTTGAAGAGGTCCGGGTGGAGGTACGGGAGCTCGACCGCGTCGCGGATCAGCTCGATCTGGTTGCCCAGGCCGCCGATCTTCTCGTAGTCGACGTCCGGGACCTCTTCGAGGACGAGCTCTTCGACCTCGCTCTTGGGGACCACCTCGTAGACGTAGCCGGACCTGGGGTCGAGCAGCAGGGCGTCGCCGGAGCGGATGGTGACGTCCAGCAGGGGCTCGGCGAGCCTCACCACCCTCTCCTCGTCCGTGTGCCCGACCACCAGGGCGCGCTCGCCGTCCTCGAGGATCTCCTTGAGGGTGACGATGTCGCCGGCGCGCTCGAACTCCATGGCCTCGACCACGTTGAGCGCTTCGTTGAGCATGACCTCCTGGCCGCGCCTGAGCTCTTCGAGCTCGATGCTCGGGCTGACGTTCACCCGGAGCTTGCGGCCGCCTGTGAAGATGTCGCACGTGCCGTCCTCGTTGGCCTGCAGGAAGACACCGAAGCCGGCCGGCGGCTGTGCGAGCCGGTCGACCTCCTCCTTGAGGGCCACGATCTGGTCGCGGGCCTCACGGAGCGTGTTCGCCAGACGTTCGTTCTGCGCGGACACGCCGGCCAGGTTGGTCTGCAGCTCGACGATCCGCTCTTCGAGAATCCTCGTGTGGCGCGGAGAGTCGGCGAGCTTGCGGCGCAGGACGGCGATTTCCTGCTCGAGATAGGCAACCTGACCGGCGGGGTCTTCAGACCCTCGTCCCGGCCGGATGCCGCGGTTGATGTCGTCGTCGTGGGCTGCCACGGTCCTCACCTCCTCCAAGGGGAGCTGGACGCTTCCTGACCCTACCTGCGTGGGTGGTGATTGAAACCCCTAGATCAAAAAGACTCCGGGGTGTGTCCGATCTTCACCCTTGCGCTTCCCCTCTCGCCAGGTGAATACCCACCCTTCACCGTCTGAAAGCGGGCGGTTGTATCGTCGTCATTGGCCAACACCCGCCATGGGTGGCCCGACTTAACGCGCGAAGCAGAAACGGCAGGAGATATGACCGTGCAGGACGAGGCCCCGGCGACGGGCGCCGGTGAGGCCCTGGAGGTCTGGATCGACCAGGACCTGTGCACCGGGGACGGGATCTGCGCGCAGTACGCTCCCGAGGTCTTCGAGCTGGACATCGACGGGCTCGCTTATGTGAAGAGCGCCGACGACGAGCTCCTCCAGGACACGGGCGCCACCACCCCGGTGCCGCTGCCGCTGCTCCAGGACGTGGTGGACTCCGCGAAGGAGTGCCCGGGCGACTGCATCCACGTGCGCCGGGTCGCGGACAAGGTCGAGGTGTACGGCCCCGACGCGGAGTGACGGGTCAGGCGCTCCGCGCCGCCTCCTGGCCGGCGCGGACGAAGGCTCCGCCCCGCCAGCGCCAGCTGACCTGCTCCTTCTCGTCCGGGCAGCAGCGGGGCACGTCGAAGGACGAGTAGCCGAGGAGGGTGGCGAGCACCGCCCCGTCGCGTACGGCGAGCTCGGTGACGTTCTTGTGCTGCTCCGGTGCGACGAGCGTGGCGACCACGCGCGCGGGTGCGTCCGTCCCCTTGCCGCGGGTGAGGACGTAGACGCCGCTCGGCGGGGTGCCGGAGCCGGCTTCGCAGTGCACGACCGCAACGGTCTCGGGGTTCCCGTCGCCGTCGAGGTCCCCGGAGACGCGTCTGGCGACCGTGTGGGGGCCTCCCGCGCATTCCAGGGGGTAGGCGGCCGACACGGCCTCGGGGGCGGCCGCCGGGCGCGGGGCGGCGGCGGTGGCGGTGGTTCCGGCGGGAGCGGGCTGGAGGAGTCCCGCGAGGGCGACGACCGCGGCGGTCGCGGTGGCGGTGGCCAGCCAGTGCATCGGCCCGGCGTGGGTGTGCGCGAGGGTGAGGTCCGGGGCGGCGGGGAGCTGCACGCGAGACGTCTCCTGTGGGGTGGTGCGGCGGCGGGGGTTTCCGGCATCGTGCCACACGTCACAGGGGGACGGAACACGTGGGGGTGAGCGGCGGACGGCCGTCTCTCCGGCGCCCCGGGCCGTCTCCCCGGAGTGTCGAACCCCTCCCCCGGAAAACCCGAACGCCTTGCCGTAGAAGTCGAACGCCTCGAACGCGAGGACGCCGCCGCCGAGTTCCTCCCGCGGGCGGGAACTCGGCGGCGGCGTGCCGCGGATGTCGGGACGTCAGCCCTTGTTGGGGCCCTCGTAGTCCTCGCCGTAGGCGCCCTTGGCAGGGCGGCGGCGGCGCATCGGGGGCTCGACCCCGTCCGCGAGGCGGCGGGCGGTGACGAGGAAGCCGGTGTGGCCGATCATGCGGTGGTCCGGGCGGACGGCGAGGCCTTCGACGTGCCAGTTGCGGATCATGGACTCCCAGGGCTGCGGCTCGGCGTAGCAGCCGAACTCGCGGATGGACTCCACGGTGCGCGCGAGCTGGGTGGTCGTCGCCACGTAGCAGCAGAGGATGCCGCCGGGGACGAGGGCCTTGGAGACGGCCTCCAGGCACTCCCAGGGGGCGAGCATGTCCAGGATGACGCGGTCGACGTCGGTGTCGGACAGGTTGTCCTGGAGGTCGCCGACGGTGAGCTGCCACGCGGGGTGGGGGCCGCCGAAGTAGCGCTCGACGTTGCCCTTCGCGATCTCGGCGAAGTCCTCGCGGCGCTCGTAGGAGTGCAGCATGCCGCTGTCTCCGATGGCGCGCAGGAGGAAGCTGCTCAGCGATCCCGAGCCCACCCCGGCCTCCACGACGCGTGCGCCGGGGAAGATGTCGGCGAAGGCCAGGATCTGCCCCGCGTCCTTGGGGTAGACCACGGCGGCGCCGCGGGGCATGGACAGGACGTAGTCGGGGAGCAGGGGGCGCAGCGCGAGGTAGGCGACGTTTCCGGTGGTGCGGACAACGCTGCCCTCGGGGGCGCCGATCAGTTCGTCGTGCGGGAAAGAACCCTTGTGGGTGTGGAAGTTCTTTCCCTCTTCGAGCGTGAACGTGTAGTGACGGCCCTTGGGGTCGGTCAGCTGAACCTGGTCCCCGACCTTGAAGGGCCCGCGTCGGCGGGCGGCACCGGTCGGTTCGGACATACGAGCACCTTATCAAGGGCTTCCGGGCCGGAGAGCCGCGTACCGGGGTCAGGAACCGGGGCGGGCCATGGCCTTCACGAAGGCCCGTTCGACGTCCGCGGTGGAGAGGACGCCGTAGATCTCGCCGGTCTCCTCGACGACCAGGTACTCGGTGGCCGGGCTGGCGCGGAGGTGGTCGAGGAGGGGCTGTCCGGTGAGCTCGGCCGGGACCCGCATGCCGTCGGCGAGGTCCTGGGCGAGGGTGCTGACCGCGACCCAGGGGCGCCGGTGCTGGGGCACGGCGGCGATGGCGGCCTCGCGGACGATGCCGGTGGGCTCGCCGGTGGCGTCGACGACGACCAGGGCGCGGGCGCCCGACTCGTTGGCCCGGCGGAGGGCCTCGGAGAGCGGGGTGACGGGCTCCACGGGGATGGCGCGCCGGGTGAGGGCGCGGGCGCCGAGCCCGGGCAGGTGCTCGCGCAGCCGGGCCATGCGGAGGCTGTTGCCGGCGCCGGTCCAGATGATCGCGGCGAGGATCGCGGCGAGCAGGGCGTCGGTGACGGTGTCGAAGCCGCTGATGTCCTCGGTGGAGTTGCCGAGGAGTCCGGTGCGGGTCAGCAGGGGCAGGCCGACGAGGACGAGGACGGCGAGGGCGCGGCCGACCCAGGCGGCGGCGACGGTGCCGCTCATGGGCTTGCCGGTGATCTTCCAGATGACGGCGCGGAGCATCCGGCCGCCGTCGAGCGGGAGGCCGGGGAGCAGGTTGAAGACGGCGACGATCAGGTTGGAGATCATCAGGCCGGCGAGGAGGACGCCGGGGACGGTGCCGGGTTCGACGGCGTACAGGGAGAGGTAGAACAGGCCGGCGAGGACGAGGGAGAGGAGGGGGCCGACGAAGGCGAGGACGAACTCGCGGCCGGGGGTCTCGCTCTCCTTCTCGATCTCGGAGACGCCGCCGAAGAACTGGAGCTGGATGCGGCGCACGGGCAGCTTGAAGCGGAGCGCGGCGATCGTGTGGGCCAGCTCGTGGACGAGCACGGAGGCGTAGAAGGCCACCGCGAAGAAGAGCGAGACGAGGTAGCGGGCGGCGCCGAGCTCGGGCAGGACGCGTTCGATCTGGTCGCCGAAGACCCAGGTGATGAGGGCGGCGACCAGGAACCAGCTGGGGGCGACGTAGACGGGCACGCCGAAGGGGCGGCCCATGAGGATGCCTCCGCCGGGCTCCTCGGTCCGCTGCGGCTTGGGCTCGTCCTGGTTCACGGGTTCCTTTCGTCGCGCCGGTGTGACCCGCGTCGGTGCGTCACGGTTCGATCATGCAGTGCGACGGGGTCCCGGGTCGATGGTATTCGGCCGGTTGTCGGTCGCGGGTCGTAGGGTCGGGGTCATGAGTACGAGCGAGCGGGTGCCGGTGGAGCCGAGGCCGCCCATGTCGTTGTCGCCCTCGCGGGCGAGCGATTTCATGCAGTGTCCGCTGCTGTACCGGTTCCGGGTGATCGACCGGCTGCCGGAGAAGCCGAGTCCGGCGGCGACCCGGGGCACGCTGGTGCACGCCGTCCTGGAGCGGCTCTTCGACGATCCGGCGGCGGAGCGGACGGCGCCGCGGGCGAAGGCGATGGTGCCGGGGCAGTGGGAGCGGCTCCTGGCGTCGAAGCCTGAGCTGGGCGAGCTGTTCGCGGAGGATCCGGACGGGGAGCGCCTTGCGGGCTGGCTGGGCGAGGCGGAGCGGCTGGTCGAGCGGTGGTTCACGCTGGAGGATCCGACGCGCCTGGAGCCGGCCGAGCGCGAGCTGTTCGTGGAGACGGAGCTGGACTCGGGGCTGCGGCTGCGCGGGGTGATCGACCGGATCGACGTGGCGCCCTCGGGCGACGTGCGGATCGTCGACTACAAGACGGGCAAGGCGCCCCGGCCGGAGTACCGGGACGGCGCGCTGTTCCAGATGACCTTCTACGCGCTCGTGGTCCGGCGGCTGAAGGGCGTGGTCCCGAGGCGGCTCCAGTTGGTGTACCTGGGCAGCGGGGAGGTGCTGACGTACGACCCGGTGGAGGCGGACCTGCTGCGGGTGGAGCGGAAGCTGCTCGCGCTGTGGGAGGCGATCCGGCTGGCGACGGAGACGGGCGACTGGCGGCCGCGACCGACGAAGCTGTGCGGCTGGTGCGACCACCAGGCGGTCTGTCCGGAGTTCGGCGGCACTCCCCCGGTCTATCCGCTGGAGATCGTCTCGGTGCGGCCGCCGGAGTCGGGCGAATCCGGGCAGGGCAGAATGGACCCGGCCCCGTCTGCACCGTAGGGGTCCGCCCGTACCTGGGAGGTCGGCCCGCTCCGCGGGTCCGGCCCGTGAACATCGTGAGCCCAGCCCCGTGAAGGAGCCCCTGTGACGATCCGCGTCCTCCTGGTCGACGATCAGCCGCTGCTGCGCACCGGCTTCCGGATGATTCTGGAGGCGGAGCAGGACATCGCGGTGGTGGGTGAGGCCGGGGACGGCCTCCAGGCGCAGGAGCAGGTGCGCGCCCTCCAGCCGGACGTGGTGCTGATGGACATCCGGATGCCGCGGATGGACGGGGTGGAGGCGACCCGGCAGATCACGGGTCCGGGCCGGGACGGTCCGGCGAAGGTCCTCGTCCTGACCACCTTCGACCTGGACGAGTACGTGGTGGAGGCGCTGCGGGCCGGTGCGAGCGGCTTCCTCCTGAAGGACGCCCCGGCGAACGAGCTGGTGCAGGCGATCCGGGTGGTGGCCGCGGGCGAGGCGATGCTGGCGCCGTCGGTCACGCGCCGGCTGCTCGACAAGTACTCGGCGCACCTGCCGACGGGCGAGGAGCAGGTTCCGGACACGCTCGGCACCCTGACCGACCGCGAGGTGGAGGTGTTGAAGCTGGTGGCGCGCGGCCTGTCGAACGCGGAGATCGCGGCGGACCTGTTCGTCAGCGAGACGACGGTGAAGACCCACGTGGGGCACGTGCTGACGAAGCTGCGGCTGCGGGACCGGGTGCAGGCGGCGGTGTACGCGTACGAGAGCGGTCTGGTGCGGCCCGGCGGCAACCAGTAGCGGCCGGAGAGCGACAGAGGGGCCCGGCGCGGGTGCGCCGGGCCCCTCTCGTCGTGGGGGAGGAACACGTCGCCGCGTCAGCTCTTGCGGAGCTCCCAGAAGCGGAAGACGGTCGAGGCGTCGAGGGTCCATTCGAGACCGGTGACGCCGGTGCGGGCGACGGCGTACTGCTTGCCCTGCCAGAGCGGGAGCATGGGCAGCTCCTCGGCGACGATGTTCTGGATCTTCACGTACTCGTCGGCGGTGCCGGCGCGGTCGGCCGCGGCGGCCGTCTTCGGGAGGAGGTCGCCGGTGACGGTCTTGTTCTCGTAGTGGTTGCCGAGGACGTTGCCCTCGCCGAAGAAGGGGGCGGTGAAGTTGTCGGCGTCGGGGTAGTCGGGGACCCAGCCCTTGACGTAGACGCCGTACTTGCCGGCCGCGATGTCCTTCTCGTACTCCTCGAAGGCGACGGACTTGACGTCGGCGTCGAAGAGGCCGCTGGCGTTGAGCTGGCCGGCGATGGCCTTGAGCTCCTGGTCGGTGGCCGGGCCGTAGCGGCTGGGGGTGGACCAGAGGGTGAGCTTCACCTTGTCGGTGACGCCCGCCCCGCGCAGGGCCTTCTTCGCCTTGGCCACGTCGGGGGAGCCGTAGGTGTCGTAGAAGGCGGTGTTGTGGCCGTTGATGCCGGCCGGGACGATCGAGTAGAGCGGGGTGGCGGTCGACTTGTAGACGTCCTCGACGAGCGCCTCGCGGTCGACGAGGTGGGCGATGGCCTGCCGGACGCCGAGCTTTCCGACGACCGGGTCCTTCATGTTGAAGACGAGGTGCTGGACCTCGGCGCTGCTGCCCTGGACGACCTCGATGCCCCGGTCTCCGGTGGTGTCGGAGGTCTCCAGGGTGGCGATGTCGTCGGCGGAGAGGCCTCGGTAGGCCACGTCGATCTGGCCGTCGGCGAAGGCCTTGGCAAGGGCGGAGCGGTCGCCGCGGTAGAGCTTGAGAGTGACCGCGTCGCTCTTGGGCTTGGCGTTGCCGTGGTAGCCGGAGTTGGCGGAGAAGGTGGCCTCGGTGTCGCTGAGGGAGTCCAGCTTGTAGGGGCCGGAGCCGGTCGCCCTGCCGTCGGTGCGCAGCGCGTCGGCGGGGTACTCGCGGTGGTCGACGATGGAGCCGGCACCGGAGGCGATCTTGCTCGGGAAGGTGGCGTCGGGGACCTTGAGGCGGAAGACGACGGTCTTCTCGTCGGGGGTCTCGATGGCGGCGATGGTGGAGAGCAGGGGCGCCGGGCCGTTCGGATCGGCGATCTTGATGGCCCGCTCGAAAGAGTACTTGACGTCCTCCGAGGTGAGCTTGTTGCCGTTGGAGAAGGTCAGGCCGTCCCGCAGGGTGCAGGTGTAGACCTTGCTGCCGGCGGAGAAGGCGCACTCGTCGGCGGCCTCGGGCTCGGGTTCGAGGCCGCCCTTGGGGAAGGCGAGGAGCGACTGGAAGACGTTGTTGAAGAGCAGCCAGGAGCCGGGGTCGTAGCCGGCCGCCGGGTCGGTGGCGAGGATCTCGTCGGACATGCCGACGCGTATGCCGTCACCGGAGCCGCCGGAGCCGCCGCCCTGTTCGGTGCCGCAGCCGCTGAGGAGGGCGGCGGACAGGCCGGCGGCGAGCGGTGCCGTCAGCCACTTGTTGTGTGCCTTCACAGTCGTGCCTCTTGATCTCTTGCCATGACCGGCCGCGCGGGCGCGCGGCCGGGACAACGAAGGGGTCAGGCGGTGCCGCGACCCAGTTCCCAGAGCAGCAGGTCGGAGGAGGTGTTGAGCGCGTACTCGACTCCGCTGAGGTCGTTGCGGGCGGCAACATACTGCTTGCCCTGCCACAGGGGCAGGACGGGGACGTCCTCGGCAACGATCTTCTGGATCTGCGCGTAGACGGGGGACGCGGCGTTGCGGTCGGCCTGGCGGCGCGAGCTCGGGATGAGCTGGTCGCGGACGACCTTGTTCACGTACGGGGTGTTGAGGAAGTTGTCGCTGTCCAGGAAGGGCGCGATGTAGTTGTCCGGGTCCGGGTAGTCGGGGAACCAGCCGAGGCCGTAGACGGCGTAGTCGCCGCGCTTCTGGGCGGTGCGGAAGGTGGACCACTCGGCGCCCTTGAGGGTGACGTCGAAGAGCTCGCTGGCGGTGAGCTGCTTGCCGAGCGCCTCGAACTCCTGGGCGGTCTCGGCACCGTAGTGGTCGGTGGTGTAGTTCAGGGTCACCTTGACCGGGGTCTTGATGCCCGCCTTCTTGAGGATCTGGGCGGCCCGATCGGCGTCGGGCTCGCCGTACGCGTCGAAGAAGGGGGTGGCGTGGCCGGTGATGCTGGAGGGGATCAGCGAGTAGAGTGGCTGGGCGGTGGGGCCGTAGACGAGGTTGACCAGGGCGCCCCGGTCGACGACGGCGGCCATCGCCTGGCGCACGGCCTTCTGCTCGACGGAGGGGGCCTTGGTGTTGAAGCCGAGGTAGCGGATCTCCAGACCGGGGACCTCGACCATCTTGATGCCCTCCTTGGGCGTCTCGGCGAGGTCCTTGATCTGCTTCTGCGACAGGGAGCGGGCCATCATGTCGATGTCCTTGCTCTCCAGGGCCCTGCCCATCTCGGTCGAGTCGGCGAAGGGGCGCAGTTCGACCCGGTCGTTGCGCAGGGTGATGTCGCCCTTGTACTTCGGGTTCTTGGTGAAGACGAAGCGGCCGGCCTTCTCGCCCTCGCGCTCGACCTTCATGGTGTACGGGCCCGAGCCGTCGACGTCGAAGCCGTCGCGGAGCCCGTCGGCGGCGTACTTGTCCTTGCTGAGGATGCCGGCGACCGGGGTGGAGAGCTTGTACGGGAAGGTGGCGTCGGGGGTCTTGAGGTGGAAGACGATCCCGTCGGCGCCCTGGGTCTCGACGGTGTCGATGTTCGAGAGGAGGGCGGCCGTTCCGTTGTCCGACTTGATCTTCAGGACGCGCTCGATGGAGTACTTGACGTCCTCGGCGGTGATCGGGGTGCCGTCGGCGAAGGTGAGGCCGGAGCGGAGCGTGCAGCGGTAGCTCTCGCTGGCCTTGTCGGAGAAGCCGCAGCTCTCGGCCGCCTCGGGGACGGGCTCGCCGCCCTCGCGGGGCACGTGCAGCAGGGTCTGGACGGTCTGCCGCAGGACGTTCCAGGCGCCGGTGTCGTAGGCGTAGGCCGGGTCGAGCGGGGCGGGGGCGTCCTCGGTGGCGATGAACTGGTCCGTGGTGCCGACCACGATGGCCCGGTCGCCCTCGGATCCTCCGCACGCGGCGAGAAGGGGAGCGAGCAGGCCGGCCACGGCCGGGAGCACCAGGGTCTTGCGGTTCATCAGGGACGATCTCCTCATCCGGCACTGGGTTGCAGCGTTCAGTGACACTCCGCCGCCTGCCGCCCGGTCGGGGCGGGAGCGATCGGGCCGGGTGTTGCGATCGGTCCTGTGTTCACGGCGACTTGGGTGTGCGCCGGTGCACGCGGTTATGCGGCGAAGTACTCGCGAAAGATTAGTGGGCCGTACCCCTATTGCCCGACCACCGCAGGGGGTGGGGGTAATCGCACAGTGATCATGAATGCGTGCGGCTCGATAGTCATGCGCCGGACGATGCGGACGGTCACGAGCGAATCGGGGCACATGGGGACGCCGAAAGCGCGCATTCCGGACGAGGGACGAAGACAGGCCACCTGCCGTTCGGCACTCTGGGTGACCAAGGTCACGCGGAGGCCTTTTCGGCAAATGGCCTGATCGTTTTCCTGCGGGAAAGCTCAGTGAAAGCTCAGATTCCCGTGATCAATGTGCGGAGAAAGGGCACGTCGACCTCTTCGAGCGAGCGCACGACGACCCGGCCCGGGGAAGGGGCGATCGGGGCCACGGAGGGCACGGCGACGACCCGGCAGCCCGCCGCCTCCGCCGCCGCGACACCGGTCGCCGTGTCCTCGATGACGGCGCAGAGCGTGGGATCGGCCCCGACCCCCTGGGCGGCCGTCAGGTACGGCTCGGGATGCGGCTTGGTCCGTACGACCTCGTCGCCCGCGACGGTGAGGGAGAAGCGGTCGTGGCCGAGCGAGGCGAGGACCCGGTCGATGATCCGGCGGTGCGAGGCGGAGACCAGGGCCGTGGGGATGGAGTGCCGGGCCAGCTCGGAGAGGAGCCGCTCGGCGCCGGGCATGAGCGGGACGCCCCGCTCGATGCGCCGCTCGAACTTCTCGTTGAGGAGGACGGTCAGCTCCGGGAGGGTGATGTCGGCGCCGGTGGACTCGATGAGGTAGCCGGCGCTGCGGGTCATCGGCCCGCCGACCACCACGTCCCGCCAGGCCTCGTCGAGCCGGTGTCCGAGGTCGGCGAAGACCTCGACCTCCGCGTCCCACCAGAAGCCCTCCGTGTCGACGAGGGTCCCGTCCATGTCGAGGAAGACCGCCTGCAGGGCGGAGCTGCCGTTCGTACGGAACAGGGACGCGGGAACCGTACTGGTCATCCGGCACACCTCCATGAAGGGACGAGAAGGCCGGTCTTCCTCGCCGTACGGGAGGATGACCGGCCTGCTGGACGGACAAGTGTACGTCCCGATCACCGGAAACGCGCCCCTTTACGCGCCGGTCGACGACGCTGGGTCAGCTCACGGTCACCGCGCGTTGAAGTACTTCGCCTCCGGGTGGTGGAGGACGATGGCGTCGGTGGACTGTTCGGGGTGGAGCTGGAATTCCTCGGAGAGGTGGACGCCGATGCGTTCGGGCTCGAGGAGGTC
>NZ_JBFBJO010000010.1:0-249085 GCF_040702165.1 Streptomyces sp. NPDC086147 | reverse complement strand
CCGTGTTTCACTGGGAAGGACGTTCGTCCCGTACGGGATCTTTTCGGAACGGAAGAGTGGACTGACATGCTCCGTTACACGGTGCTGCGGCTCGGAGGGCCGCCTCGCGTTCCTGCTCCGTCAACCCGCCCCAGACCCCGTACGGTTCCGCCACGCTGAGCGCGTGCTCCAGGCAGCGGGCGCGCACGGGGCACGTCGTGCAGACGGCCTTGGCGGCCTCCTCGCGCGCCGCTCGCTCCTGCCCCCGTTCGCCCTCGGGGTGGAAGAACACCTCGGTGCCCACGCCGCGGCACGCCGCCGCCGTCTGCCAGTTCCACTGGTGCTCCGCCCGCCCGGGCAGATGCGACACCTTGGCCATCCCGGTCGTCCTCCTCGAATCAGTTCGTGAATGCCTCCAATGTCGCGTCTGGCCGCAAAGACCACCTCGAAACACCCGGGTTGGGAAAACACGTCGCCGTGTTCCCGCGGCGGCCTTCCCCGGAACGCGGGAGTCCGCGCGTCACCGGGACAGTTCGAACGAGATGTGCGGGGACAGGGCGCGCAGAAAGCCGGGCGCGTCGAAGGCCGCGCCGGCGGAGGCGACGCCGACCGTCCCGGTCCGGCCGGTGAGGACCCGGTCCAGCGCCTCCACGGCGAGCGGCGCGCTGACGGCGTAGATGTCCCGGCCGCGCGCCACGGCCCGCCGCTCCTCCCCGCCGGAGCGCACGAGGACGTCGACGAGGAACGTCTGGTCGGACCGCCCGTGCGCGTCGACCGCGGCCGGCGCCGGGGTGTCGGGGGCGGACAGTTCCCGCGCCGCCTCGACCGTCATGTAGGTGCGCACCCGGGGAACCTTGAGATGGCTGGGGACGGTGACGACGTCGGCCATGGTGAACTCCCCGATCACGGACCGGGTCCCCAGCGGTTCGGGGAAGCCCCACTCCAGGGTCGGCGGGGCGTCGTCGCGGTACTCCAGCCTCCCGCCGTCGAACACCACGCGCCGCCCGTCCCTGCGCTCCCGGGAGACCGCGCCCGCCGTGCGGGTCCCGGCGGTGGGGTGCCAGCCGCTCAGCCCGTACGCGACGTGCACCTCGTCCGCCTCCGTCCAGTCGTCCGTCGCCGCCGTGACCAGCAGGTCGCCGAGGCCGCCGAAGAACGCCATCGCGGGGACCACCAGGGTGCCCGCCGCGGCGGCGCGCTCCGCGTAGCGCGCGAACGTGTCGAGGTTGGCCTCGATCTCCGCCGCCACGTCCACGTACGGGATCCCGGCCCGGAGCGCCGCCTCGATCACCGGCCCCGCGGTCGAGGCGAAGGGGCCGGCGCAGTTGACCACGGCGCTCGCGCCGGCCAGCGCGCGGTCCAGCGAGGCCGGGTCGTCGACCGTGGCCGTCCGTGCGTCGAGCCCCGGCCGGGTCTCCGCGTACGCCCGCAGCTTGTTCTCGTCGCGCCCGGCCAGGACCGGGACGAACCCCCGCTCCAGGAGCTCCGCCACCACGAACCGCCCGGTGTGTCCGTACGCCCCGAAGACCGTCACGATCTGCCCCGTACCCATCACGTCTCTTCTCCCGCCGTTCTTGATTGTTCAACTGTGAACAATCTTGGCGGGGGCGGCCGGCCGGCACCAGAACCGGAAGTGCCGTCCCCCGCACACTTTCGGACAGGGCGTCGGACGCGCCCTAGTAGGCGACGGGACCGGTCACTTCGGTGAGGGGTCGGCGGTCGGCCCGGGGGATGCCGAGGAGATCGCGGGCCCGGTGGACGGCCGCGAGCTGCGCGGCCCCGTGCGGGCCCCAGTCGGAGAGCTCCAGCACCTGCTCCGGGGTGGCCAGCGCCCGGACGGGGGCACGGTCGGCGGGTGAACCGGCGGGCGGCGGGCCGAAGCGGGTGAGGGCGGCGGCGTGGCGGACGAGCGCGTACGGCCCGTTCGGGTGGTCCGGGCTGTCAGGGCCGTTAGGGCCGTCAGGGTCTGCCGGGCTTTCCGGGTCGAGGAGGTGGCCGAGGTACAAGGGGCGGGCGGCCTTGGCCGCGGCCTCTCCGTCCGCCTCGCGGACCAGGGTGGCCCAGGGATCGCCGTGGTCCGCCGGTCCGGGCGCGCCGCCGGGCAGGCGGGCCGCGCCGGTGGCGGGGTCCAGAAGGACGAGGACCCTCCCGTCCGGGGCGAACAGCCAGCCCTGCGACCGGTGGACCGGAAGGCCGTCCGGGACCGGGGCGGGGTCGAAGGGGTGGTGGCGGGGGACCCGGGCGGTGCGCAGGGCGCCGACCCGGTCCAGGACGCCGGGGGCGATCGGGACGCCGTTCTCCAGGAGCGCGGGACCGGCACCCTCGACGCGGGCGCGCAGCGCGGACAGGACGCGGCGGGCGTCGCCCGGGATCATCAGACCGGGCAGATCGGCGGGCTCGACGAACTCCACGGCCTCGACCTCGTGCCCGGGCAGCCGGATCGAGGCGATCCGCTCCCCGTCCCAGACGCCCCCGTCGTAGACGTGCAGGATCTCGCCGGGGAACCGCATCACCCCGGGCGCGCCGAAGCTCTCGGCGGAGACCCAGTCGACGGCGAGTCCCCGGTCGACGACCGCCGTGACGCCGAGCTCCTCCCACAGCTCCCGGGCGGCGGCGCGGGCGGGGGACTCGCCCTTGTCGACGGCCCCGCCCGGCAGGAGGCACGAGGGGCGGTAGTCGACGCGCTGGACCAGGACCCGCCCGCGCACGTCGGTGATCAGCACGGACGTACCGGCCCACAGGGCGGCGGACGCGCGCAGGGCCCCGTACTCCTCGTCGGTCATCGACGTGCCGGGAGACTCGTCGGGGGCGGAAGGCGTCGTCATCTCTCTCCGATCGGTGCGGCGCCCCGGCGGGGCGGCGAAGAAGGGTGCCGTGGAGCGGGGTGACCGCGCCGCGGAAACCGTCTCGTTCCCCGGCGGTCCGACGGCCACACGCCCGCCCCGGTCCGCTCAACGGACAAGGGGAGCGGAGCGTCACGCCCACGCGCGGAGGACCGGACCGCACGACCGTTCACCCCGCCCGCGCCGCCGACCGACCGGCACAGCAGTCCTGACCGGACCCGGCTCACCGGCGCGTCCGCCCCGCCCGCGCACCCGCCCCGGTCCGTCGCCGCGCACGTTGTACGGCGGCGGTGGTGGCCGTACCGCCCGCCGGGCGCGCTCAGTCCACCCGGATCCCCAGGACGCACGCGTCGTCCTCGTGGCCCGCGAGCTCGGGGTCGGCCAGCAGCGCGTCGACCACCTCCCGCGGCTCCAGGAGGGCCGAGGCCCCCAGCGCGTCCGCCAGCCGCGCGATCCCCACGGTCACGTCCTCGCCCCGGTGCTCGACCATGCCGTCGGTGTAGAGGACCAGCAGGTCGCCCGGGCGCAGCGGCGTCGACGACGTCTCGTACGCGTACCCCGGCAGCGCGCCGAGGAGCGGACCGCGCTGCTTGGCCTCCAGCGGCTCGGCGCGCCCGTCGCGCAGCAGCAGCGGCGCGGGATGCCCGGCGTCGGCCCAGTGCAGGACCTTCTCCTCGTCGAGGTGGCCGACCACCACCGTCGCCGTCTGCCCCGTCGGATCGCTGCACACCAGCTCGTTCAGCCAGGTCGTGATCTCCCCGGCGGACGCGCCCGTCTGCGCCAGGCCCGCCAGGGCGTGCCGCTGCTGCGCCATCCGCGCCACGGCCTCCAGGCCGTGCCCCGACGCGTCGCCGATCGCCACGAGCACCCGGCCGTCCGGCAGCAGCCGGCACTTGTACCAGTCACCGCCCACCGCCGCGTCCGGCTCGGCCGGCCGGTAGGAGGCCGCCACCGTGAGGCCGACCGCCGCGAGCGCCTCCGAATGCGTCGGCAGGATCGCCTCGCGCAGCGTGTCCGCGATCCTCCGCTCCGCCTCCGTCTGCCGCCGCAGCCGGTCCGTCTCCCGCTCCGTCTCGGCCAGCCTCCGCCGGCTGCGGATCTGCGGCGTGAGGTCGCGGGCCACCAGGTTGAGGGCCCACGCCCTGCCGTCCGTCCCGGTGGCCGGCCGGCCCAGGAGGTCGAGCGTGCGGACCTCGCCGAGCACCACGAAGCGGATCCGGGTCCAGGCGGGCTCCTCGCCCGCGAGGACCGACGTGAGGAACTCGGCGAACGCCGTCAGGTCGTCCGGCAGCAGCGCGTCGCACAGCTGGTCGAGCGACCACGGCATCCGCACGTCGGCGTGGAGGATCCGGCTGAGCCCCTCCGACCAGGTCACCTTCCCGGAGAGCAGGTCCCAGTTGCCCCACCCCATCGAGGCGATGAACTGCGCGTCGATGGTCATCAGCTCGGCCGGGCTCTGCAGGGGCCGCCACGTCATGAGGACCTGCTCGCCGCACCGGGCGGCGGTGTAGAGCAGCGGGGTCCGGTGGATCCGGCCGAGCCGCTGCTCCGTGTAGTCCACCACCTGCCCGTTCAGGGGCTTGCCGGTGGCCACCACGTCCGTCAGGGCGGCGAGGAGGCCCGAGTCCGCCGCGCCCGGCCGCGCCTCCAGGAACCGCTGCCCGACCTGGTGGTCCGGTTCGTCCAGCCAGTCCGCCGACCGGATGCGGTTGCCGGCCACGATCCGGAAGTCCGGGATGCCGCCCGACTCGTTCCACAGCGGTTCGAGCAGCACGGCCGAGGCCGGGATCGCGGTGAGTATCGAACAGGCCCCGCGGGCCCCCGGCTCATGGTTGCCGCACAGGCACGGCGAGGCCTCGCCCGTCTCCGCCGAGGGCGACAGCACCGCGAGGGACTGCACCGGCGACGCCCGCTCGGTGCCGGCCGGCGCCCCCAGGGGGCGCTCCGCGTTCCGGCGCACCGCCGCGCGCAGGGAGGTGACCTCTCGGCCGATCATGTCCTTGAGGGCATCGACGCTGTCGGGCAGGGGAAAGCTCATCGTCCGCCTCCGCGAACCGCACGACGTGCCGCTCGCCGCCGAGCCCCGGCGGCGCCTCGTTCGGCACCACCGGCCGTTCGCCCGACGGCGACCCGCACGGCCGCCAGGGCCCCGGCCGCCACGGGGGCGGCTGCCCGACACCGGCGGATTCATGCACAAAGGCGAACGAGTCGGGCGGGGCCGGATCGCGACGGCTCCGTGGCCCCGGCCCGTCGGCGGCCTTGGCGGCCCGGCCTGCCGACGGCCCTGGCGGCCTCCGGCGGCCCCCTCAGAGGCTCCGGCCGGTGTTGAGCCGGGCGGCCCGGCGCGTCAGATGGTCCCGCTCCGCGAGGTTGGGAGCCTCGCGGGCCGCCACCGCGTACAGCCGCGCCGCCGTCGCCGTGTCACCGGCGCGCTCGTGGAGGTACGCCGCCACCGCCGTGTACCGGGGCAGCGAACCGTCCAGTGCCGCGAGCGCCGCGAGACCGGCCCGCGGCCCGTCCGCCTCGCCGACGGCCACCGCGCGGTTGAGCCGGACGACCGGGCTGTCCGTCAGACGCGCGAGCTCGTCGTACCACTCGACGATCTGCACCCAGTCCGTCTCCTCGGCGGTGGGCGCGTCGGCGTGCAGCGCCGCGACGGCGGCCTGGGCCTGGAACTCGCCCAGCCGGTCGCGGGCGAGGGCCGCCTGGAGGATCCCGACGCCCTCGGCGATCGCCCCCGTGTCCCACCGGCCCCGGTCCTGCTCGGCGAGCGGCACCAGACCGCCGTCGGGCGCGGTCCGCGCCGCGCGCCGGGCGTGGTGGAGCAGCATGAGGGCGAGCAGCCCCGCCACCTCGGGGTGGTCGATCACGGCCGCGAGCTGCCGGGTGAGCCGGATGGCCTCGGCGGCGAGGTCGACATCGCCCGAGTACCCCTCGTTGAAGACCAGGTAGAGGACGCGCAGCACGGTGGCCACGTCGCCGGGCCGGTCGAGGCGCACGCCGGAGACCGTCCGCTTGGCCCGGCTGATGCGCTGCGCCATGGTCGCCTCGGGCACCAGGTAGGCCTCGGCGATCTGCCGGGTGGTCAGCCCGCCCACGGCGCGCAGCGTGAGCGCGACCGCGGACGACGACGTCAGCGACGGGTGGGCGCACAGGAAGTAGAGCCGGAGCGTGTCGTCCACCGCGGGCACGGGCCCGGGAGCCGGTTCCTCGTCGACGAGGCCCTCGCGCCGGCGGCGGGCGGTGTCCGCCCGGGTCGCGTCGAGGAACCGGCGCCAAGCCACGGTGACCAGCCAGCTCTTCGGATCCCCCGGCGGATCCGCCGGCCAGACGCGGACCGCCTCGACCAGCGCGTCCTGCACGGCGTCCTCGGCCGCCGCGAAGTCGGCTCCACGGCGGACGAGGATCCCGAGGACACCCGGCACGAGGCCCCTGAGCAGGGCTTCGTCCATCAGTGGCACCACTCCGCGGCGGTGGGCGGCGCGGTCAGGAAGGGGCGGACCTCAAGCCATTCGTGGATCGGCTTCCCGCCCGCCCCGGGCGCGGCCGACAGCTCGCCCGCCAGCTCGACGGCGCGCTCGTGGCCGTCGACGTCGATCACCATCCAGCCGGCGATCAGGTCCTTGGTCTCGGCGAAGGGGCCGTCGGTGACCGGCGGGCGGCCCTCGCCGTCGTAGCGGACCCACGCCCCCTCGGGGGCGAGCGCCTGACCGTCGACGAACTCGCCGCTCTCCCGCAGCCGGTCCGCGAAGTCGTTCATGTACCGCATGTGCGCCGAGATCTCCTCCGGCGTCCACCGCTCCATGGGCACGTCGTTGACGGCGGCCGGAGCGCCCCGGTAGTGCTTCAGCAGCAGGTACTTGGCCATGGTGTCTCTCCTCGGAGGGGGTGCGGCCCATTGTGGTCGCGTTCACCCCTGGGACGGAGCGGGGCACGGGTTCTCGACATCGCCGGCCAAAGTTTTTTTCGCCTTTTCCGCGAGCCCTCGCCGTGAGCCCTTTCCGTGAGCCCTTCCACGGGACCTTCGCACGAACTCTTTCCTCGGGCCCTTTCCTCGGGCACGTGAGAGGGGGCGACCCCCGTCCGAGGCCGCCCCCCGTGGCGGCGGGGCCTTTACCGACGCCGGGGGAGGTGCGGGCCCCTGAGCGCGGCGCGGGCCGCGTTGGCGCCGGGGGCGCCGTGGACGCCGCCGCCCGGGTGCGCCGTCGCGGAGGCGAGGTAGAGGCCCCGGATCGGGGTGCGCGGCCGTCCGGTGCCCGGCACGGGGCGGAAGACCAGCTGCTGGTGCATGTTGGTGGTGCCCTGGTTGATGGCCCCGCCCACCAGGGACGGATTGAGCCGTTCCAGATCGGGCGGCGCCAGGATCCGCCGGGCGCGGACGGCGGCGCGGAACCCGGGCGCCAGGCGCTCGATGCCCGCCTCGACGCGGTCCGCGATCGCCTCCTTCTCGCGCTCGTCCCAGCGCCCGGTGATGCCGTCCTCCCCGGCGTCGGACCGGATGTGCTGCGGGACGTGCGTGTAGCCCCACGCCGATTCCGTACCGGCGGGGGAGCGGCTCGGGTCCGCCGTGGTCATCTGCCCGAGCACGGTGAACGGCACCTCCGGCACCTGCCGCATGGCGATCTGCCCGGCGAAGCGGGTGAGCGCGTCGACGCCCTCGGCGACGTGGACGGTCCCGGCGCGGCGCGCGCCCTCGGAGGTCCAGGGGATCGGGCGGTCGAGGGCCCAGTCCACCTTCACCGTGGCGAAGTCCCACTGGAAGCGGCGCAGTTCGGCGCGGAGCCGCGGCGGCAGGTGCTCCTCGCCGACCAGGCGTTCGTACAGCTGCGGCGCCGGGACGTCGGCGAGGACCGCCCGCCGCGCGGGGACCTCGGTGCCGTCGTCGGTGCGGACGGCGACCGCCCGGCCGCCCCGGACCACGATCCGCGTCACCGGATGCCCGCAGCGCAGTTCACCGCCCCGGTCGAGCAGCCGCGCCACGAGCGCGTCGGTGAGCCTGCCCGCTCCGCCGACGGGCACGGGGAAGCCGTGGTCCTGACCGAGCATGCTCATCAGCCAGCCGAAGCCGCCGCCGAGGGCCGACTCGGGACCCAGGTCGGCGTGGAGCGCGTTCCCGGCGATCAGCAGCTTCCCGCCGTCGCCCGCGAAGTTCTCCTCGCCGAAGCGGCGGGCGGGCAGGAGCATCGTGCGCAGCAGCCGCAACGCGTCGTTCGGACCGGTCCGGGCGAGGAGCCGCGCCCCCGCCCGTACCGGAGGGAACGGGGTGAACAGACATCCGATCAGATCGTCGGCGACACCGCGCCAGAGCCGGTGCAGCCGCTCCCAGGCCGCGCCGTCGCCCGCGGCGAAACCGGCCGTCGACGCGGCGGTGTCCCGGACCTCGCGTTCGAGGACGGCGCAGCGTCCGTCGGTGAGCGGATGGGCGACCACGGCGGGGGCATGGCTCCAGCGCAGGCCGTACCGGTCGAGCGCGAGGTCCCGGATCACCGGCGATGCGGCGGCGAGCGGGTAGAAGGCGCTGAACGTGTCGTGGACGTAGTCGGGGTGGACTCCCCGGTCGCTGCGCACGGCCCCGCCCGGTTCGTCCCTGGCCTCCAGGACGACGACGTGCCATCCGGCGTCGGCGAGGAGGTTGGCCGCCACCAGGCCGTTGGGCCCGGCGCCGACGACCACGGCGTCGGGCGCTGTCACGACCGGGCCCCCTGCTCCCGGCGGGCCCCCCGCGCCCGGGCGGTGGCCACCTCCTCCAGGCGCGCCAGCATCCCGCGGTGGCGCAAGCGGGTCAGCGCGTCGACGACCGTGTTGTGCCAGCGCGCCGCGGGGCCACGCAGCGGGTGCTCGTCGACGATGACGAGGGTGTCGCCGCCCCACGGCACCAGGCGGAAGGCGATGCGGGCGGTGCCCAGGTCGGTCTTCGCCTCCAGTTCGAGGCGGCGGCCCGGCTCGCAGATCCGGGAGGTGGTGCTGCCCCGGTACGACTTCGGCCCGAGCTTCAGCAGGTATCCCAGCTCCGCGCCCGGGGCGGGCCACTCCCCGTCCTCCTCCCACGTGTCGTGGGTGCCGACCACGAACCGCGAGTACAGCCGGCCGTCGCTCAGGACGGACCAGACGTCCTCGGGCGTGGCCTCGATGAGGCGGTTCCACTGTGCCATGGCTGCGATCTCCTCAGAGGGGAAGACGGGAGGGAAGTCGGAGGGGACGCCGGGAGCGGACGCGGAGGGCACCGGCCACCACTCCGGCCCCGACAGCCAGGACGGCGGCCCGGCGGCCCGCCGTACGGAGCCGCGCTTGCCGGCCGCCGGACACCGCCGCGGTGTCCCCGGACGGTTCGTGGAGGATGCCGTCGGTCTCCGGAGCCGTGCCCGGGGCGCCGAAGTACGTCTTCTCGGTGCGCCGCTGGATCACGCTCCGTACCAGACTGGGCGCCAGGGCGTGGGTGATCGGCAGGAGCCGTGCGCCCGGCCCGACCACCACGCGCCGCCGGGGTCGGACCGCCGCGCGCACGACGGCCGCCGCGACCCGCTCGGGAGTGGCGACGGCCGGCAGCGACCGCACACGGCGGCCCGTGCGGTTGGCCGCGTGCTGGAAGAACGGGGTGTCGACGCCGGTCGGCAGGACGGTGCAGACGGAGATCCCGTGGTCCCCGGAGAGCGCCAGCTCCTGGCGCAGCACCTCGTCGAGCGTGATCAGGGCGGCCTTCGAGGCCGCGTAGGGGCCCTGGTAGGGCGCTTCGACGGCGCCCCCGAGCAGCGACGAGAGGTCGATGATCACGCCCCGGCCCCGGCGGCGCATCGCGGGGAGCGCCGCCCGCATCCCGTGGAGCACGCCCAGGACGTTGACCTCCCACAGCCGCCGCACGTCGTCCGGCGGCACCTGGTCGAGGCGGCCCAGGACGCCGACTCCGGCCGCGTTCACCCACACGTCGACCCGGCCGAACCGGTCGAGCGCCGCCTCGGCGACCCGGGCCGTTCCCGCCGCGTCCGTGACGTCGGCGGGAACGGCCACCGCCTCGGCCAGGGCGTGGGCGGCCGCGCACTCCCGCACCACCTCGTCCAGGGCGTCCGTGCTGCGGGCGGTGACGGCCAGGCGCGCGCCGCACGCGGCGAACGCCCGCGCCACGGCGCGCCCGATCCCGCTCGACGCGCCCGTGACCACGACGACGGTGCCGGGCGCGAGCCCGCGTTCTCTTGCCCTCATGCGTCGCATCTGACCTGTTCCGGAGGGTTCATGCACCCGGGGTGGCCCATCGGAGCGGGACCGGGCCCCGCCCCTGGAGGCCTGTCCGGCGGGTCAGGGTCGGACAGGCCCTCCGCCTACTTCCCCGGCACGTCACCAGACCGCCGTTCCCCGGCGTCCCGGTCGGACCCCTCGATCCGCCGCAGGTCGTCCTCGTCCCAGGCGCGCGTGTCCCGCGGCTCGGTGTACGGCTCCTGCTCCGGCGGCATCCCGCCGAGCACGGCCCGCTGCCGCACCGTCTCCGCGTCGAACTCGAGCCCCAGGAGCAGCGCGAGGTTGCTGATCCACAGCCAGACCAGGAACACGATGACGCCGGCCATCGTGCCGTACGTCTTGTTGTACGAGGCGAACTGACTGACGTACAGCGCGAACCCGGCGGAGGCCAGCATCCAGATCAGCAGGGCCAGGAAACTGCCCGGGGTGATCCACTTCCACCCCTTGACCTTGGCGTTGGGGCTGGCCCCGTACAGCAGCGCGATCATGGCCGACACCAGCAGGACCAGGACCGGCCACTTGGCGATCGACCACACGGTCAGCGCGGTGTCGCCGATGCCGAGCGCGGTCCCGGCCTGGTGCGCCAGGGTGCCGGTGAACACCACGATCAGGGCGCTGATCACCGCGAGGACCATCAGGACGGCCGTCATGCCGACCCGTACGGGGAGGAGCTTCCACACCGGGCGGCCCTCCGGCATGTCGTACACCTGGTTGGCCGCCCGGATGAACGCCCCGACGTAGCCGGACGCCGACCAGAGGGCGAGCACCACGCCGACGACCGCCATGACCGAGCCCGTGCCGGCCTGGCCCTGGAGCTGTTCCACGGCGTTGTTCAGCATGTCGCGGGCCGGCCCGGGGGTGAGCTGCCGCAGGTTCTCCATCACCCGGTCGGTGGTCGACTTCCCGCTGATGCCGAGCAGCGACAGGAGCACCAGGATCGCGGGGAAGAGGGCCAGGATGCCGTAGTACGTGAGGGCCGCCGCGCGGTCCGTCAGCTCGTCGTCCTTGAACTCCCGCGCCGAGCCCTTGAGGACCCCGAGCCAGGACCGGCCCTTCAGCTCCGTCGGGGCGTCCGGCGCGCGCCGCTCCACTTCGGGCCCCGGCCCGACCTCCTCGGGCGTCGGCGTCTCCCGCTCCGCGGCCTCGTCGCCGCGCTCTTCGTCTCCTGCATGGTGAGATGTGGCCATGCCCCTGCGGTTGCCCCCGCTCGGCGGGCATAAGCCCACGTCGTTCAGGCCGCGTCGGCGCGCCCGGCGTCCGTGCCCGGCTCGTTCCCGCCGCCGCGCGCGGACCCGCCCCGGACCGACCGGTGCCGCGCCGGGCGGCGCTCCCCGGCGGGCCGGCCGGGGGAGGTCACCAGCCGGAGGTGGCGACGGCCGGCGTGGCGCGAGGCCTTCGGCGGAGTCATCACCCGGTCCTCGACCCGGTCCATGAGGAACAGGAGCAGTCCCAGCAGGGGCAGCAGGAGAACGGCGATCGCAACCACGGCACATTTCCTCCTCGTCGAACGCGTCGGCCTCGCCGAACCGCGTTTCCTCGCTCCCCGTGCGAGTGCCCGCATCCGCGTCCGACGCGCGACGGCTCGTGTGAAGGTTCTGCGACCGACGGATTCAGCGGGCGCTCGGCAGCACGGCGACGCCCGGTCCGTCCAGGTCGTCGAAGGCCGCCGTCCGCCCGCAGACGGCCAGGAGCAGGGAGAGCGCGGGCCCGGTGACCTCCGGCCCGGTGCCCGTGTCCACGTCGGCGTCGGTCGCGGAGAGCCGGACGCGGGTCAGCAGTTCCCCGGCCCCGCCGAACGCCGCCGGGGTCCGCGCCTGGAGACGGAGCGACCGCACGACGGCCCGGGGCGGATAGGCACGGGCGAGTCCCAGGGGCCGGCGGATGTCCTCGCCGTGGACGACCTCCTCGACGAGCCGGCTGTCGAGGGGCGCCGGCGGCGTCGACCTGCGTGACACCACCCGGCGCAACCGCTCCAGCGTCTCCCCGGGCGTGGCGCCGCGCTCCCGGGCCACTCCCCGGGCGTTCTGGCGGTCGAAGTCGAACCGCGCCCGGACGAGACCGACCACGAATCCCGCACGTGTCGTCCGGGCCGTGTCGACCAGATGGGCGGCCACGTCGTGCACGCTCCACCCGGCGCAGAGCGACGGCGCGTCCCACTGCTCCTCGCCGATCCGCGCGAGGTCCTCGACGAGCGCGGCGCGCTCCGCGTGCACCATCGGCCAGACGTCGTCCACCACGGCTCCTCCTCGGTCGGTCACGATGTTCCGACAGTGAGGACCGAGGGGACGGCGGAAACTCATCGCCCGGCGCGTACGGGGCCGCGGTCCGCACAGGCCGCCGGGTTCGAACTAACCGGCGGCCATGTCGGGACCGGGCAGGAGCGTCTCGTCGAGGTGGTGGCCCAGCTCCCGCAGGCCACGGGTGACGGCGATCGCCCGCCTGCGGAGCTCGGTGACCTCCGCCGGTTCCCGGGCGCTGCGCGCGGGAGCGGGGTCGGTTCCGGGGTCGGGCGGGGGCGGTGTGGCGGCGAGGACCGCGTCCCAGGCCTCGCGGGCGATGCGCTCCGCCGTGGCGTCGTCGATGCGACGCCCGCCGTCCCGCGTGTCCTCCTCCCGAGAGGTGAGGGCGCCCGTGGTGCGCGGCTCCCGCTCCCGGGCCGGATCCGTACGGTCCAGATGGGCCTCGATGGCCGCGCGCGCCGCACGGACGTCGGCCGACTCGGCCGGGTCGCCTTCCGGTTCTGTCGTCATGCGGGCACCGTAGGCGCGCGGGACCGGCACCGGGGCGGCGCCACGCGGCGCGCCCGCCCCGGTTGGCCCGGACGCCGCCCCGGCACGGTCGCCGGCTCCCGTACGGGGTGCTCTCAGTAGGTGTGTCCGACGTGCGCGAGGGCCTGCTTCAGGAGCGCTCCCCGGCCGCCCGGCATCTCGTCCTGCACGGCGGGGGAGGCCGCCTCCTGCGGGCTGAACCAGACGAGGTCGAGGGCGTCCTGACGGGGACGGCAGTCACCGGTCACCGGCACGACGTAGGCGAGGGACACCGCGTGCTGGCGGGGGTCGTGGTACGGGGTGATGCCCGCCGTGGGGAAGTACTCGGCGACGGTGAAGGGCTGGAGGGAGGCGGGGACGCGGGGCAGGGCCACGGGGCCGAGGTCCTTCTCCAGATGACGCAGCAGCGCGTCGCGGACCCGCTCGTGGTGCATGACACGGCCGGACACCAGGGTGCGGCTGATCGTTCCGTCCGCGCCGATGCGCAGGAGCAGCCCGACGCTGGTGACTTCGCCGCTGTCGTCCACGCGTACGGGCACGGCCTCGACATACAGGATGGGCATGTGGGCCCTGGCCATCTCCAGCTCGTCCGTGGACAGCCAGCCGGGCGTGGTCTCGGTCATATCAGACATCGCTTGATCATACTTACCCGGTCGGCTCCAGCGGAATGGGGCAGGAAGGCCACACCCCTCGTTCGGGTGACGTTTCCGATGAACCCCCTGCGGCTCCCCGGTCCGCGAAGGGGCGGGGCACACGGGTCGTGTCGACTTTGCGGTGGGTGCATACGATGTTGCTCATGCAGCAAGACGACGAGGATCTGGACGGTCTGGTACGCAAACGGATCCGCGCCCTGCGGGTGGCGCAGGGCTGGTCCCTGGAGGAGCTGGCCACCCGGGCCCGGCTCAGTCAGTCGTCCCTCAGCCGCATCGAGAACGGCCGGCGCCGCCTGGCCCTCGACCAACTGGTCGTCCTCGCCCGCGCCCTGGACACCACGCTCGACCAGCTCGTGGAGACCGCCGCCGACGACGTCGTCATCAGCCCGATGATCGACGGCACGCGCGGGCAGATGCGCTGGCCGATCAAGGGCGAGCCGGGCATGACCGTCGTGCGCCAGCGCGTGACCGACCCTCCGCCGGACAACCCGTCCCGCATGCGCGCGCACCCGGGACGGGAGTGGCTCGTCGTCCTGTCCGGCACCGCGACCCTCATGCTGGGCCACCGCCGCTTCCGCGTCGAGACCAACCAGGCCGCGGAGTTCCCCACGATGATGCCGCACGCGATCGGAGCGGAAGGGGGGCCGTGCGAGGTCCTGGGCATCTTCGACCGCGACGCCCGCCGGGGCCACCAGAGCGACGGCGGCGACCGCGACGCTCAGGCTCCGCCCGGCCGGTGAGGCGGCACGGGACGGCCGCTTCTTGCGCCTCGGGCAGCGGGCGGGACGATTGTCTTGCGTAAACGGCATGGAGTCGTGCCGCAGGCGCATGGGCGTCCTAGCGTGGAGGCATGAGCCACGCACACCCCCACGCCCACGACCGCGACCACGCTTCCGGTGACCACGAGCACGAGCACTCCCACTCCCACGACGCGGACGACCAGAACGTCCAGGCCGAGATCCTCGACCTGGACGCGGAAGTCCTCGCCGAGCACACCGCCGCCCTCATCTCCTGGCTGCCCGTCCGTACGCCCCCGCGCGAGATCGTGGACCTGGGCTGCGGCACGGGAGCGGGCACCTTCGCCCTCCTCGACCGCTTCCCCGAAGCCCACGTCACCGCCGTCGACTCCTCGGCCGGGCACCTCCAGCGGCTGCGGGAGAAGGCGTGCGCCCGGGGCGTGGAAGGGCGCGTCCGCACCGTGCAGGCCGACCTCGACCGGGCCGACTGGCCCGACCTCGGCACCCCGGACCTGGTGTGGGCCTCGGCCTCCCTGCACCACCTGAGCCGTCCCGACCGCGCCCTGCGCGAGGTCCACGGCCTGCTCGCCCCCGACGGGCTGCTCGCCGTGGTCGAACTGGCCGGCTTCCCCCGCTTCCTGCCCGAGGACGCCCCGGAGGACCGGCCCGGTCTGGAGGAGCGCTGCCACGCCGCGAGCGACCGCTTCCACGCCGAGCACGTGCCCCACCGCGGCGCCGACTGGGGGCCGGTGCTCACCGGCGCCGGGTTCGTCCTCGACGGCGAACGCACGCTCACGGTGAACATCGACGCCTCCGGCGACGACACGGTCGGCGCGTACGCCCTCGGCGGTCTGCGACGCATCCGCCGCAGCGTCGTCGACGTCCTCCCGCCCGAGGACCTCGCCGCGCTCGACCGGCTGCTCGACACCGACGGGCCCCACAGCATCCTGCGCCGCGACGACCTCGGCGTACGCACCGAGCGCATGGTCTGGGCCGCCCGCCGGAAGGACTGATCCGCAGCCCTTCAGGCGGCCGGCGGAGGCGGCGTGCCGCCCCCGGCCCTCTGTCCCGACCTCAGTCCCCGGTCCCGTCGTCGACGGTAATGCCCAGGCGGTCGGCCACGGTGGTGAGGGCCGCCCCCAGGGGGAGCGCGACACGGGCGGCCGCGTGCCGGTCGCCCCGGGTCGGATCCCGGTTGACGATCAGCACCGGCTTCCCGGCCAGCGCCGCCTGGCGGACGAACCGGAGTCCGGACATCACCGTCAGGGAGGAGCCCAGGACCAGGAGCGAGGCGGCCCCGCGGACCAGCTCCCGGCAGTGCTCGACCCGCCGCGGCGGAACCGCTTCGCCGAAGAACACCACGTCCGGCTTGAGGACGCCCCCGCAGATCGCGCAGGGCACCACGCGGAAGTCCCCGACCTGCTCGTCGGTGAGGTCGGCGTCGCCGTCCGGATTGATCCCGGCCGCCACCGGATCGAAGCCGGGGTTGGCCTCCTCCAGCCGCCGGGCGAGGTCGTCGCGCGGGCTGAACGTGCCGCAGGAGAGGCAGACGACCCTGTCCAGGCTTCCGTGGAGTTCCACGACGCCCTCGCTGCCGCCGGCCTGGTGCAGACCGTCCACGTTCTGGGTGATCACGCCCGAGAGCAGGCCGTGCCGCCCGAAGGCGGCCACGGACCGGTGCCCGGCGTTGGGACGGGCGCGGGCGAAGGTGCGCCGGCCGAGGTGGCTGCGCGCCCAGTAGCGGCGCCGGGCCCGGGCGCTCGCGGTGAAGTCCTGGTAGGTCATCGGGGTGTGCCGGCTCAGGCTCCCGCCCTCGCCCCGGTAGTCGGGGATCCCCGACTCCGTGGAGAGGCCCGCCCCGCTGAGCACCAGCACGCCGCCGGCGCCCAGCGCGTCGACCACCGGCTCCGGGTCCGTGGTGCCCGGCGGCAGGTCCTCGACGGGGGTCCAGCTCAGAGTGGGGCGCATGCGCATGCCGCCAGGGTACGGAACGGCCGCCGCCACCCGCCTCCGCACGAGACGACGCACGACGACGGGCACCGGCCTTCCCGCGATTCCCGGACCGCGATTCCCGGATGCCCGGACCGCGATTCCCGGAAGCACGGACCGCGATTCCCGGAAGCACGGTTCGGCGAAGCCCCCGACCGGTCAGACGAGACGGACCGGTCAGACGAGGCAGAACTCGTTGCCCTCCGGATCCTGGAGGACCACCGCGTAGTAGTCCATGTCGTTCGGCCGGTCCATCGTGTACAGGACGGTGGCGCCGAGCGCCGTCAGCCGGGACACCTCGCCGTCCACCCGCTCGCGGCGCAGCGCGAGCGGGACCTCGCGGCCGCCGCCGACCTTGAGGTCGAGGTGGACGCGGTTCTTGACCGTCTTCGGCTCCGGGACGCGCTGGAACCAGACCCGGGGGCCCGTTCCCCCCGGGTCCACGATGGACTCCGGGAGCTCCCCGGCGTCCCCGCCCAGCTCCTCCTCGGGAACGCCGATGGCCTCCCAGTACGCCCGCCAGGTGGCGTGACCGGCGGGCGGCGGATCGGGGACGTACCGCAGGGCCTCCAGCCAGAAGGGCACGAGGCGCTGGGGGTCCGCGCAGTCGATGGTCAGTTGCAGGGTCATCTCGGGGCGCTCGGGGCGCTCGGAGCGCCCGGGGTGCTCCGGCGGTGCGGTTCGGTCCATGGCGCGAGCTTCCCAGACGCCACTGACAAGCGACCGTTTCGCGCCAACAGGCCAGATGTGGACCACTGTTCGACGATCCCTACCCGTCGGTCACTTCCTGGTGGAGAATCACCGCAGGCGACGATCGAGGGGGAACCGTCCATGACCATCACCGCCGGCACCGAAGCGCCAGAGCTCGCGGGACTCCCGCTGCTCGGCTCCCTGTTCGACCTCAAGAACGACTCCCTGGCGACCTTCCTGCGCGCCCGGCGCGAGCACGGGGACGTCGTACGGATCACCGCGGGACCGCCCGGCATCCGCGCCACCGTCTACGGCGTCTTCTCCGCCGAGGGCGCACAGCAGGTCCTCGCCGGCGAGTCGGCCAACTTCCGCAAGGACAACGCCTTCTACCAGGAGGTCCGCGAGTCCTTCGGCAACGGACTCCTCACCAGTCAGGACGAGGACTACCTCCGTCAGCGCCGGCTCGTCCAGCCCCTCTTCACCCGCCGCCGGGTCGACGGCTACGCCGCGGCCATCGCCGCCGAGGTCGCCACCCTCACCGGGGAGTGGCGGGACGGCGGCGCCGCATCCGTAGACGTCCTCCAGGAGATGGCCCGGCTCGCCCTGCGCGCCGTCGCCCGCATCCTCTTCGGCACGGACGTCGACACGGCCGTGCGGATCGTCGAGCGCAGCTTCCCCGAACTCGGCGCCTACGTGCTGCGCCGAGGCTTCTCCCCCCTCAACGTCCCCCGGACCTGGCCCACTCCGGGCAACCGCCGGGCCGCCGCCGTCCACCAGGCGCTGTACGAGGTCTGCGACCGCATCATCGCCGACCGCCGCGCCTCGGGCCGGGCGTCGGACGGGGGCGACGACCTCCTCACCCTCCTCATCGGCGCCGAGAGCGCCGAGGACGGCAGCTTCGACGCCACCGAACTGCGCGAGCAGGTCCTCGTCTTCCTGCTCGCCGGGCACGAGACGACCGCGACCTCCCTCGGCTTCGCCCTCCACCTGCTCGGCCTCCACCCGGAGGCGCAGAAGCGGGCCCAGGAGGAGGTCGACCGGGTCCTCGCCGGCCGCACCCCCGGCGCCGCCGACCTCGACGCGCTGCCCTACGTCACCCAAGTCCTCAAGGAGGCCATGCGCCTCTTCCCCGCCGCCCCGGTCATCGGCCGCCGTGCCGTCGCCGCCACCGAGATCGGAGGCGTCGCCGTTCCGGCGGGCGCGGACGTCGTCGTCGCCCCCTGGGTCACCCACCGCCACCCGGACTACTGGGAGGACGCGGAGCGCTTCGACCCCGACCGCTTCACGCCCGAGGCGGAGGCCGCCCGCCCCCGGTACGCCTGGTTCCCCTTCGGCGGCGGCCCGCGCGCCTGCATCGGCCAGCACTTCTCGATGCTGGAGTCGGTGATCGCCCTGGCGATGGTCCTCCAGCGGTACGGGTTCGAGGCCGTCGACACCGAGGTGCCCCTCACCTCCGCGATCACCCTCCAGGCGGCGGGCCCGGCCCGCTGCCGCCTGACCCCCAGGGAGGCGTGACCACCCCGGCGACGAGCACGGCCCGGCCCCTGTGCGAGGGGCCGGGCCGCCGCACGGGGGCCCGGATATTCGGTGCCGTACCGGCCGGCGGACGTGCAGACTCGTCCCATGGCGGACATGAACGCGTTCCGGGACGAGGTCGGCCGCTGGGCCGCCGGCGGTCCCGGCGACGCGGCGGGGGAACTGGCAGCGGCCCTGGGAGTGCGGACGGCGGTGCTCCTGGAGGGGCCGAGCGACCTCGCGGCCGTCGAGACGCTGGCGGCGCGGCGCGGCCGGGACCTCGCCGCGGACGGCGTGTGCGCGGTGTCGATGGGCGGGGCGATGAACATCGCCCGCTACGCCGGTCTCCTCGGACCGCCCGGCCTGGGCCTGCGCCTGACGGGACTGTGCGACGAGCGCGAGCGGAGCTTCTACGACCGGGGCCTGCGGAGGGCCGGAGCACCGCCCGGCGGCTTCTTCGTCTGCGTGGCGGACCTGGAGGACGAACTCGTCCGCGCGCTCGGCCCGGAGCGGGTCGAGGAGATCATCCGGGGGGAGGGCGACCTGCGGCCCTGGCAGACCTTCCTGAACCAGCCCGCGCAGCACGGGCGGCCCCGACGGCAGCAGCTGCGGCGCTTCCTCGGCACGAAGAAGGGCCGCAAGATCCGCTACGGCCACCTCCTGGTGGAGGCCCTCGGCACCGGCCGGGTGCCGAGCCCCCTCGACGACCTCCTGACGAGCCTGTGACCGCCGCGCGGCGACGTACCGCGCGGGGCGGCGACGACCGTCACGGATCCCGTACGTCGAGGACGGACCGGGCCTTGCCCAGCAGGTCGGCGGCGGCCTTCGCCGCGTTCTTCCCGTCGGGCACGTCCACTCCCAGGGTCACGCGTTCCTGCCGGGAGGTGACCACGAGGAGGGTCTTGGCCGGCCGCCGGGGGACGCCCTCCTCCTGCCGGCTGTAGGTCTCGGTGATGACCGCTCCACCACGACGTCGTGAAGGGTGACCACGGACGGGTGGTCGATCCGGGCCGAGGCCCGTGCCTCGAACGGGCCCTGCGGGGGGTCGCGTACGAGCGGGGCAGGATCGCCCGGGAGCTCCACGACGTGGTCGCCCACCACCTGGCGGTGATCTCCGTGCAGTCGGGCCTCGCGCGGTTCGTCTTCGACAGCGATCCCGCCACCGCGCGCACGGCCCTCGACACCATCGCCGACACGGGCACCGAGGCGCTCGACGAACTCCGCCGCATGCTCACGCTGTTGCGCGAGGGCACCGACCCCCGCGCGCCGGACCGCCCCATGCCCGGCCTGGCCCGCCTGGACGAACTCGTGGCACGGGTCGGGGCCGGGGGCACGCCCGTCGCGCTGACCGTCCTGGGGGTGCCCCGTCCGATCGGCTCCGGTGCCGACCTCTGCGCCTACCGCGTCGTCCAGGAGTCCCTCACCAACGTCCTCAAGCACGTGCCCGGCGCCACGACCGAGGTCGTCGTCCGCTACGGACCGCACCACCTGGAGGTGCGTGTCTCCAATGGAGGAGGGCGGTCGATTCCGGCCCGGACGCCGGCGGGAGCCGGCCACGGCTTGATCGGCATGCGGGAGCGGGCCAAGCTGTACGGCGGGCGGATCGACACCGGCCCGCGCGACGACGGCGACGGTTTCGCCGTGCGGCTGACCCTGCCCCTCACGGCGCGGGCCGGCGCACCGTCCGTCACCGGCCGTCGCGGTGGCCCCGGCCCGGACGAACGGCTCCCGCCGGCGGCCCGGGAGGGCTGAGCCCGCCGTCACCACAGGAGGACCACCCCCGGATGAGCCAGGCGATCAGGGTCCTCGTCGTCGACGACCAGTTCCTCATCCGCGCGGGTTCTGGTCGGGCTGCTGAAGGCGGCCCCGCACACGGAAGTGGTCGGAGAGGCCGTGGACGGCGAAGAGGCCGTGGCCCTCGCGGCGCGGCTCCGCCCCGACGTCGTCCTCATGGACATCCGGATGCCCGGCGGCGACGGAATCGAAGCCACCGCCCGCATCCTCGCCGAGGCGCCCGACCCGGTGCCCCGCGTCCTGATCCTCACCACCTTCGACCTCGACGAGTACGTGTACGGAGCGCTGCGCGTCGGAGCCTCCGGCTTCCTGCTCAAGGACTCCGGACCCGAACGGCTCCTGACGGCCGTCGCAGCGGTGGCCGACGGTGACCACCTCTTCGCCCCGAGCGTCACCAGGCGCCTCGTCGAGGCCTTCGCCCACCGGGACGCCCACGCCGCGGAGGAGGCCCTCCGGGCCGGGGCGCCCGAACTCGACGCGCTGACCGGCCGGGAGCGGGAGGTGCTGCGGCTGGCCGGCAAGGGGATGTCGAACCGGCAGATGGCCGGGGAGCTCCACATCAGCGAGGCCACGGTCAAGACCCACCTCAACCGCGCCATGGGGAAGCTCGGCCTGGCCAGTCGCGCACAGGCGGTCGTCGTCGCCTACGAGACCGGCCTCGTCGTACCGGGTCCCTGACCAGGGAGGGACCGGTCCGGGACGGAGTCCGCTTTTCTATCTCCCATCCGCGTTGTTCATAGAATGGGCGGGTGGAAGACATCGATGCGATCGCGGCGTTGCAGGATCCGGTGCGCCGCCGCCTGTACGAGTACGTGGCGGCCCAGGGCCGCGAGGTCGGCCGCAACGAGGCCGCCGAGGCGGCCGGGGTGGCGCGCACGCTCGCCGCGCACCACCTGGACAGGCTGACCGAGGCCGGGCTCCTGGAGAGCGGCAGCCGCCGCCTGACGGGCCGCTCGGGGCCGGGGGCGGGGCGCCCCGCCAAGGTGTACACCCGGGCACGGGGCGAGCGGTCGGTGTCGCTGCCCGCGCGCGACTACCGCACCGCCGCCGAACTCCTGGCCGAGGCCGCCGAGCGGGCCGGTCTCGACGCCGGACTCCGCGCGGCCGCGCGCCGCCGGGGCGAGGCCCTGCGCGGCCCGGCGGCGCCCTGCGGAGCCCTCGAAGAGGCCATGGAGGTACTGGCCGCCCGCGGTTACGAACCGCACCTGGAAACCGCCGAGAGCACCGAGAACGCCGAGAACACAGGAGCCGCCGAGGGCGCGGCCGGGACGGACGCCCGCGTCGTCCGGATGCGCAACTGCCCCTTCCACGCCGTCGCCGAGAGCTTCCCGCCGCTCGTCTGCGGCATGAACCTCGCCCTCCTGGAAGGGCTGCTCGGCACGGACGGGCCGTTGCGCGCCCGTATGGACGCCCGGCCGGGGGAGTGCTGCGTGGTGGTCGAAGCTTCTAAAAACAACATTGATTGACATAGAAAAGCGGGCCGTGCTGAGATGAGGCCATGACCGCCTCCCCGCACGCCGTCCACCTCGCCCAGCTCAACGTCGCCACGCTCCTCCACCCCTTCGACGACCCGCGCGTCAAGCCCTTCGTCGACCTGCTCGACCCGGTCAACGCCGCCGCCGACGGCGCCCCCGGCTTCGTGTGGCGACTCGTGGAGGAGGGCGCGGCCGACGCCACCGGCCTGCGCCCGGCGGGCGAGGACGTCATCGTCAACCTGTCGGTGTGGGAGGACCAGGAGGCCCTGTGGGACTTCGCCTACCGCAGCGGGCACCTGGAGGCGATGCGACGGCGCCGCGAGTGGTTCGCGCGGCACGTCGAGGCCCACCTGGTGCTCTGGTGGGTCCCCGCCGGCCACCTCCCGACCGTCGACGAGGCCCTAGAGCGGCTGGCGGACCTGCGCGCGCACGGCCCGTCCCCCCGCGCCTTCACCTTCGCCTCCTCCCACACCGCCGCCGAAGCCGTCCGGCACCTCCGGGACGCACCGCCGGCGGACACCGCCGCCGAGCCGTCGCACGCTCCCCGACAGCCTGCGTCACCATGACGCGCGCCTGGACCTTCCCGCTGCTGTTCCTGCTCTGCGGCTCCGCCGTCGCCGGCACGGCCCTCGGGGAGAGCCCCGGCCGGGCCGCGACGCCCGCCGGCTGCACTGGGTCGACATCCAGGGCCTGTCCGGCGGATCATGGCCGGCGCGGCCGAGGTGAGGGCCGTCAAGGGCGGTGACGAGACGGTGCCGACCGTCTTCGCCGCGGGCCGGCCGTACGTCAACCCCGACCCCCGATGGGTACGCGCGCGGCTCTCCCCGCCCGAGTGATCACGGATCCCGGTCACGCGGGTGTGCGTCCCGGTTCGCGGGGCAGGCGGTCCTCCTGAGGCCGGAACGGCACGTCCGAGACGAAGGAGTGAGCGACATGGCGGAGAACGTGTGGAGCTACGGGCAGGCGTTCGGCCACCTGGTGGGCACGGATCTGAGCGGCTGGCGGGTCGAGGCGACCGACGGGCACATCGGCAAGGTCGACAAGCACTCCGACGAGGTCGACGACGCCTACCTGGTCGTCGACACCGGCGTGTGGATCTTCGGCAAGGAGGTGCTGCTCCCGGCGAGCACGGTCACCCGGATCGACCTGGAGGAGCACACGGTGCACCTCGGCCTGACCAAGGAGCAGATCAAGAACGCGCCGGAGTTCCACTCCGACAAGCACCTCGCCGACCAGCAGTACCGCGAGGAGATCGCCGTGCACTACCGGACGGGCGGGCCGTTCGGCAGCGGACCGCTCGGCGGCCCGACCCCCGTCTGACCCGGGCCGGACGACCAAGAGGCGGTCCCCGCAGCAGGCTGCGGGGACCGCCTCGTGGTGTCAGCCCTTCAGCTCCTCGCCACCCGTCCTGCTCCTGGCCGCCGCCGAGTGCAGCGCGCGCAGGGCCAGCAGCAGGACGCCGACGTCGTCCAGGTAGACGGGGTCGGGGATCAGGTCGATGGGCGACACCGTGTACACCACGGCCGCCCAGAAGAGGGCCTTGGGCTGCAACGGGACGCCGGCGTCGAGGAGCAGCCTGCGGGCCCGGAAGACGCGTACGAGCAGAACGGCCGCGTATCCCGCCACCACGAGCGCGAGAACCGCGACCACCACGATCCAGAAGGAGCTGTCCATACCGCTCTCCTACCCCGTGCCTCTCCCGCATGCCTCCGGACCGTACCGATCGTACGGTCCGCCGGGCGGACACCGGGAGCCGGCCGGCACGCCCGCCACGGGAAGGGGCCCTCCCCGTACCCGGGAAGGGCCCCTCGCACACGCCGTGCCCGCCGGATCAGGCCGCCCGGTACGCCGTGGTCAGCCGTGCGACCGCGCCCGTCAGGTCGCCCGAGATCAGCAGCCGGTCCGCCTCCGCGAACGGCTTGGCCGTCGCCGGGGTGACATTCTGGCCGATCTTCTTCTGGACGACGTCCCGCGCCCGGGACAGCAGCTCGCGGCCCTCCGGCGACGTCCCGCGACCGGCCGCCTGGAGCACCTTGGCCGCGACCCCGATCGCCTTGAGCGTCAGCTCGCCCCCGACCTGCGGGACCGGCCGGGTCGTCAGACCCCAGCCGAACGGGAACTGAGGGTCGTACGAGGCGTCACCGACGTTGATCGGCAGCTGCGCCTCCGACTTCGGCCAGGTGACCGGGAGCTGGCCAGTGAACGGCCGGGTCCCGTACAGGACGTCCGCCACGCCGTCGCCCTCGGTGCCGGGCAGCCAGGACGCCACCAGGGCGTCGATCGCCCCGAGCCGGTCGCTGATCAGCTGCGGCCGCCCGGAGACGACCAGGACCGCGCACGGCATCGCCGCGCACACCTTGTCCACCGCGGCCTTGTCCGGCGCCGTCAGCTCCAGGTCGTGGCCGTTGCCCACGTCGCCGATGCCCTCGGCGTACGGCGTCTCGCCGACCACCACGACCCCGACGTCGTACCCCCCGGTCGCGGCCGAGGCGTCCTTCGAGTAGGCGATCTCGGTGTCCGGGGCCGCCTTGCGCATGCCTTCGAGGATCGTCGTGCCGGTCGTGTTCCGGCCGGACGAGCCCTGCCAGCTGATGGTCCAGCCACCGGCCTGGTTGCCCAGGTCGTCGGCGTTGGAGCCGGCCACGTACACCTTCTGCGACTTCTTCAGCGGCAGCACGCCGCCGTCGTTCTTCAGCAGCACCTGCGACTTGGCGACCGCCTCCCGCGCCACGGCGCGGTGCGCGGCCGAGCCGACCGAGCCGAGGTGGGTGGTGTCGGCGTACGGCTTCTCGAACAGGCCGAGCCGGAACTTCTGGGTCAGGATCCGCGCGACCGCGTCGTCCACGCGCGCCCGGGAGACCCGTCCGGCGGTGACCTCCTCCGCCAGGATCCGGGTGAAGTCCTGGTAGTTGGTCGGCACCATGATCATGTCGAGGCCGGCGTTGACCGAGGTCCGCACGTCGCTCGCGTAGTCGCCGGGGATCTGGTCGATCGCCTGCCAGTCGCTGATGACGAAGCCCTCGAAGCCCATGCGGTCCTTGAGGACGCCGTTGATCATCTCGGCGTTGGCGTGCATCTTCACCGGGCCCTTGTCGTCCCCGACGATGTCGAGCGAGGAGTACGAGGGCATCACCGTGCCCGCCCCGCGCTTCACCGCCTCGGCGAACGGCGCCAGGTGCACCGCCTCCAGCTCCTGCCGGGTCACCCTGGTGACGCCCTGGTCGATCGTGTACGAACCCGTCGTCGACGACCCGAACTCCGTGCCGCCGTCGCCGACGAAGTGCTTGGCGCTGGTCAGCACCTTGTCGTTGCGGTGCAGGTCCGCGCCGCTGCTCGCGCCCTGCATGCCGTCGATGACCGTCTCCATGGCCTTCACCAGGGCCGGGTCCTCGCCGAACGCCTCGTACGAACGGCCCCAGCGCTCGTCCCGGGTGACGCACACGCAGGGCGCGAAGTCCCACGGGATGCCGGTGGCCCGGACCTCCTTGGCGGTGACCGCCCCGGTCCGCTCGGCGACCTTCGGGTCGCGTCCGGCGCCGATGCCGATGTTGTGCGGCATGATCGTCGCGCCGATGACGTTGTTGTGCCCGTGCACCGCGTCCACGCCGTAGATCAGCGGCACCTGGAAGCGGGTGGCCCGCGCCCGGAGCTGATAGGCGTCGATCATCTTCGCCCACGCCTCGGGCGTGTTGGGCGTCGGCACCGAGCCGCCGCCGGAGAGCAGCGAGCCGAGCCGGTAGGAGGCGATGTCGCCCTGCGACCGCAGCGCGTTGCGCTCGGCCTGCGTCATCTGCCCGACCTTCTCCTCCAGCGTCATCCGCCCGAGGAGGTCCGCGACCCGCTTCTTCACCGGCAGCCGCTTGTCGAGGTAGGGGAGGCCGTGCGCGTCCACGACGACCTGCGGCGTCTCGGCGGGCGCCTTGGCGCCGGTCACGTCGAGCGTGAGCGGGATCGTCTCGGCCTCCTCGGCCGAACCGTCCTTCTCGGTCGCCACGGTGACGACGTGCGAGGTGCCGGACGGAGTCCCGGCCGGGAAGGTCAGGGTGCCGCTGACCGGCGCGTAGTCCTTGCCCGCCTCGGCGGTCCCCTTCCCGGTCGTGTACGCGACGGTGACGGGCTCGCCGATGGGGCCCGAACCGGTGGTGGCCACCGTCACCTTCACCCGCGCGCTGCCGCCCTCGGTCACCGGGTACACGGCGGCGTCGGTGATCACCTTGGTGTTCAGCGCGGGCTCCGCCCTGCCGTACAGCTCCACCCCGTCCAGGGCGAACTCGCCGGGCGAGCCGGGCGGCAGGGTCAGGGCGTAGCCCCACATCTCGTTGAGCCCGAGGACCTGGTCGATGCCGCCGACGGGCTGGTAGTCGGCCCGGTACTGGAACTCGGAGAACGGGATCTCGACGAGGTGCCAGCCCTCCCAGTCGTCGGTGAAGGACGTGGTCCACAGCTCGGACGCCTCGCCGTTGGCGCCACCGTCCTTGAGCTCGAAGTTGATCCGCTTGCCCGAACCGGGCGGCAGCGGCGCGGTGTTCTGGCCGTACCACCAGAAGCGGATGCCCTTGAAGGCGGTCCAGTCGTGGGCCGGCCGGTCGAAGGCGAAGTCATGGGTGAACCCGCCCCAGCCGCTGATGTCGAACGTGCCCTCCAGGACCTTGGAGCCCTCGGGCGCGTCGGCGCGCTCGGCGAGCCGCAGCGCCGGGTGGTCGTCGGCGTCGCTGCCCCAGGTGAAGATGCCCTCCGCCGGAGGATTGCCGAAGGGGACCTCGCCCTCGAACCGGTCGACGGCCACCGGCACGGGCTCGTCGGCGGCGGCGCTCGGCAGCGCACCGGCGAGCAGCCCGCCGAGCACGGCGCCGGCGGCGACCACCGCGGTCGCGGTTCTGCCCCGGACGCGGTTCCCGAAGCGGCTCTGGTGTCTGGTGCGTGGCATTGCGGCTCCTTCAGTACGGGGTGCGGTGGTGCGGAGCGGTACGGGTGCGGCGGCACGGAGGAGGTGGGCCGGGCAAGGTCCTTCGGTCACTTCACGAACGCGGTACGGGACCGTGGAGCCCGTCTCGGCCCCGGCGCCCGGGGCCCGGGGGACGGCGGTGCCGCCGTCCCTCCTCACGTGGGAAGTCGGCGATCGTGGCACGCATCGGGGCCTCCGCGTCGAGGGACGACATCGCTGTCAGAACCGCTCTGGAAGCGCTCTCAGCGCGGTGCGGGCGAGTCAACCGTCAGCCCGTCACGTCGTCAAGAGTTAACACCGACAACGACCGAAACACGGAGTGCTCCGGCCGTGCCTCCCTCGCGGCATCCTCTTTGTGTTCAAAGCCTGAACATTCAAGGGCTCCTGACGGATCGTCCCCGGCGGAGGGGAGCGCCGACATGGGCATGGCGAGGTTGCGGTTAGGGTGCTGGTCGACGACGAAGGGGGAGCCGGCTCCATGACGTTTCCGCATCCGCAGGCGCAACCGCACCCGCCGCACCATCCGCAGCAGTACCCGCCTCCACAGCCGTACCCGTACCCGCACCAGCAGCAGTACGGGCCCGGACACCCGGTGGCGGCCGGCTGCGAGGTCTGCGGAGCGCACCCCGCGATCCCCGTGACCGTCCGCGCCCACCAGGGCATGATCGTCATCATGCGCACGGTCACGCGGCGCGGCGTCCTCTGCCGCACGTGCGGACTCGCCGTCTACCGGCAGATGACCTCCGACACCCTGCTGACCGGCTGGTGGGGCCTCTTCTCCTTCTTCGTCACGCCCTTCGTGGTCCTGGGGAACGCCTTCGGCGCCCGGGCCGCCCTGCGCCGGCTGCCCGAGCCGTACGGCGCCGTGCGGCCCCCGCTCCACCCCGGCCGACGCGTCCTGCGCAGGGCCCCCGCGATGCTGATCCTCACCCCGATCGCCCTGCTCGCCCTGGCGGTCCCCGCCCTGCTGCTCGTGGGGCTGCTCACGAGCGGCGGCGGCCCCGTCGCGCTGTCGGTGGGCGATTGCGTACGCAACGAGGCCGACTGGCCCGAACAGCGGTTGCAGAAGGTGGACTGCGGGTCCCCGCTGGCCGAGTACCTGGTGTTGGACGAGGCGTCCTGCGGCCCCGGCGACTACCTGCTGTACCCCGAGTACGTGACCGGCTCGCCCGGAAGGCCGGGCTCCTGCGTCACGCCCCGCTGACGGACCGGCGCGCGCAGGCGACGCGAAGGAGGAACGCCGTGGAGCGGCAAGCCCCGTTCGTCCGGTTCCAGGGAGTGGTGAGGCATCCGCGAGGACACTTCCCCGGTGTCTTCGTGCTCGCCAACGAACTGGCGGCGCAGGGCCGGCTGACCGAGGAGCAGCACCGGTTCTGGAGGGCCGGCAACGACTGGTACGACGCCCACTACACCAATCCGACCCGTGTGGACCCCTCCGTGTACGACCCCCGGGTGCATCCGGGCGCCGTCGCCTGGTTCAAGACGTCCGCCCGGCACCTGATCGAGCGCGTGGACGGCTACCTGGAACTCCTCGCCGCCCACGGCGTCGAGTGCCGCCGCCTGGAGTCCTGGAACCCCGGCAGGATCCTCTACGAGGACGAGCACCAGGTCGTGGTGGCGGCGGAGGAGGCGCCGGACGCGCCCCGGCCCGGTGCCGCCGCTTCGGACGGCGGCACCGGGCCGGGGTAGGGAACGGTCACGCGGCCGGCGTCACCCGCCGTGCCACGCGTCGCGGATCGTCAGGGTCGACGTATTGCCCCGCCTGTCCACGACCTCGGCGGAGAGGGAGACGCCCCTGCCCTTCGCCGGGCTCTTCACGGAGATCCGGCCGTTCCGGACCTCCACGGCCCTCCAGGTCTTCCCGCCGTCGTAACTCACCGACACGGCGAGCGACTTGAGGTTCCCGCCGGCCGCCGCGCCCTGCACGGTCACTGGGACCGAGACCGGGGCGCCCGCGGGAAGCCGCGAGGCGAGGTCGACCGGGGGCGCGAAGCGGACCGTGGACACCGGCAGGGCGGTGGTGGCCGCGACCTGCCGCGAGCGGAACGTGAAGCCGACCTCGACCCGGGTGGAGGCCGCGGCGATCTCCGCCGGGCGCTCCACGGAGGCCGTCAGCCGGTACTCGGCGTCGGCGGCGTCGACCGTGAACGGCTCCGAGCCGCTCAGCGGATCCTCGTTCCTGCCGATTTCGACGCCGTCGCGGTACAGCGCCGACGTGGCCGAGGTGTACTCCGTGCTCCCCGCGTGCCCCGCGCCGTCGGCGAGCAGCGGCAGGGCGCCGACGATCCGCTGCTCGCCCGTGACCGGGTCGGGAGAGGTGCGGAAGACACCCGTGTCCTCGCCCAGGAGCGGGCCGAGGACGCCCGTGTTGAACGTTTCCCGGTACGTCCCACCGGCCTCGTAGCGCTTCGGCCGGACCATCTCGTAGGCGCCGTCGAGGGCCGGATAGCCCCACTCGTCGGGCGCGCCGAGCTGGTTGAACCTGGTGAGCCACGTGACCCCGTCGCCGGTGGAGACGTGGAAGGTGCGCGTGCCCGGCGCCGCCTGCGGCACGGAGAACCCGTTGCCCTCCGGCGCCCCGGGAATGCGGGCGTACGGGGAGGCGAAGGCGGACTTCCCGGGGGCGGAGGCGCCGAGGCCGACCTTCAGCGTGGCCAGCTCGTTCGCCCTCACGTGCTTGGCGTAGCCGGTCGCGACCCTGTCCGTCCCGCCGCCGAAGGCCACTGCGTACTGGGTGGCCGCGTCCTTGACGAAGTGCGCGTCCCAGGTCTGCAGGAGGGAGCCGTCGGTGACGGCCGGGCCCGTGTGGGCCGTGCGGAAGCCGGTGAAGCCCCTGAGGACCCAGCCGTTGCCGACGCGGCCGATCTCGGTGGCGCGCTCGTAGTACGTCCCCGCGTAGTCCGCCTCGTCGATGCCCGGCACGGTGAGGGACACCGGCTTCGTGGTGCGCGCGTCGGCGACGAGCGCGGTGTCACCGGTGACGTCCAGCTTCGGCCGCACGATCCAGTCGGTGCCCTTGGTGAAGTCCGAAGGGTCCTGGTATACGGCCGTGTTGAACGTGTACGAGCCCTTGGGCACGCGGATCGTGTGGCTGCCCGGCTCGTCGTTGACGAAGGCCTGGAAACCCGCGGCGGGCCCGGCGACGCCGAACAGGGTGGTGGCGAAGTTCCGGGCGTCGGCGCCGTCGCGGCCGACGGCCCGGAACGTGAGGTCGTAGGACTCCGCCTCCCGTACGGCCACCGCGGCCGTACGGACGGACTGACCCTCGGCGGTGGCCGTGACGTAACCGGAGTAGGCGCCGTCGGCGTCACCGATCCGGGTGTCGGCGACGAGGTCGACCCCGGCCGTGCCGCCGGCGGGCACGGTCACCTTCGGGGAGCCGAGCGAGAAGAACCCGGCCGGGGCCTGCCTGCCCGCCGGGTCCAGGGCCGACACCGCCAGGTCGAGGGTGACGTCCTCGGTCCCGAGGTTGCGGTAGACGACCTTCCTGGTGAGGGGCAGGTCGTCGGTGTGCGGCCACCGGGCCGTGCCGAAGTTCAGCGAGACCGGTCCGGCGACGACGCTCTGCGCCAGCGCCCTGTCGACCTGGACGCGGCCCGCGCCCTGCTGGAAGACGGTGAGGTCGCCGCCCTTCGCGGACGCGGTCAGCGCGCCCTTGAGTTCGGCGGCCTTCCAGTCGGGGTGCCGCTGCTTCAGGATCGCGGCCGCGCCCGCGACATGCGGGGTCGCCATGGAGGTGCCGTCGATCTGCAGGTACCCCGGCGCGGGGTGCGGAGTGCCGGGCCGGGTGTCGAGGGCGCTGCCGGGGGCGGCGGCCGCGGTGATCGCCACGCCGGGCGCGGTCAGATCCGGCTTGACGGCGCCGTCGCCGACGCGCGGGCCGGTGCTGGAGAAGGGTGCGAGACGGTCGTCCCCGTCGACCGCGCCGACGGTCAGGGCGGCGTCCGCGCTGCCCGGCGAGCCGACCGTCGACCCGCCGCTCTCGCCCTCGTTGCCCGCCGCGACGGCGAACAGGACGCCCTTCTCGGCGGACAGCCTGTCGATCGTCTCCTCCAGCGGGTCGACGCCGGGGCTGTCGGTGCTGCCCAGGCTGAGGTTGACCACGTCCGCGCCCTCGGCGGCGGCCCACTCCATGCCCGCGATGACGGCGGAGTCGTCCCCGTAGCCGTCGTCGTCGAGGACCTTCCCGCTGATCAGCTCGGCGCCGGGGGCCACGCCCTTGTACCGGCCGCCCGACTTGGTGCCGGTGCCGGCGGCGATCGACGCGACGTGCGTGCCGTGCCCGACGCGGTCCACGGCGTCGGGGGAGGAGGAGAAGTTCTTCTCGCCCACGACCCGGGTCCGCAGGTCGTCGTGCGTCCTGTCGACGCCGGTGTCCAGGACGGCGATCCTGACGCCCGTTCCGTCGTACCCGGACTCCCACGCCCTGTCGGCGCCGATCTGCCGGACGCTGCGGTCCAGGCGCGCGCCGCGCACCCCGTCCAGCCACACCTTGTCGATGCCGGAGGCGGTGGCGCGCACGCCGTTCCCCCGCCGGTCGGTCAGCGCCTCCCACACCTCGGCCAGGTCCTCCCGCGAGGCCCGTACGGCGTCGGCGCCGAGGGTCGGGAACGTGCGCCGCAACTCGGTGCCGCCGGCCGCGCGCACCTCGGTCCGCGCGGCGCCCGCGCCCCCCTCGTACCGCACGATCAGTTTGAGCCCGTCGCCGTGGCTCTCACGCAACCGCGGGTCGGTGAGCACGTCGAGGTCGAAGAGCCGCTGGTCCAGCCTGCCCGTGGCGATCAGGCCCTGTGCGTCGGCGGGCACCACCAGGGTGTGGTCCCCGGTGCGCCGTATCTGCACGGGTATGTGCTCGCGGCCCTCGGCGGACTCGAAGCCCACCATCCGGCCGTCGGCGGCCACCACCACGCGGTCGCCCGTGACGAGCGGTATCCGCCGGTCGCCGCCGACGCGGGTGATGTCGGGTGCGGCCGCCGTGTGCGCGGCGACCGCCGTCGCGGGGCCGGTCGTGCCCGTGGTCAGGGCCATCGTTGTGGCCGCTGCGACGGTGAAGGCGCCTGCTCTCTTCACATGTGCGCGCAAGTCTCCCCCAGGAGCTCGGAACGGGGTGTCTCAGGTCGTGTCCAGCCGGGGGGCGGGAGGCCGCCCGCCGCTGGCCAGCGCAGTATGTGAGCCGGGGGAGACGTGATCAAAAGCGGTGCGCGGAAAGGCGTGTGGTTTCCGGCCGTTCAGGAGTCGCCGGGTTCGATGGGACGACGACGGCGATGTGACCGCTCCGTGACGGCCGGACGATGCTTGTGCGACGGCGGCGCCCGCCGGTCCCTCCGGATCGCTCTCCGGCGCAGGTCCGGGGTGTTTTCGGGGGAGGGGCGCACCCGTGGACGGAGGACGCCCCTCCGATTGGCCGTATCCGCACGCGGACGGAACGGCCCTCCGTCCGCGTGCGGATGAGCCCGCTCTCCCGCGCCTACTCGTCCTCGTCGTAGTGCAGGGTGCCGTCCTCGTCCATGCGCGGGTGCATCTTCGTCGGCCCGTACTCGTCGACGTCCGAGGGGCGCGGCCCCTCGGGGCCGTCGGGACCGAACCGGACCATCCGTTCGACGCGGCAGATCCGGAACTCCCTCCCGTCCACCCGTACTTCGTCGGAGCGTTCGGCGGCCCGGAACAGCTCGCCGGCCCGCCGGTACCGCTCCCGCTGCTCGTCGTCCCACGCGTACAGGCGGGCCCACAGATCGGTGAGGCAGTCGTACAGGCCCCGCCGGGCCTCGTGCGGGGTCGGCGCCAGGGAGCCCTGCGGCTCCCAGACGTCGCCGGCCCGTTCCACGACGCCGAAGCCGACGGGCAGCATGGCGATGTCCGGATGGGTGGTGACCGCCTTCCGGGAGTCGGCCCGGACGGCGGCGGGGTAGCGCTTGCCGACGTAGTGGAACTCCCGCAGCCCGAGCCGCAGGGCCTCGGCCATGAGCCCGTTCGTCTTCTCCGGGTCGAGCACGGTGCCGGTGTCGAGGCAGCGGCCGGCGCCGGTCTGCCGCTCCCAGATCCGGAACACCGGCTCCGGATCGGTGGGGCGCGGCGGCTCCAGGCCGTCGGGGCCGGTGCGCGCCACCTCGTCGCCGCGCACGATCCGGTACGTCGTCCCCAGCACGACCAGTTCGTCGACCGGCTTCCGTTCGAGGACGCGTACGGCGGCGAGGAGTTCGCGCCGCACCTCCGGGTCGTCGGTGTCGTCCTTGGCCCGGAAGAAGAACTTCGACTGCAGGCCGTCCCGGGTCTGTTGCGGCATCCCGTCCAGCAGTGGCATCACCACCCGCCACGGGGAGTCCGCGCCGGCCTCCCGTGCCGCCACCCCGAACAGCGAGCCGCGCACGGCGAGCCCCGGATACCGCACGGCTGCCTCGGCGGCGTCGGTCTCGGTCACCCAGGCGACGGGATCGCCCTCCCGCACCAACCCCGCACGCATTTCGTCCAGACGTCGCTTCGCGTGTTCGTCCATGTGCGCATTGTGGTACCGGATCCGGCGGGCGGTCCGGTGATCGGCCCATCGGTTCAACTTACGGGTGACAACGGGAGGCGTTTCGAGCCACCGTAGGCGCCTTTCGGCCGGGAGCGGTGCCGGCCGCGAGCCGCCGGAGCCGTAGGATCGCCGCCGGGCGGGGCCGTAGCGCAGAGGTCGACGCGCGCGGTCTCCAACACCGCGAGGACGCCGGTTCGACTCCGGCCGGTCCCGCCCGCACCCCCGCACGGCCCGGAGGGCCGGCGGGGGCGGGTCCTACGACGGTACGGCGGCGGTGTGCGGTTCGCCGGCGTCCGGTCCGTCGGACTCCGGCTCCGCCGAGGGAACGGCGAGCTGCTCGCGGAGGTAGTTCCAGGCCACCGAGACCAGCGCGGCCGCGGGCACCGCGAGGAGGCTGCCCACGATGCCGGCCAGGCTGCCGCCCAGCGTCACCGCGAGGAGGACGACCGCCGCGTGCAGGCCGAGGCCGCGGCTCTGGATCATGGGCTGGAACACGTTGCCCTCCAGCTGCTGCACCACGACGATGATCGCGAGCACGAGCAGCGCGTCCGTCAGACCGTTCGACACCAGCGCGATGAGGACCGCGACCAGACCCGCGAACAGGGCTCCCACGATCGGCACGAACGCGGAGACGAAGGTCAGCACGGCCAGGGGGAGCACCAGGGGCACGTCGAGGAACCACAGGCCCAGGCCGATGAACACGGCGTCGAGCAGGCCGACGAACGCCTGCGAGCGCACGAACGCGCCCAGGGTCTCCCAGCCGCGCTCCGCCACGACGGGGACGTCGGTGGCCAGACGGCCGGGAAGCTGACGGGTCAGCCAGGGCAGGAAGCGCGGGCCGTCCTTGAGGAAGAAGAACATCAGGAAGAGCGCCAGGACGGCGGTGACCAGGCCGTTGAACACCGTGCTCACGCCCGTGACGACGGTGGTGACCATGCTGCCGACGCTGTCCTGGACCCGCGCGACCGCCGCGTCGAAGGCGCTGGAGATCTGGTCGTCCCCGATGTTGAGCGGCGGCCCGGCGGCCCACTCGCGCAGTTTCTGGATGCCCTCGACCACCCCGTCCGCCAGCTCCCCGGACTGCGAGGCGACCGGCACCGCGATCAGGGCGACGATGCCCGCGACGGCCACGAGGAAGAGGACGGTGACCACGGCCGCGGCCAGGGCGGGGGGCCATCCGCGCCTCCGCAGGAAGCGGGCGAAGGGCCAGGTCATGGTGGTGAGGAACAGGGCCACTATGAGCGGCCAGACGACCGACCACATGCGGCCCAGGATCCACAGGGACACCGCGGCCATCAGCAGGACCAGCAGCGACTCGGCGGAGACGCGTGCTGCCGTGCGCAGTGCGGCGGCGGTCTTCGTTGAACTCAACGTGGCAGGCATGGGGCTCACCCTAATGAACCGCCGTCCCCCTCCTCACCTCTCCTCTCTTCCGTCACCGCCGCCGCTCCCGCCCCGGGCGCCGGGCACGTCCGGGGCGGGAGCGGCGGCTGGGATCAGGGCGCGACGGCCAGGTCGAAGAGGTGGATGTTGCCGTTGCCCGGCAGCACCACGAACTCCACCCGCTTGGCGGGGTCGAGCGGGATCGAGTGGGCGAACACGCGGTACGCGATGCCCGCGTTGCCGTATCCGGTGGGCCGATTGCGCCCGTCGCTCGACGCCACCAGGGTCGCCCCGTGGGCGTTCGCCGGATCGAACGACCAGTTCGGGAAGCCGAACGAGCCGCTGCTGCTCGTTCCGTCCGCGTAGTACACGGTCGCGGTGCCCGAGGCCCCGCTCGTGACGCCCGACCCGAGGAGGACGAGCCTGCTGCCCGTACCGCTCAGAGCGATGGCCTGACCCGCGGCGGAGACGTTGTCCGGGGTCCCCCTCGGCACGTCCGGCCAGCGCAGTGCGGCGCCCAGGGCGCTGACGGTCCCGCCGGGACGCAGCCCGGCGTCGGCGAGCTTCTGCGCGGAGAAGCTGTTGCCCTCGCCGTCGTAGTTCCCGGGCTTCGTATTGCCCTCGTCGGTCACCCCCACGTTGTTGTACGCGGCGGCCAGGTTCGCCAGGGGAGTGCCGCTGTGCTGCGTCCTGGTACTGGTGGCGGACCCGGCCCCGTCGCCGCCCCGGTAGGTCGCGGTCGCGGTGAACGTGCGGACGGTGAAGCCGGGGCGCCGCTCCGGCACCTGGATCCGGAAGGTGGCCTCGGTGGAGGCGCCCTTGGCCAGGGAGCCGTCCACCTGGAGGACCGAGGGCTGCACGGCCCAGCCGACCGGCCCTCCGAAGGAGACCTTCAGCGAGCGCATCCGCTCCGGTCCCGGATTGGTGACGGTCACCTTCACCGTCGAGATGGCGGGACCGTCCAGGTCGACGGGGGAGATCGCCACCGCTGTGGCTGTGGCTGAGGTTGAGGTTGAGGTTGAGGTCGCGGACGGGGGCGCGGCCGAAGCCGTGGCCGGGAGGAGCGCGAGCGCGCCCGCCGCGACGACGGCCCCGAGCGATCGGATCAGTCCTGCTGGTCTCACGTGCTGCTCCTTCACGGCAGGGACGGAGGTGGGGACGGAGGCGGTCTCAGACGACGGGGGGCATCTCGGTGGCGCGCGAGTCGAGGCCCGTGCGGAGGTTGACCCAGGCGCCCCGGGTGAAGTCCGGTATCTGCACGGGACGTCCCTTGGCCGCCAGGGACATGACACTCAGGGGGACGGGGGCGCACCAGGCCGCCGAGTCGTAGACGTCGATGTCGGGCACGAGGCCCGCCCGCATGAGCTGCACCGTCCGCCACTGCAGGACGTAGTCCATGCCGCCGTGACCGCCGTTGTTCGCCGCGTCGTCGCCGATCTTCTTCCACAGCCAGTGGTCGAACTCCTTGCGGTAGGAGCCGAAGTCCCGCCAGGAGTGCCCGCTGTGGTCCGGCTCCACGTAGACGCGGCCGCCCCCGGCCGACAGCACGCCCGCGTAGTCCTCGAAGATCCCCCGGCTGCCCGCGAGGGAGTTGATCCGGCTGTAGGGCCGCGGGGAGCTCACGTCGTGCTCGGCGCGGATGATCCGGCCCTTGGCCGTCTCGATCAGACAGGTGACCAGGTCGCCGTTGACGTACGTCTCCTTCCACGAGGGGTGGTTCCTGGGCACGAACCGCTCCCGGTAGTCGGCCAGGCCCTTCGGCTCGGTCGCCGTGGCGCGCAGCGTGGTCAGGCGGTCGCCCCGGTTGATGTCCATGGCGGCGGCGATCGGCGCGAGGCCGTGCATGGCGTAGAAGGAGGCGGTGCTGCGGGTGTGCCACCGCCGCCGCCACGCGTCGGTGTAGTACGTGTCGGAGAAGAGCAGCTCGCGCAGGTCGTGCAGGTAGCCGCCGTGCCCGTTGGTGATGTCGCCGAACAGGCCTTCGTGCGCCATCTTCAGCATGGCCAGCTCGTTGCGGCCGTAGCTGCAGTTCTCCGAGAGCATGAGGTGCCTGCGGGTGCGCTCGGAGGTGTCGACAAGGTCCCACAGCTCGTCGAGCTCCGTGGCGATGGGCAGCTCGACGACGACGTGCTTGCCGGCGAGGAGCGCGGCCTTGCCCTGGGCGTAGTGGAACTCCCAGGGCGTGGCGATGTAGACGAGGTCGATCTCGTCGCGCCGCAGCATCTGCGTGTACGAGTCGGCCGAGCCGCCGTACTCGGCGGGGCGCGGCTTCCCGGCGGCGGCGAGGCCGTCGGCGACCCGCTTGGCGCGGTCGGCGCGCACGTCGCAGACGGCGGTGACCGTGCAGCCGGGGACGACGGACCAGCCCGTGGTCATGCCGGCGCCGCGGTTGCCCAGTCCGATCACGCCGACGCGCACCGTCCGGTGGACGTCGTAGGCCACGTCGACCATGGACTTCTGGCCCGGCCTGCGGCGCGGCGAGGGCGCCGCCACCGCCGCCGCGGTCGCGTCGGGGGCGGATCCCACCCCGGCCGCGAGCGCTCCGGTGGTGGCCAGGGCGCCTCCCAGGAGCAGGCGGCGTGAGACTGCGGGGAGTTCTGACATGGGTTCGACGCTCCTCAAGACATACGGCAGCGGACGCGTGACGACTCTGACGGGGCGATCAGGTGCGTGTCAATAGGTGTTCAATGAGGGCCCGTTGTAAGCAGGATCGCGCAACAATCGCCGAGTTTCACGCACGAGGCCACATCGCGAGCACTGGGACGGCCTCCAGAACCACGCGACGCCGGGGGCGCCGCGGCCCGCTCCCCGACCCGCCTGGAACGCATCACTCCCGGCGGCCCGAAGGCTGTGGCGGGATGCCGTGATGATCTCGGGCTCACCCGTACCGGCGGTCGTTCCCGCAGGCCGGGCGGCCGCGTCGGACAACCGGTGCTCGCTCTTCCCGGCGGCCCGGAACCGCGCCCCTGGCGCGTCTCCGACGCCGACGCCCTGGTGGCCGCCGACCGGGACCCCGCAATCCGCCACTGGAACCGGCTGCCGGTGGAGACGCCCGAGGACGCGCGCCGGAGGATCGAGCACCTGCACGCGCTCGTCCGGGGCGACGTCCGATCCTGTACGGCCCCGAGCCGCCTCGCCGCGGGCTACGGGCCTCGACGAGTCCGTCCGGCCGGCGATCCGGCCGCCCGCTGACGCACCTCCCACCCGGTCCGGGACCCGAAGGACTCCGTAGCGGGCACAAGGTGGAGCCGGTCGGTGTCGGGGGTGTGGGCGATCGGGTCGCCCGGCTCCTGGAAGTGCAGCGCGACTCCGCCACCGGACCGGTACGCGTCCAGCCCGGCGCGGCAGTAGGCGACCATCGGCTCCGGCGGCGCGCCGAGCGGGAACCACCCCATGCCGTCGCACACTTCGGGCTCTATGACCTCCGGCGTCCCGCGCCAGCGGCGGACCTCGAAGAAGAACCCGACCCGCGCGCCGCCGGACGGCGAACGGTGGTGCACGGTGACCGCGGCGCGCACGTCGGCCGGATCCACGACGAGGCCCGTCTCCTCCCGCGTCTCGCGGACGAGCGCGGTGACGACGTCCTCACCGGCCCCGTCGACGTGACCGGAGGGGAAATGCCAGTACCCCGCCGCGTAGACGGCCCCGGCCCGCCTCGACAGCAGCACCTCGGGACCTTCCTCCCCGTCGCGGACGGCGACCAGATGCACGTCCACCGGCACCGTGTGCCGTCCTCCGCCGTTCAACGGACACCGCCCGAGCGGCGGCGGCCGACCGGCGCCCGCCCGAGCCCTCCGGCGGCCGAGTTCTTCCCCGCCGCGGGCGGACCGGTCCTCACGATCAGCATGACGGCACTGTCGCACACCCGGCCGCCGGGGAGGAGTGGGTTCCGGCAGGGCGGAACTCCTCCCTCACCCAGGGGTAGAAATCGCTTTCTATCCCGGGCATGCTGTCGGCCACCGGGCCACCGCCGGGTGCCCGCCCGGGCTTCCTTCCCCCGTGCTCCCGAGAGGTCTGCCCCGCCATGTCCTCATCGCCCGAACCCTTCTCCGCGTCCGACCCCGACCCCGCCTCCCCGCTCTCCCGGCGCGGCCTGCTGCGCGCGGCCCTCGGCACCACCGCGCTCGGTGCCGCCGCCCTCGCCCTCCCGCTCGCCGTGCCGTCCCCCGCGCACGCCGCCGACGCCTACGACGCCCTCCGGCTGACCTGGCGCGGCCTGCTCCTCGGCAGCGGATTCGACCCGGGTGCCCAGCCCTTCGCCGCCAAGCTGGCCGCGCTCGGCGCCACCGCGCGCGACCTGCGGGCCGCCATGGCGCCGGCGGACGGCTCCCTCTGGCCGGACCTCCCCTACGCCGACCCCGACCCGGACACGGACCCCGAGTCGTACACGTACTCCGGGAACCTCCAGACCAGTTGCACGAGGCTGCGCACCCTCGCCGAGGCGTACGCGCAGCCCGGTACCGGCCTCACCGGCGACGCGGGGCTGCGCGACGCGATCCTGGCCGGGCTCGACCACCTCCACGACCAGGCGTACCACGCGGGCCGGGTCCGGTACGGCAACTGGTACAGCTGGCAGATCGGCTTCCCGCAGGCGCTGCTCGACATCGACGTCCTGCTGTACGACCACCTCGGCGCCGCCCGCGTCGCCGAACACTGCGCCGCCGTCGACCACTTCGTCCCCGACGGCGCGGTCGCGAGCTACACCGGTACCTCCACCGGCGCCAACCGCGTCGACCTCTGCCGGGTGCTCGCGCTGCGCGGCGTCCTCGGGAAGTCCCCGGCGAAGCTCGCCCTGGCCCGTGACGCGCTCTCGCCCGTCTTCCCGTACGTCACCTCCGGCGACGGCCTGTACGCCGACGGCAGCTTCGTCCAGCACACCTACGTCCCCTACGCCGGTTCGTACGGAGCCGTCATGCTCGGCGGGCTCTCCCACCTCTTCGCCCTGCTCAAGGGCTCCGCCTGGGAGGTCACCGACGGCGGCCGGCAGGTGGTGCTCGACTCGGTGGAGAAGGCGTACGCGCCCTTCCTCTTCAACGGCCTCGCCATGGACGCGGTCTCGGGCCGGGCGGTCAGCCGGGGAGTGCAGAAGACCGACACCCGGGCCGTCCGGCAGGACGACCACCTGCGCGGCCACGGGATCATCGCCTGCGTCGCGCTGCTCGCGCAGAGCGCGTCGGCGGCCGAGAAGACCCGCTGGGAGGGCATGGTCAAGGGCTGGATCGCCCGGGACTACTACAGCCCGCTCCTGACGAGCCCCGCCCTCGGCGTCGCCGCGCTCGCCCGCCTCAAGGGGATCGACGACGGCCCGGCCGCGCCGAGTCCCGAACCGGCCGGGCACCGGCTCTTCCCCGGCATGGACCGGGCCGTGCACCGGAGGCCGGGCTGGGCGGCCTCGCTCTCCATGGCCTCGAAGCGCATCACGTACTACGAGAACGGCAACGGCGAGAACCTGCGCGCCTGGCACAGCGGTTCGGGCATGCTCTACTGGTGGGGCGACACCTTCGCCAACGGGCAGTACAGCGACGACTTCTGGCCCACCGTCGACCCCTACCGGCTGCCCGGCACCACCGCCTCGCGCAAGCCGCTCGCCGACGGCGCGGGCGGCGCCTGGGGCGCCGCGCGGCCCGACGTCCGATGGGTCGGCGGAACGACGGACGGCACGTACGCGGCCGTCGGACAGTACCTGAAGGGGCTCTCCTCGACGCTCCTCGCCAAGAAGTCCTGGTTCTTCCTCGACGACGCGATCGTCTGCCTGGGCGCCGGGATCCACGGACGGGACGGCACCGGCGTCGAGTCGACCGTGGAGAACCGCAACCTCGGTGAGAACGGCGTCCACGTCCTCACCGTCGACGGGGCCGCCCAGCCCACGGCGCCCGGCTGGAGCGCCACGCTGACCGGAGCCCGCTGGGCGCACCTCGCGGGGCACGCCGGCTACGTCTTCCCGGGCGGTGCGCCCTCCTCCCTGAAGGCCCTGCGCCAGGCGCGCACGGGCAGGTGGTCGGAGATCAACCTGGGCGCCGTCACCGACCCGGTCACGCGCCGGTACCTGACGCTCTGGTTCGACCACGGCACCGATCCGACCCTGGCGGCGTACGCGTACGTCCTCATGCCGGGCGCGAGCCGGGAGCGTACGGAGGCCCGCGCGGCCGACCGGGGCTGGCTCACCGTCCTCGCCAACACCGACGACCACCAGGGCGTACGCGTCCCCTCCCTCGGTCTCACCGGCGTCAACCTCTGGTTCGCCGGCACGGTCGGCGAGGTCACGACCGGCGCCCCCGCGTCGGTCCTGATCCGCGAGTCCGGCACCACGGCCACGGTCTGCGTCTCCGGCCCGCTCCGGGACGGCGCGGCGATCGACCTGACGTGGAACCGGCCCGTCTCCGCCGTCCTCTCCCACGACCCGGCGGTCCAGGTCCTCGGCACCGGCGCCGCGCTCCGGCTCCGCGTCGCCCCCGGCACCCTCGCGGCCACCCACAAGGCGGTCGTACGGCTGGGCTGAGGGGGACGGGCGGTGCCGTCGCGTCCCGTCCCGGATCGTCAGGCGCCGGTGTACAGGGCGGCGTACTCCTCGCCGGGCGGGACGACGGTGATGACGTCGACCAGCACGCCGTCGGGGGCCGCGACGATGAAGTGCCGCTGCCCGAACTCCTCGGTGCGCAGGGGCAGCACCTCGGGCAGACCGGCCTCCGCCACGAGCCGCCGGTGCTCGGCGTCCACGTCGTCCACCTCGAAGTTCAGCAGCAGACCGCCCCGCAGCGCCGCCCGGTGGCCCTCGGGAACGGTCGGGTGGGCGTGGTCGAGGAGGGCCAGCTCGTACTGCGGGGCGTCGGGACGGCGCAGGCTGACGTACCAGTCCGCCTCGAAGGTCACCTCGAACCCGAAGTGACGGGTGTAGAAGTCGCGGGAGGCCGCCACGTCCCGGGTGGCGAGCACCGGGTAGAAGCCGCCGAGTCCGCCCGTGGGGGCGGGGGTGGTGAGTTCGTTCGTCATGGCCGAAGCCCTCCGTTTCCTTTTCGCATACCTCGGGTATGTGAATCGTGGCGTTAGCATACCCCGGGTACGTGAAAGGGGAAGGGTGAGGACGATGGCGGTCAACCGGGCGGAACAGCGGGCGGCCACGCGGCGGGCTCTGCTGGCCGAGGGGAGGCGGCGGTTCGCCGCGGACGGGTACCACCACGTGGTGCTGGCCGAGGTGGCGCGGGCCGCCGGCGTCACCAAGGGGGCCGCCTACCACCACTTCGACAGCAAGGCGGGGCTCTTCCGGGCCGTCGTCTCCGAGGTCCAGGACGAACTGGGGGAGCGGGTCGCGGCCGAGGCCGAGCGGCACGAGGACCTCTGGGAGCAGCTCCGGGCCGGCTGCCGGGCCTTCCTGGCCTCGGGGACCGACCCGGCGGTGCGGCGGATCCTGCTGGTCGACGCGCCGACCGTGCTGGGCTGGGACGAGTGGCGCACCATGGACGAGGAGTCCTCCGCCCGGCACCTCGCGGAGGCCCTGGAGACGCTCGCCGAGGCCGGGCTGATCGCCGACCGGCCGGTGGAGCCCCTGGCCCGGCTATTCTCGGGCGCGATGAACGAGGCCGCGCTCTGGATCGCGCGGGGCGGGGACCCGCGGGCCGCGGAGCAGGCGCTCGACCGGCTCCTGGCGGGGCTGCGCGTCCCGGCCTGACGCTCCCCTCCGGCGGGTCGACGGGCCGTGAGACCATCGCCTTCGCCGTCTCGGGGCGCCGACGACGCCGAGCCGCGACACAGGGGGAACGGACATGGAACACGGCCGGACGGTGGAAGCGCGCGGAGAGCGCACACGGGGCGAGAGGCTGACCGAAGGGCTGACGGTCGCCGTGGCGTCGGTCCTCTCGCTCGGCCTGCTGACCGGCCCGGTGGTGGTCTTCGGCACCACGGCCTGGCGCCTGGCCACCGACACCGGGACCACCACGTTCAGCCGGTTCCTGGTGCCGGTGCTCCTCCTCGCCCTCCTGGCGCTGCCGCCCGCCCTGGCCCGCGCGGTGTTCCGCTCGGGCCGGCGCAAGGGAGGCGGACGGCTGACGGCGGCGGCCCCGGCGGCCCTGGCACTGCTCGGCGGGGCCGTCGTGCCGTTCGTGGTCCTGTGCCTGCTTCTGGTGACCGCGGACTGACCGCGGGCCGGCCCGGGCCGCGTCAGCCGTCCGGACCTCCGGCCGAGGCCGCTGTTCGGCGTCCACCGAGGGGAGCCCGCCGCCGTCGACCGCGACTCACGGGCCGCGCCAGACGTTGGCGAAGGCCGCGTTCTCGATGGTCCGCCGCTGGCGCACGGCCTCCAGCTCCATCACCGCGTCGTGGACGGCCGCCACCACGGTCGTCACCGCCTCGTCGTCGAGACCGGGATCCCCGTCGGGCCGCCCGTCGTCGATTCCCACGGCCGAGGCGAGTGCGGCCAGGACGGGTTCCCCCGCCTCCCGGCGGTCGACCGCCCGGCGGCGGGCCGGCGTGTCGACCGCTTCCACGCGTTCCCTGCCGAAGGGCGACAGACCGCTCCGCTTCCGCGTCAGCTCGCCGTCCTCCTCCAGCGCGGCCCGGTACGCGGACGAGAGGTCCTCGCCCCGGCGCCACAGCCAGTCCTCGATCCGTTCGTAGGGTGGCTGCCGGGTGAGCCGTCCCGCGGCCTCGTCCAGCAGCCGGTCGTCCGGCGCCGGCGGCCCGCCCGGCACGATGCGGTCGCCGTCCACGGTGACGGCCCCCGTACCGACGAGATCGATCAGCTCGGCCCCCGCGAGCGCGAGCGACAGGTCGCCCTGCCCCACGGAACGCTCCGGCCCCGGGTCCATGGCGATGATGAACAGGTCCTTCGCCGTGCTCATGAACGGCTCCCCTCGAAGACGTCGACAAGGCGCGCCTCCCCACCGGCCGATCCCGGCCGGCACCCGGCCCGTTTCCGGGGCCGGTTCGGCGGCGGAGCGCCCACCACGATCAGTATCGCCCCCACCCCGGCGGTCGAAGCCCTGCCGCCGGACGGATTCCGCGACGGCGATCCATCCGAGGAGCCCCCGAGGGGGACCCTCAGGGACGGAGCCCGACGTGCTTGAGCGCGACCGCGCCGAGGTCGGCGATGGCCTCCCGGTCTCCCCGGCGCCAGGCGTCGGCCCATCCGCCGGGCGGCGGGGCCGGCAGTGCGGTGAGTGCGCCGGGAGGGCCGGTGAGGGCGCGCAGGGCGAGCAGATCGGCGCCTCCGGGAGCCTCGGCGAGGCGGCGCAGGGTGCTGCTGCGCCGGATCCAGAGCAGGCGGGGCGGGAGCCACAGCAGCAGGACGAAGAGCACCGGAATGACGATGAGGGCCGCCGTGACGACGTCGGCGACCTGGCCGACGGTCTCCTGGAACGACACGCCCGCGTCGGCGAAGCCGGAGCTGGCGTCGGCCGCGGACCGGAGCGGCTTCTGCAGGACGTCGCCGATGAACGGCACGTCCGACGCCGCTTCCCCCGCCTCCCCGAGCTCCTTGGCGAGGCTGTCACCGGAACTCTCCACCTTCTGTCCGGGCTCGGCCAGCAGCATGATCGTCCCGCGGACGGCGAGGGCCGCCCACACCGCGGCGGCGATCAGGACCACGGCGATCAGGTCCACGAGCACCTGGCGGTTCCGGCGTGCGGGTGTCTGGGCGTAGAAGCGCAACGGAGGTGCTCCCCTTCGGATCGTGGAGTCGAGGAGGTCCGGCCGCCCCGGCCGCGACTCGGCCGACCGGTCGTCGGGATCAACTCTTCCACCGCTCCTCGCGGGCAAACGTGTGTGGAGCACGGCGCGAGGGGATACCGTCACCGCCCCGCGTACCGTTAGCGTCGGGCCCATGATCGTATGGCTCAACGGCACCCACGGCGCGGGCAAGACGACGACCGCCGCGCTCGTGCGGCGGCTGATCCCGGACTCACGGGTGTTCGACGCCGAGAAGGTCGGCGAGACCCTCATGGACATCACGCCGGGGCTGCCCGAGACGGACAACTTCCAGCACTGGCCGCCGTGGCGGCCGCTCGTGGTCGAGACCGCCCGCCGCGTGCTCGACTACACCGGCGGCACCCTGGTGATCCCCATGACCGTCCTGGTCGAGGAGTACTGGCGCGAGATCAGCGAGGGCCTCACCCGGCACGCCGTCCCGGTACGGCACTTCGTCCTCCACGCCGACCGGGACACCCTCCGCGCGCGCATCGCGAACGACACTGTCACCGGCCCCGACTCGCCGTTCCGCCTCCAGTACCTCGATCCCTACGCCGAGGCGGCCCGCACCTGGCTGCACGCCGAGGCCGAGGTCGTCGACACCACCCACCTCGCACCCGACGCCGTCGCCCTGCGGATCGCGGAGGCGCTCAAGGGCTGAACGGTCCCTCCGGGCGGGGCGGGGCGGGTCACGGGTCCCGGCGCCCGCCGGGTGAGGCCGCCCGGCTCCCGGTGGGGTCGGGCGGGTGTCCGGCGGCGGGGGGCTTCGGCGAGGGCTCGCCCGCCGCGAGGTGCTCCAGGACCTCCGCCAGTTCCTGGCAGGCGCGGCGCACCGACCTGCGGGTCGCCCGCTGCTCGGTGATGACGGAGGAGAGGAGCAGGGCCGTCAGGGCGGCGGAGCCGTTGAACGCCTGGAGCTTCACCATGATCTCGACGTCCGACAGGCGGAGGAACGCGCCCTCCCCGGCGGTCGCCTCGAAGGTGGTGAGCACGGACGCGAAGAGCGCGCACAGCATGCTTCCGGCGAGCTGGAAGCGGAGCGCCGCCCAGATCAGCAGGGGGAAGACCAGGAAGAGCAGGCTCATCGGGCTGTGCACGGCCGACGGCACGAGGACCAGGGCCGCGAGCCCCAGACAGACCGCCTCCTTCCAGCGCCGCGTCCGGAACCGCCCGCCCGCGCCCGCGAACGCGAGCAGGAGCGGAGCGACGAGCAGCACGCCCATCGTGTCGCCCGCCCACCAGGCCAGCCAGACGGGCCAGAACTCGCTCTTCTCCAGGGAGCCGGTCGCCACGTGCAGTCCGACCCCGGCGGTCGAGCTGATCAGCATGGCGCCGAACCCGCCGAGGAACACCAGGGAGAGCCCGTCCCGCAGCCGGGCCATGTCGAGCCGGAAGCCCACCCGTCTCAGCAGCAGGAAGGCGCACAGCGGTGCGGCGGTGTTGCTCACCACGGTGATCACCGTGGTGAGCCCCGGAGTGGTGAGGGAGGCGATGACGAGGAAGCAGCCCAGGGCGATCCCGGGCCAGACCCGCGCGCCGAGCAGCAGCAGGGCGGCGACGGCGACGCCCGTGGGCGGCCAGATGGGGGTGACGACCACGCCCTCGACGACGAGGCGGCCCAGCAGGCCGAGCCGTCCGGCCGCGTAGTAGCAGGCGGCCACGGCCAGCGAGGCCAGGACCGCTTCCGTCGAGGGCCGGAACTGCCGAGTGACCAACACATCAGCCATCAGACACCGGCCGGGCCGCCCCGACCGGGCAAGAACCCCCTGCGTGTCGGGCGCGAACCGTACGGAACGGGCCGGGCCGGGACCGCGCCCCGGCACGTACCGCATCGACCCCCGGCCCGGCATGGATCGGGCCCCGGTACGGCCCGGATCGGACCGCTGCCCGTACGGATCGGACCCCGGTACGGACCGGATCGCGCCCCGGCCCGTACCGCTCCCGGCACCGAGCGCCGGGCGTCACCCGTTCGGGGGCGGGCCGTTCAGGGGCGGGCCGACCGGGGCGGCGGTCGCTCCTCCTCAGCCCCTCACCGGCCAGGCGGTACCGCCGTCGTGGCCGACGACCAGGACGGCGGCGTCGTCCTCGTGTCCCACCGTGCTCGCCAGCTTCATGACGGCGGTGGCGAGCGCGTCGACGTCCAGCCCGGCGACGGCGGTGATGCCGGCGAGCCGCATCACCTGCTCCAGGCCGTCGTCGAGGTGGAGCGAGGGCCCCTCCACCACCCCGTCGGTCAGCAGGACGAAGACGCCGCCGGTGGTGAGCCGGTGGCGGGTGACGGGGTAGTCGACCCCGCTGAACACACCGAGCGGTGGCCCGCCCTCGCCGTCGTCGATGCCGGAGCGGCCGTCGGCGGTGGCCCAGATGTGGGGGATGTGACCGGCACGGGCGCACTCCAGGGTGCCGGCGGCGGGGTCGAGCCGCAGGAAGGTGCAGGTGGCGAAGAGGTCGGCGCCCAGCGTGACCAGCAGGTCGTTGGTGCGGGCGAGCAGCTCTCCCGGGTCCCCGGTGACGGAGGCCAGCGCGCGCAGCCCCACGCGGACCTGTCCCATGAAGGCGGCGGCCTCGATGTTGTGCCCCTGCACGTCGCCGATGGACATGCCGATGTGCCCGTCGGGCAGCGTGAAGGCGTCGTACCAGTCGCCGCCCACGTTGAGCCCGTGGTTCGCGGGCATGTAGCCGACGGCCAGCCGGACGCCCGGAGGGCTGGGAAGGTCCGGGGGCAGCATGCCGCGCTGCAGGGCCACGGCGAGCTCGACGCGGGAGCGCTGCGTCTCGGCCAGCTCCCGCGCCCGGGCGGTCAGCGACCCGAGTCTGGTCAGCAGCTCGTCACTGCTGTCGGCCGGCCGTCTGCGGAACATCGATCACTCCGGCGTGGCGAGAGTCCCTCGCATCAGTTCGTTCTCTCCTCGGTTCCTGAGACCATGGCGGCCACCTCGGCATGAACAGGGCCTTCCCTACTCTGCCCGGAGGAGACGCCGCCCGCACCTCTACCGACGCCCCGCCCTTCCGCGCCGCCGCGCCGGAGCGCGTGATCAGGTCGACTCGCGGACCACGAGTTCGTTCGGGATGACGACCGGTTCCCTGGGGCCGCCCTCGATGAGCCCGAGGAGGAGGTGGACCGTGGCGATGGCCTGGTCGGCCATGGGGCTGCGGACGGAGGTGAGCGCCGGCGCGGTGTACGCGGCGGCCTCGATGTCGTCGAAGCCGACGACGGCCACGTCCTCGGGCACGCGGCGGCCCGCCCTGCGCAGGGTCCGCAGGGCCCCGATCGCCATCAGGTCGTTGGACGCGAAGACGGCGTCCAGCGCCGGATCGTCCTCCAGGAGCTGCCGCATGGCCTCGGCGCCCGACGCCCGGGTGAAGTCGCCCAGCGCGACGATCGACCGGCGGCCGGTCCCGCGCAGCGCCTCGCGGTAGCCGTCGAGCCGCTCGCGGGCCTCGAACAGGTCGAGCGGGCCGGTGATGGCGGCGATCCTGCGGCGCCCGCGCTCCAGCAGGTGCCGCACGGCGAGCGAGGCGCCGCCGACGTTGTCGAGTCCGGCGTACGGCACCTGGGGCGCGGACGTGCGGTTGAACGAGGCCATCGGCAGACCCGTCCTGGCCAGCGCCGCCGGCAGCGGGTCGGTGCCGTGCAGCGCGACGAGCATGACGCCGTCCACGTGCCCGCCGGCCACGTACGCCTCCACCCGGGCCCGGCTCCCGTCGGACTCCGCCAGCATCAGCACGACCTGCTTGCCGGCGGCTTCCAGCTCCCTGCTCACGGCCCGCACGACGGTGGAGAACAGGGGGTCGTCGGAGACCACGCCCTGGGGCGGATCGGAGACGACGACGGCCACCGCGTCCGTCCGGCGGGTGACGAGGTTGCGGGCGGCCGCGTTGGGCACGTACCCCAGCTCGCGGACGGCCCGCATCACGACCTCGCGGATCTGCGGGGCGACGGTCGTCTCGCCGTTGACGACCCGGGAGACGCTCGACTTGGACACGCCCGCGCGAGCGGCGACCACTTCCAGCGTGGGTCGTTTCATCCCGGTCCATTCGATCGACGGCGTCCGCGCTCCGCGGGGAGCGTTCTCCGGCGAGGATGACGCTCCGTCGACGCCCATGTCAACGGCGCTGTGAAGACGGCCGCCGCTCCGTCCGCAGGCCGTCCCGCGCCCCCGGCCGCACGGCGCCTCCGCCCTGGCACGGCGTGCTTTCCGTTCTCCCGACGAGCCGTGAGAAACCGTTCCCGGAAAGGCAGTTGGTGAGTACGTGGTGTTTCCAGCGAGTGAACCAAAGCCTTGACAGCCGATGCGGACCGGCCCATTCTCACCCCTCAGGGAGCGCTCCCCGACCCCTTCCCCCCTCTGAGGAGACGCCGTGCGTCCGCTGCTTCGCCGCGTCGGTCTACTCGTCGCCGTCGTGACCACCCTGCTCACCTTCACCGTCGCACCCGCACCACCCGCCCGCGCCGCGGAGGCCCCGCTGTCCCAGGGCAAGAACGTCACCGCCTCCGGCACCGAAGGTCCCTTCGCCCCGGCCGCCGCCGTCGACGGCGACGCCGGCACCCGCTGGTCCAGCGCGTTCACGGACACCCAGTGGATCCAGGTCGACCTCGGCACGAGCGCCGCCATCGGCCGGATCACCCTCAACTGGGAGGCCGCCTACGCCAAGTCCTTCCGCGTCCAGGTCTCCGACGACGCCGCCACGTGGCGGACCCTCCACGAGACGACGTCGGGCACCGGCGGCGTGCAGAACCTCACCGTCTCCGGCACCGGCCGCTACGTCCGCATGACCGCGACCGAACGCGCCACCGCCTACGGCTACTCCCTCTGGGAGTTCCAGGTGTACGGCACCGGCGGCGGAAACGGCGGGGACATCCTGCTCTCCTACGGACGGCCGGGCACGGCCTCCTCCTCCCAGAGCGACCAGAACTGCTGGGAGTGCACCCCCGCCCGGGCCTTCGACCGCGACCCGGCCTCCCGGTGGGCCACCAGCTCCACCACCGGCTGGACGGACCCCGCCTGGATCGCCGTCGACCTCGGCGCCACCGCGCGGATCAACAGGATCGTCCTCCAGTGGGACCCCGCCCACGCCAAGTCCTTCCAGATCCAGGTCTCACCGAACGGCACCGACTGGACGCCGATCTACTCGACCACGACCGGAACGGGCCTCAAGCAGACCCTCACGGTGTCCGGCACCGGCCGGCACGTGCGGATGTACGGCACGGAGCGCGCCACCGCCTACGGCTACTCCCTGTGGGAGTTCCAGGTGTACGGCACCGGCGGCGCGCCGATCCCGGCCCCGCCGCTCCCGCCCGACCCGGCGAACCCGCCGCGGCTGGTCTGGAGCGACGAGTTCGACGGCGCCGCAGGCGCCAGGCCCGACCCCGCCAAGTGGAGGGCCGACCCGGGCACCGGCCAGAACGCCGAGCTGCAGTACTACACCGACCACGACAACGCCGCGCTCGACGGATCCGGACACCTGGTCATGGAGGCGCGCAAGCAGGCCACCCCCGGCAGGGGATGCCCGCCCGACCCGCTGACCGGCAGCACCACCTGCCAGTACACCTCGGCGCGCATGAACACCGGCGCCACCTTCCAGTTCACCTACGGACGCGTCGAGGCACGCGTCAAGGTCCCCAAGGGCAACGGCCTCTGGCCCGCCTTCTGGATGATGGGCGCCGACTTCCTGAGCGGCCGGCCGTGGCCGTACAACGGCGAGATCGACATCATGGAGGTCCTCGGCAAGGACGTGAAGACCTCGTACTCCACGGTCCACGCGCCCGCGTACAACGGCGGCGGGGGCATCGGCGCGCCGTACCGGCTGCCCCAGGACGCCGACTTCTCCGACGACTTCCACACCTGGGCCGCCGACTGGACCAGCAAGGGCATCGTCTACAGCCTCGACGGGCGGACGGTCCTCACCCTCGACAAGGAGCAGGTCGAGCGGACCCGCGGGCCCTGGATCTTCGACCACCCGCACTACATGATCCTCAACCTCGCGGTCGGCGGCGACTGGCCCGGCCCGACCGACGCCACCACCCCCTTCCCCGCCAGGATGCTCGTCGACTACGTGCGCGTCTACCAGTAGCCGGACCGCGTCGGCCGAGGAGGCCCGGCGGGGTCGCCGGGCCTCCTCCTCCCCCCACCCACGAACCGAGAGGAACGGACATGCGCGGAGAACACAGCGGAAACCGCGGCGGAAGGCACAGAGGGAAACCCCTGCGCCTCTACACCCTGACGGCGGGTGCGCTGGCGGTCGCCCTGGCCGCCGCCCTCGGCGTCACCCTCACCACCCGGCCCGCGTGGGCCGCCACCGTCGTCGTCCAGGCCGAGTCGTACGCGGCGCAGTCCGGCGTGGTCCTCGAAGCGACGGCGGACACCGACGGCGGCCGGAACGCCGCCTTCCTCGCCGACGGCGACTGGATGCGGTTCGACGGCGTCGACCTCGGGGCCGCCAGCCCGCTGAAGGCCTCGGCCCGCGTGGCCTCCGGCGCGAGCGGCACCGGCACCGTGGAACTGCGCACCGGGTCGTCGACCGGCCCGCTGCTCGCGACCTTCCCGATCTCCCCGACCGGCGGCTGGCAGAGCTGGACGACCCGGACCGCCGACGTCGCCACCCACCCCGCCGGCCCCCAGACGCTGTTCGCTGTCATGCGCGCCGCCGCGCCCGGCGACTTCGTCAACATCAACTGGTTCTCCTTCGACGACGGCACCGGCAGCGGCGGCACCGCGCCCGGCTGGGTCGGCGTCGACCAGGCCGCGTGGAACGCCCAGCTGGCACGGTTCCGGGCCATGACCCCGGCCGCCGTGCCCGCCGGCACGGTCCGCGTGCCCGAGTTCAACGCCACCTGCGCCTACAGCCACTCCAAGCCCGACGACCCGATCGTCGTCCCGGGCCTGCCCGGCGCCTCCCACATGCACAGCTTCTTCGGCAACAGGAGCACCGACGCGTTCACCACGGCGCAGAGCCTGCGGGCCGACAGGCGCACCAGCTGCACCCCCGCCGAGGACCTGTCCGCGTACTGGATCCCCACCCTCTACGAAGGCGGCAGGACCGTCGAATCCGACGGAATGATCGTCTACTACGGCTCCCGGCTGCCCGACCCCTCGGTGACGGTCCCCTTCCCCCAGGGGTTCCGCATGATCGCGGGCAACGCCAAGTCCCAGGTCCCCACCCCGGCGGGCTCGGCCAACCAGTTCTTCTGCGCGGGCGAGGGCGGGGAGATCGGACGCAGCGCCGACGGCAACTGGCCTATCTGCGCCCCCACGGCCAAGCTGGTGCACCAGTTGCTCTTCCCCGACTGCTGGGACGGCAAGCACCTCGACAGCCCGGACCACAAGTCGCACGTCGCCTTCGCCCGGAACGGCGTGTGCGGCGGCGACCACCCCGTCACCATCCCGTCCGTCTCCTTCGTCATCAGCTACCCCACCTCCGGGAGCCCGGCCGGCCTCTCCCTGTCCTCCGGCATGGCGTCCTCCATCCACGGGGACTTCTTCAACGCCTGGGACGACGCGGCCCTGGGACAGCGGGTGAAGGACTGCATCACGCAGGGCGCCAAGTGCAACTCCGCCGGCACCTTCTGATCCGGTGGACGGTGCGGGCCCTGCTCGCGGCGCTCGTGGTCACCGGCTGCACCCCGCAGCCGGTGACCGGCCCGCCGCGGGCGGCGGCCTTCAACGCCACCGACACCGCGTGGATCCAGCTGATGATCCCCATGAACGAGCGGGCCCGCCTCCTGACCGGTCTGGCGCCCTTGCGCACGAAGGATCCCGCCCTCGCGGACCTCGCGGCCCGGACCGGGACGCGACTGGAGGAGGAACTGACGCGACTGCGCGGGCTCCTGGACCTCTCGGGCGTCCCCGACACCCGTCCCCACGAGGGGCACGACATGCCGGGCATGGTCGCGCTCGGTACCCTCGGAAGGGCGGAGAAGGCGACGGGGAGGGAGTTCGAGAGGATCCTCGCCGACGGCCTCCGCGCCCACCTCGCGCAGTCCGGGACGCTCTGCGCGAGCGAGCGGACCTCCGGCGGGGCGAAGGAGGCGAAGGACCTGGCCGCCGCCATCGAGAGGAGCGCCGCGCGGGAACTCGACCGGCTGGGCACGACGGCCCGGTCCTGACCGGCGGCCATCGGGACCTCCCCGCCGGCCCCCGCGGAGAGGCCCTAGAAGCCGTCGGGGGCGGCCTCGTGGAGTCTGATCGCACCGGAGGGGCAGACGCCGACGGCCATGCGGACGGCCGCGCGGTGAGCGGCGGGCGGCTCGGCGTGCAGCAGGAGCACGAGGCCGTCGTCGGGGTCCTGGTCGAACACGTCCGGGGCGGTCATGGCGCACATCCCGGCGCCGATGCAGCGCTCGCGGTCGACGTCGAGACGCGAGGCGCTCACTTCTCGTCCCAGGTGACCGGGAGGCTCTTCACCCCGAAGATGTCCGCGGTCTCCGGCCGCAGGACGACCTCCTCGGCCGGTACGGCCAGCCGCAGGTTCGGGAAGCGGTCGAGCAGCGCGCGGAACGCGACCCGCATCTCGACGCGGGCCAGCTGCTGCCCGAGGCACTGGTGGATGCCGTGGCCGAAGGCCAGGTGCCCGGTGGCCCGCCTGCGGAGGTCGAGCGCGTGGGGGTCGGGGAAGCGCTCGGGGTCGCGGTTGGCGGTGTGGTACGAGAGGACGACCGTCGTGCCGGCCTCGACGGTCCGGCCGTCCAGCTCGACGTCCTCCAGCGCCGTCCTGTGGAACGTCTTGGCGACGCTCAGGTACCGCAGCAGCTCCTCCACGGCCCCGTCGGTGAGGGCGGGATCGGCGCGCAGCGCCGCGAGCTGCTCCGGGTGCCGCAGCAGCGCGAAGGTGCCCAGGGAGAGCATGTTCGCGGTGGTGTCGAACCCGGCCGCCAGCAGGATCAGGCTGATTCCCCTCAGCTCCTCGTCCGTCAGGTCGCCCTCGGTGAGTTCGCTGAGCACGTCGTCGGTGGGGTTCGCGCGCTTGGCGGCGACCAGCCGCGCGAGGTACTCCTGGGTCGCGGTGTAGGCCGCGACCAGCTCCTCGTCTCCGGCCTCCCCGCCCATGAACGTGTCGATCTGCTCCTGGAAGGACGCCCGGTCCTCGTAGGGCACGCCCAGGATCTCGCAGATCACGATGGTGGGGATGGGCTTGGCGAACGAGGTCACGAGGTCCGCCGGCGGTCCGGTCTCCTGCATGGCGTCCAGACAGTCGGCGGTGATCCGCTCGATCCGCTCGGTGAGCATCCGCATGCGCCGCACGGTGAACCTGCCGACCAGGGGCTTCCGGTAGCGGCTGTGCTCCGGCTCGTCCATGAGGAGGAACTCGCCCGGCGGGGCCGGCGGAAGCGCGAAGTCGACGACGTTCATGAGCTCTTTTCGCGAGCTGAACCGGGCGTCGGCCAGGACGGAGCGCACCGCGTCGTATCCGGTGATCAGCCGGCCCGGCTTTCCGCCGGGGTGGGTGAAGTGGCTGACGGGACCGTGCCGGCGGGCGTCGGTCAGTTCGGCCGGCGGGTCGAAGGGGCAGGCGGCCGGACGCTCCGTCGGCAGCGTCGTGACGGTGTGGAGGGATTCGCTCATGGTCCGTCCTCGTCTCGCGATATGACGTGTTTGAACTCTTCGAAAGCTACGTTGCATTCACTCCCTCGTCAAATAACTTACGGCGTTTTCCCAGGTAGAAGACGGATAATTGGTGCAATGGCACTGAGCTCGAATGCAACGATACGTTGCAATGGGCTGAGGTGAAGGCAATGTCCCCAGCATGCCGGGCGGACGGCGGGCCCGGCCCGGGAAGGCCGCTTCCCGGGCCGGTGCGCCTACGGACGGCGCGGGACGCCTACGGATGGCGCGCGGGCACGTCCGGCGCGGAGGGGTTCCCGGTGCGGCCCGGCCGGACGGCGGTCGCGCGTTCCGGATCGTCCAGCGCGGTGTCCACCCGCAGCCAGCGGTAGCCGTACGGCTCCAGCCCGACGGCGACGCGCCCGCCGGCGCCCGCCTCGACGGTGTCGCCGGTGAACACGTCGGTGAGCCGGTGACCGTCCTTCAGGTCCGGCACGGTCGTGGTCGCGTCGACCCGCCGGGACGAGAAGTTGTGCAGCGCCAGCACCGCCCCTTCCGGGAGCGAGGCGAGGTGGGCCAGTACGCCCGGGTCGTCCGCGTCGAGCACCTCGGTGCGGCCCCAGGCGAGTTCGGGGGCTTCGCGGTACCCCTCGATCAGCGTCCGCACACGGCTGAGGAGCGAGCCCGGGTCGTGCGCCTGGTCGTGCACGTTCACCCGCTCCGGCCCGTACGCGCCCTCGGTCATCGGGTTGGGGAAGTCGCCGCCCGGCGCGGTGGAGAATCCGGCGCCGCTCTCCGGCGTCCACTGCATGGGGGTGCGGACGGCCTGCCGGCCCTCGGCGGCCAGGTTCTCGCCCATCCCGATCTCCTCGCCGTAGAAGAGCACGGGCGTGCCGGGCAGGGTGAACAGCAGGCTGTAGGCCAGCTCCACGCGGCGGCGGTCGCCGCCGACCATCGGCGGCAGCCTGCGGCGCAGGCCCCGGCCGTACAGCTGCATGTCCTCGTCCGGGCCGAAGGCCGCGAACACCTCGGCGCGCTCGTCCTCGTCCAGCTTGTCGAGCGTCAGCTCGTCGTGGTTGCGGACGAAGGTCGCCCAGTGCCCGTCGCGCGGGGCCTCCGGGCGCTCCCGCAGGGCCCCCGCCAGCGGTCCGGCCTCCTCCCGGGCGAAGGAGAGGTACATGTTCTGCATGCCGATGAAGTCGAAGCACATGGTCAGTTCGTCGCCCCGCTCGGACTCCGGGCCGCCGAAGAACTCCATGGTCTCCGGGTAGGGCAGGTTGACCTCGCCGAGCAGGACCGCCTCGCCGTTGCGGCGCCCCAGGAAGGCCCTCAGGTCGGCCAGGTAGTCGTGCGGGTCGGGCAACCGGTCCGCGTCCACCTGGCCGTCGGTCTCCAGGAGGAAGGGGACCGCGTCGACGCGGAAGCCGGAGAGTCCCAGCTGCGTCCAGAACCCCATGATGCGGGCTATCTCGTCGCGCACGGCGGGGTTGGCCACGTTGAGGTCGGGCTGCTGCCGGTAGAAGCGGTGCAGGTAGTACTGCCCGGTCTTCTCGTCGTACTCCCACGGGCTCTTCTCGGCGTCGGGGAAGACGACGCCCTTCGGCCCGTCCTCGGGCGGCTCGTCGCACCACACGTACCAGTCGCGGCGCGGGGACGTGCGGCTGGAGCGGGACTCCCGGAACCAGGGGTGCTCGTCGGAGGTGTGGTTGACCACCAGGTCGGCGATGACCCGGATGCCCCGGTCCCGGGCGGTCCGCACGAACTCGGTGAAGTCGCCGAGGGTGCCGAGGCGCGGGTCGACGGCGTAGAAGTCGGTGATGTCGTAGCCGTCGTCCCGCTCCCGCGTCGGATGGAACGGCATCAGCCACACACAGGTGACGCCGAGGCGGGCGAGGTGGTCGATCCGCTGGGTCAGACCCGCGAAGTCGCCGATCCCGTCCCCATCGCCGTCCTGGTACGTCTCGACGTCCAGGCAGTACACGACGGCGTTCTTCCACCACAGGTCGGAGGTCCGGGTCAGCCTCATCGGGCCTCCTCCACGCGCGCGGGACCGGCCGGGGTCGCGTCGAGCCGGGGCAGCACCTTGGCACCGAACGCGTCGATGAACGCGCTCTGTTCGCGGCCGACGTGGTGCAGCATGACCGTGTCGAAGCCGAGGTCGGCGTACTCCTGGAGCCAGGCCGCGTGCTGCCCGAGGTCCGCCGACACGTTGACCGCCTCGGCGACCCGCTCTGGCGTGACGTGCTCGCTGACGCCGTCGAAGAGCTCCGCCGTGTCGAGGTCCCAACTGGCGGGCGGACCATGCACGTTGGTGCGCCACTGGTCGTGCGCGACGGCGAGGGCGGTGTCCGGGTCCGGGTCCCAGCTCAGGTGGACCTGGAGGCGCAGCGGGCCGGAGCCCCCGGCGGAGCGGTAGGCGTCCACGATCCGGCGCAGCCGCTCGTGCGGGGCGTTGACGGTGATGAGCCCGTCGGCCCAGTCGGCGCACCAGGCCGCGGTGGCCTCGCTGCACGCCGCGCCGATCAGCGGCGGCACCGTGTCCGGGAGGGTCCAGAGGCGCGCCCGGTCCACGGTCACCAGACCGTCGTGGCTCACCTCCTCGCCGCGCAGCAGCGCCCGGATGACGTCGACGCACTCGCGCAGCCGCGCGTTGCGCACGTCCTTGCGCGGCCAGCGGTCGCCGGTGATGTGCTCGTTGGACGCCTCGCCGCTGCCCAGGGCCGCCCAGAAGCGGCCCGGGTACATGGACGCGAGGGTGCCGACGGCCTGCGCGACGATCGCGGGGTGGTAGCGCTGTCCGGGCGCGTTGACGACGCCGAAGGGGATGCGGTCGGTGGCCTGGAGGGCGGCGCCGAGCCAGGACCACGCGAAGCCGGACTCGCCCTGCCGGACGCTCCAGGGCGAGAAGTGGTCCGAGCACATGGCGGCGCCGAAGCCGGCCTCCTCCGCGCGGACGGCGGCGGCCAACAGGTCGGCCGGGGGGACTTGTTCGTGCGAGGCGTGGAATCCGTAGACGGTCATGGGCCGCGCCTACCCGGGGAGGCGCGGATCATCGGCGGTGCGGCCCGCGCCGGTCGCCTCCCCGGCGCCTCCCCCGACCCGTCGGTGCACCCTCGCCTCCCAGGGCGCGAGGGCCGCGCGTCCGTCCTCCGCCGGGGCGGACGGCCCGTTGCCCAGGACGAGTTCGGCGCCGTCCCAGCCGTCGGGAAGGTCCACGGACACGGTGTCGCCCGTGAAGTTGCCGACGACCAGGAGGGTGGTCCCCTCGTGGTGGCGGGTGAAGGCGTACACGCGCTCGTCGTCGGGCAGCAGCATGGTGAAGTCGCCGTGCACGACCGCCGGTTCGGCGTGCCGCAGGGCGATGAGCCGCCGGTAGTGGTGGTAGACGGAATCCGGATCCGCGTACGCGGCGGCGGCGTTGACCTCGGTGTGGTCCGGGTTGACCGGGAGCCAGGGGGTGCCCGTGGTGAAGCCGGCCTGCGGGGAGCCGTCCCACTGCATGGGCGTACGGGCGTTGTCGCGGCCCATCGCGCGCAGCCCGGGCAGGACGTCCTCGGGCGCGGCCCCCGCGCGCAGCGCCTGCGCGTAGTGGTTCAGGGACTCGATGTCCCGGAAGTCCTCGATGGTGCGCAGGGGCGCGTTGGCCATGCCCAGTTCCTCCCCCTGGTAGACGTAGGGGGTGCCGCGGTGCAGGTGCAGGACCGTGGCCAGCATGGTCGCGGACCGGGTGCGGTGGCGGGGGCCGTCGTCGCCGAACCGGGAGACGACGCGGGGCTGGTCGTGGTTGTTCCAGTACAGGCTGTTCCAGCCGACGTCCGCGAGACCGGTCTGCCAGCGGCCCAGGGACGCCTTCAGATCGGTCAGCCGCAGCGGCCTCGGATCGAACTTGTGGGCGCCGTGGTCGAGTCCGACGTGCTCGAACTGGAACACCATGTCCAGCTCGGCGCGGTCCGGGTCGGTGAACAGCCGGGCCTGTTCGACGGTCACGCCGGGCATCTCCCCGACGGTCAGCAGCCGGCCGGGGTAGCGGGCCATCACCTCCCGGTGCATCTCCCGGAGGTACTCGTGGATGCGCGGCCCGCAGACGTAGGAGGGCGACCCGTCGCCGTACGGGCCGTCGCCGCGCAGCTCCCCGTCGGGCAGCGCCGGGTCCTTGGAGACGAGGTTGACCACGTCCATCCGGAAGCCGTCCACGCCCCGCTCCAGCCACCACCGCATCATCGCGTACACGGCCTCGCGCACCTCGGGGTTCTCCCAGTTGAGGTCGGGCTGCTTCGGCGAGAACAGATGGAGGAAGTACGCGTCGCTCGCGGGGTCGTGCGTCCAGGCGGAGCCGGAGAAGAACGAGCCCCAGTTGTTGGGCTCCCGGCCGTCGCGCGGCGGCCGCCACCAGTACCAGTCGCGCTTGGGGCTCGCTGGGTCGCGCGACTCCCGGAACCAGGGGTGCTCGTCGGAGGTGTGGTTGACGACCAGGTCCATGATCAGCTTCATGCCGCGCCCGTGCACCGCCGCGAGCAGCCGGTCGAAGGCCGCCAGGTCGCCGAAGACGGGATCGACGTCCTGGTAGTCGCTGATGTCGTAGCCGTTGTCGTCCTGCGGCGACGGATAGACGGGCGAGAGCCACAGCACGTCCACGCCGAGCTCCGCCAGGTGGTCCAGGCGGCCGGTGATGCCGTCCAGGTCACCGATGCCGTCGCCGTCGGAGTCGGCGAAGCTGCGGGGGTAGATCTGGTAGACGACTGCGGACTTCCACCACGCGTCGTCCTTCCCTGTCACGGTGCCGGGCGTCATCGGCGGTCTCCTCCGGGCGTCGGGGGCACGGGCCATGGATTCCCTTTCCCGTGGACGGCGGCTGAACCGTGCGGGCGCGTGCGGGACCGGCCCGGGGCGCGGACGGGGTCAGGCGGTGTGCCACGTGACGGCGTTCTCCGGCTCCTCGCGGTCGGTACGGAACGCGTTGACCGGGTGGTCGGGGTCGGCGTACCCGAAGGAGACGCCCGCCACCACGCGCCGGTTGTCCGGGATGCCGAAGTGGGCGCGGAGGAAGCCCGAGCAGGCGGCGAGGGCGGCCTGGGGCGCCGCGGCCACGCCGAGGCTGTGGGCGGCGAGCAGGAAGGTGTCGATGTAGAGGCCGCAGTCGACGGCGCCGTAGACGCCGAGGTCGGCCTCGGTGGTGACGACCGCGACGTGCGGCGCGTCGAACAGCTCGAAGTTCCGGAGCATCTGCCGCAGGGTCCCCTCCCGGTCGTCCTTGGCGATGCCGAGGCTGCCGTAGAGCTGGAGGCCGCACGCGCGCCGCCGCTCCCGGTAAGCGCCGGTGTACCCGGTGGGAAACGGGAAGTCGGGTGCGTCCGGGCTGCTCCGGACGTGTGCCGACAGCTCGGTGCGCAGCCGTTCGGTCGCGGCGCCCTCGGTGAGGTGCACCTGCCAGGGCTGGGTGTTGCACCAGGAGGGGGTGCGCTGGGCCAGGCGCAGGATCCGCTCGACGGTCGCCCGGGGGACGGGGTCGGGCAGGAACTGGCGGCAGGTGAACCGTTCGGCGAGGATCCGGCTCAGTGCCTCGTACGGGTCGGTGCTGCCGTCGCCGGTACCGGTCGGGTTCAAGGGACACCTCCGCGCAGTGGCCTCGTTCGGGGGCCGCACCCTATCCGGGACGGTCCCGTCGCGAAACCGTCCCGGTCGGGAGCGCGTGGCCGCCCGGGGGGGGAGCGGCGGGGCGGTGCTCAGCTCCGGGTTCCGGTCCCGCCTCCGCTTCCGGTTCCGCCGAGTGCGCGCTCCACCGTCGTGTAGGTGACTCCGTGGTCCGCCAGGGCCTCGGAGACGACCCCGGGGCGAGCTGTCAGGGCCAGGAGCAGGTGCTCGTCGCCGATCGCCTTCTCGCGCCGGCCGAGGCAGACGCGCAGCGACTGCTCCAGCACCTTCTTGCTCTCCCGGGTGAGGGGCCGCCGCCTCGCGCCCCGGTTCCGGGCGTCGGGGCCGGCGAGCGCGCCCGGGCCGTGGGTCTCCTCGACCCGCGCGACGATCCGCGTCACGTCGATGCCGAGGTCCGCCAGCGCGTCCACGTCGACCGCCGAGAGTCCGCCCCTACGCCGGGCCGCCGCGAGCGCGGCCTCCAGCGACGCGCGCCGCTCCGTCGCGCCCAGGACCCGCAGTACGTCGGCCGCCCTGCTGTCCTCCGCGTCGAGCAGGGCCAGCAGGAGGTGCTCCTCCGTGACCGAGGGCGCGCCCTCGCGCTCGGCCACCGCCACCGCTCCGGTCACCACCGCCCGGGCCCCCTTGGTGAACTTCTCGAACATCAGTGCCTCCCGTGCTTCTTGTGGACGGCCTGACGGCTCACGCCCAGCTCGGCCGCGATCTCCTGCCACGACCAGCCCTGGGCGCGCGCACTGCGCACCTGGACGGCTTCCAGCTGTTCGAGGAGGCGCCGCAGCGCGGAGACGGCGCGCAGCCCGACCCGTGGATCGCGGTCACCGGCCTGCTCGGCGAGATCGATTGCGTCGGTCATGGCGTCAACGTACATTGACACCCTCCTCGCGTCAACCAAGGTTGACGCGAGGAGGGTGCGGGAGCGCGTCAGCCGGTTTCGCGCACGGAACGGGAGAGGACCAGGACCGCCGGGAGGAGCATCAGGGCGCCCACGGTGACCAGGGTGTGGACGGGACTCAGGAAGAGCCCGGCCAGACCGCCGAGGGCGAAGCCGACCGGCACGGCCGTCAGGTTGGCCGCGCGGTAGGACGCCGTGGCGATGGCGCGGTCCTCCTGGGCGATGGCCCGGGCGCGGAAGGTCTGGACGCGGACGGCCACGACCCCGGAGCAGAACTCGTCCAGGACGAAGCCGGCCAGGACCAGCACGAGACCGGCCGTGCCGCCAAGGTACGCGCCGAAGCCGACCAGGGAGTACGAGGCCACCGCGCCACAGCCGAAGACGGATGTGCCGAGGCCGGTGCGGAGCCGGGCGGGGAGCCGCTCGGCCAGGCCCGAACCCGCCACCGCGAACAGGACCACACAGCTCCGGATGACGCCGAAGCCCACCGCGGTGAGCGGGGTCTGGTCCAGCAGCACGATGAGCAGCAGGGCCTCGATGACGCACTGGCCGAAGTTGTACGCGAGGGCCCAGAAGGTGAGGATCCGCAGCGCCGGGGTCGCCAGGTTGAGCCGGAGACCGTGACGGAGGGTGGTCCGGCCGGGGGAGCGCTTCTCGGTGCTCTCGGTGCTCTCGGTGCTCTCGGTCGCCTCGGTTGTCTCGGTCGTCTCCTCGCCCTTCCCGGAGGCCTCCGGGCCCGCCGGCACCCGGATCCGCGGGATGCGGACCAGCAGGGCGCAGGCGCACAGGGCGAGGGCCGCCGCCGTCGCGAAGGTCCACGGAACCCCGAGGAGGCCGAGGCCCACCCCGGTGACGAAGGGCGCGAGCCCGTCGGCGCCGGACTCGGCCATGCTCAGGCGGGCGTAGATCCGGGGCAGCTCCCTGTCCGGGAAGACGGCCGGCACCAGCACCTGCGTGGAGACGGAGGTCAGCACGGATCCGCAGGCCAGGGCGACGTTGGCCAGGCAGAAGACGGCCGTGCCCCAGGCCGGTCCGGCCGCCAGCGCGAGCGCGGACAGCAGGAAGGCGAGGACGCGGAGGAGCTCCGAGCCGAGCATGACGGACCGCTGGTCGTACCGCTCCACGAGCAGGGCCGCGGTCCTGGCCAGCAGCACCTGCGGGGCGAACCGGCAGATGCCGAGCGCTCCGACGACGAGGGAGCTGGCGCCGAGCGTGGACACCGCCACGAACGGCACCGCGAACTCCACCGCGGCGATGGCGAAGAAGGAGAGGAAGTTCGCGACCGGGAGGGAGGTCCGCAGGGCGGCGGCGGGGTCGGGCCCCGGGCGTTCCGGGGCCCTTCCGCCGCCCTCGCCCGCCGCCTCCGGCACGGTCTCCTCGACGACGGCCGTCATCGGTCGGCCTCCACGAGCAGGCCGGCGCTCAGACAGTCCAGGACCAGCCGCGAGCCGCCGTCGGCGAGCGCCCGGTCCTGCGCGCACAGGTCGAGGAAGAGCTGCCGGTCCACGTCGCTGGAGGCGTCCCGGCTGCTCAGCACGTACCGGGCCGAGGAACCGGACCCGAAGGCGGCCATCACGACCGACTCCGGACGCCGTACCCGCAGGGGACCGGAGTCCGGGGTGGCGATCAGGTAGTCCTCGCCGAGGAGGTGGTCCACGACGGGGTGGCGGACGAACTCCAGCACCTCCTCGGCCGAGTCGATGATCGGCTGGCCGGGCCCGTTGAGGGAGGTGTTGATGAGGACCGGCGGCAGACCGAGTTCGGCGAGCGCGGTGAGGAGCGCGTGGATCGCCTGGTTGTACTCCGGGGCGACGGTCTGCACGCGGGCGGTGCCGTCCGCGTGGAGCGCCTCGGCCAGCAGGTCCGCGTACTCCGGCCGTACCCGGAAGTTGAAGTTCATGAAGGGGGACTCGGCCGGGCCGTGGAAGTACGTGTCCAGGTCCTCGGCGCGCACGATGGGCGCGACCGGCCGCCAGTCCTGCCGCCGCTTGAGCAGGTTGAGCTTCGCCCGGGCGTCGGCGCAGGCGACCGGATGGCAGAGCAGGGAGCGGTTGCCGAGGGCGCGCGGGCCGAACTCGGCACGGCCGGCGAACCGGGCCACCACGGCACCGCGCGCGATGACCTCGGCGGCGGCGCGGGTGAGGTGCGGAGAGACCGCCGGGGCTCCGGGGTCGCGCGTGCCGTCCTCGTCCGTGTCCCCGGGAGCGATCGGCACGGGCACGTAGCCGTACTCCCTGGCCAGCGCCGGGCCGACGCGCTCCGCCGGGCGTCCGAGGAAGTCGCCTCGGATCCGCCGGGGAGGAAGACCGGCGCCCGGTTCCTGAGCGCGGGCCCACCCGAGGAAGGCGGCACCCACGGAGATCCCGGCGTCGTGCGGGCACGACGGCACGTACAGGTCGTTCACCTCGGGCAGCGCGGCGATCTCGCTGTTCGCGGTCAGATTGAGGAACACCCCGCCGGCGCAGGCCAGGTCCGCGATGCCCGCGAGCTCGACCGCGCGCTGCGCGTGGTGCGTGAGCAGGCGCGTGAACGCCTCCTGCACGACGGCCGCGACGTCCGCCTGCTCCACGGGATCGCCCCCGCCGCCGTCGAGCAGCTGCCACCCGTTCCTGAGCCGGGGCGGCTCCTCCTCGGTGACGACGTCCGGGACCGAAAGCCGGGGCACCCGGGTCGGGGGCAGCCCGGCCAGGGCCATCAGCTGGCCGTGGGCGTGCTCGGCCCGGAACACGTACCGGGAGACGTTGTCGAAGAGGCTCGCCTCGCTCTGGACGAAGACGTCCGGCTGGTTGTGCGGCACGCTGTAGGCCCGGTCCAGCAGGGTGAACCCGCCGTCCCTGAAGGCGTAGAACGAGCGCATCTCGGTGAACACGGTCCGGTCGGCGGGCCCTTCGGCACCGACCGGGACGGTGTCCCCGCCCGCTTCTCCGCCCCCGCCCGCGTCCGCGTAGTAGCGGCCGTGGAACGCGGCGAACGGCTCGTAGAAGTCACGGCCGTCCCAGGACGTCGTGCCCGCGCTGTCCGAGACCAGGACCGCGGCGGCCGGGAACCCCGAGGGGTAGACGGCCGAGGCGGCGTGGGCGAGGTGGTGGGACACGACGTGGTGCCGGGGGTCGAAGGGGTCGAAGGCGGCGAAGGAGGGGGAGACCAGAGGCCGTTGGAGACCCACCCCGGAGGGCCCCGCCGCCTGGAAGGAGCTGACGATGACGTCGACCTCGTCCATCGTCGTCCCGGCCAGCCGCAGGGCCTCCTGGATCGGCAACCGGTCGGAGAGGAACTCCTGCCCGTCGTACTTGCGCCGGGTCACGCGTTCCTGCTGGACGGCGGAGAGGAGCCGGCCGTCCCGAACGACCGAGCACGAGGACTCGTGCCCGCAGTGGATTCCCAGGACAGTGGTCACCTCGGTCACCTCTTGTAGTTCTCCAGCGGGGCACCCTCGGGCATGAAGCCGAAGGTCAGGATGGTGACGCGCTCGCCCTCGGCGATCGGCGTCCGGCTGTGCGCCTGCGTGCCCGCCAGGAAGACGACGACCTCGCCGGGGGACAGCCGCAGCTGCTCCTCGCTGCCGTCCGGGTAGTGCATGCAGAGGGCCGAGGGCTCCTCGACGCCTTCGGGGATCTCGTGCTCCAGCATCATCAGCACGTTCAGCGAGAAGATGTCCGTGTCGATGTGCGGGATGATGCCCTGCCCCGCGTCGCGGTAGAACAGGTAGCTCGCGATGCCGGTGGCCTCGGCCCTCGGCACCACCGAGGCCACGAGCGCGGCGAGTTCGGGGCTGACGGCGATGCGGTCGGCGAGCGTGCCGCCGCAGCCGAGGTAGTGCTCGTCGAAGGGCACGGCGGTCCTGCCGACCTCCTCCTTCTCCGCCTGGAAGGCGGCCAGCAGCTCGTCCGTCAGGAACTCCGGACGGCCGCGGTACTGGATGCCGCGCGGGTCCTCGACCTCGTACGGGCAGAGGAGCCGCAGGGCCTCGGAGACCGCGCGCCGGCCGTTCTCGGCGCCGGCCTCCTTGGAGGGGACGAGCTGTCCGGCCGACAGGCCGAGGATCAGCTTGAGGTTCGCCTGCTCCGCCGGGGTCAGCGTGCCGTGCAGTTCGGCGAGCCGCCGCCCCATGGTGAGGGTGTTCGTCATCACACACTTCCGATCGTGCGGTAGCCGAAGGACACCAGGCGGACGGCCTCGCCCGCGACGGTGCGGGTGCGCTGGTGGGTGACGCTGTCGGCGAAGAAGACAAGGGATTCGCCCGGGGCGAGGTGGACGTGGAGGGCGTCCTGCTCCGGCGGGTAGAGGATCAGCTCCGAGTGCCTGTCCTCGGGGCTGTGCTGCAGCATGGTCAGGACGTTCAGGGAGAACTCGTCCTTGTCCACGTGCGGGTCGATGCCGAGTCCCGGCTCGTCGTAGTACAGGTAGTTGGCCTTGTGCGTCGGAAGGACCGGGCCCACCTGGGAGACCAGGAAGTCGTGGACCTTCGTCGACAGGGCGAGTTCGCGGGCGAGCGGGGCGCCGGAGGCCACGTAGTGGTCGTGGAAGCGCTCGGCCCGCTCGCGGTACCGGCGGGACTCCGCGTCCAGCGCGGCGATGTCCTCCTCGGAGAAGAACGGCCCCCGGCCCAGGAAGACCACGCCGGTCTCGAAGGCGGGCCGTGCGCCGCCGTGCAGCCGGGGCAGTGAGCGCTGGGCGGTGGCCAGGGCCACCGCCCGCAGCTCTTCCGGCACGGCCCGGGCGTGGCCGCTGAGGAGCCCTCCGGCGGCCATGCTCAGGAGGAACTTGAGGTTCTCCCGCTCCGCGGCGGTGAGTTCCGTTGACAGGTGCGACAGCCGGTCCACCAGCGTCGGTGCAGACATTGCGGGATCCTCCCGTTCCGTGTGTCGGGCCGAATTACTCGTTGAAGCCGAGGGTGTTCGGCAGGTTCAGGAGCTCCGTGCGGATCGACGGGGTCGCGGCCGCGGAGATCGGCTTGGCGAAGATGTAGTCCGCCTCGGCGTTGATGTCCTGAAGCTCCTTCAGGTGCAGGCTGGAGGAGGTGACGATGCTGCTGAGCACGGCCTGCTCGTCCTGGCTCAGGGTCGCCTTCAGCGCGGCCAGCTTCTCCGTGAGCGTCGGGAGCGCGGCCTCCAGGGCCGCCGCGTCGAGCTCCGCGTCCAGGGCGGGGTCGGCGAGGAACAGGTCTGCGGTCTGAACGGTCATGTCGGATCTCCTCGTTCGCGGCCGGTGGCCCGGCCGGGTTCCTTGCGGTGGTCGCGAACTATCGTTCGCGGATGACTCCATTGACTCAGTGGCCGCTCGCGGAACGCTTGACGACCTCTCGACTGTCCCTCGAACCCCTCAGGGCCGAACACGCGCCCGAGGCCTTCCCCGTGTTCGACGACACCCGGCTGCACACCTGGACCGGCGGGAAGCCCTACACCCTGGAAGAACTGCAGGCCAGATACGCGTTCCAGGCCGGCGGCACCTCTCCGGACGGCAGCCAGGGCTGGCTGAACTGGATGCTCCGCCGGGCCGACGACGCACGGCTCGCGGGGACGGTTCAAGCGACCTTGTACCGAACCGAGAGCGGTGAGGTGGAGGCCTCGCTCGCCTGGGTGGTAGGGGTCGGGCACCAGGGCAGGGGCTACGCGGGCGAGGCCGCACGGGCCATGGCCGACTGGCTCCGCACCCGCGGGGCGACCTCCCTGGTGGCCTTCATCCACCCCGACCACGAGGCGTCGGCGGGGGTCGCCCGCTCCCTCGGCCTGACCCCGACCGACGAGATCGCCGACGGAGAGGTCCGCTGGAGCGACTCGGGACGCTGACCGGCGCCCACGGCGATCGGCCCGCACGCGCGCCGATCGCCGTATCGGGGCTGGGGCTGGGGCTGGGGCTGGGGCCGGGGTCGAGGCCGGGGCCGGGGAGACGCGGGTCACCTCCGTCCGTGTCACAGGACGCCGAGCCATCTCGTCCCAGGGGTGTAGCCACTGACGACCACGGAGGAGCACCCCATGGACGCGCGACTGAACTACTTCGCCTCCCCGACCGCCGGCAAGGCCCTGAGGCACTTCATGGCGATGGGCAAGGCGCTCAAGGACTCGCCGCTGCCCGCCGCGACGCAGGAGCTGGTGGCGCTGCGCGTGAGCCAGATCAACGGCTGCGCCGCCTGCGTCGACATGCACACCAAGGAGGCCGCCGCCGCCGGCGAGACCTCGGTGCGGCTCAACCTGGTCGCGGTCTGGCGGGAGGCCACGGTCTTCACCGCGGCCGAGCGCGCCGCGCTGGAGCTGGCGGAGGAGGGGACCCGGGTCGCGGACGCGTCCAGGGGTGTCGGCGACGAGGCGTGGGCACGCGCCGCCGAGCACCATGACGAGGAACAGCTCGCCGCCCTGGTGATCCTGGTCTCCTTCATGAACGCGGTGAACCGGCTGAACGTCATCACCCGGCAGCCGGCCGGCACCTACGAGGCCGGGCAGTTCCACTGAACGGCACCGGCGAGCGCGGCCGGGCGGGAAGGGGTTTCACCGTGAGCAAGGTCGAGGAGTTCGAGGAGCTGCGGCCGCTGCTGTTCTCGATCGCCTACCGGATCCTGGGCAGCGTGGGCGAGGCCGAGGACGCGGTGCAGGAGACGTGGCTGCGCTTCGACGGCTCGGCGACCCGGGTCGCGTCGGCCAAGGCGTTCCTGTCGGCCACGGTGACCCGGATCTCGATCGACGTCCTGCGCTCCGCGCGGGTGCGGCGGGAGGAGTACGTGGGCCCGTGGCTCCCCGAGCCGCTGCTCGGCGACCCGTACCAGGATCCGGAGCGTTCGGCGGAGCTGGCCGACTCGGTGTCGATGGCGGCGCTGCTGCTCCTGGAGCGGCTCAGCCCGCTGGAGCGGTCGGTGTTCGTCCTGCGCGAGGTGTTCGGCTTCGGGTTCGACGACGTCGCCGCGGCGGTGGGGCGGTCGGAGGCGGCCTGCCGGCAACTGCTGGTACGGGCACGGCGGCACATGCGGGCCGGCCGGCCGCGGTTCGAAGCGGACCGCCGGGAGCGGCAGGAGCTGGCGACGCGGTTCTTCGACGCGCTGCGGGACGGCGACGTGGGCGGGCTGCGGAACCTGCTCGCCGCCGACGTCCGGCTGGTCGGGGACGGCGGTGGCAAGGCCCCGCAACTCGCCAGGACCGTCAGCGGCACCGACGACGTGGCCCGGCTGCTCGCCTCCGTCTTTCCCCTGATGGCCCGGGTCGACGTGACGTTCGAGCCGCACGAGATCAACGGGCAGCCCGGCGCGATCTTCCGCGACCGGGAGGGCGGAGTGCTCCACACCCTGGCCCTCGACGTGTTCGACGGGCGGATCCACACCATCCGATCGGTGATCAATCCCGACAAGCTCGGCCACCTTGGGCCGGTCGCCGACGCGTGGGCCGTCGACCGCGAGGTGAAGCGGGCCCGCAGGCGGACGAGGTGACCACGGGACCGGCGTCGACGACGGCCCGGTGACCGGCGGGGCATCGGTGCTCCCACGCCCCTTCGGCGACCGCGTGGCCGTAGCTGCGGACCGGGCCCTCGTCGGGACGGGCGGTCAGACCAGGGCCGCCGGCACCGCGACCGGGCCCCGGGTCTGGTGGGTGTGGTGGTAGGTGACGAGCCAGGGAAGGGGTTTGGGTCCGAAGGCCGTGGACTTCTGCGGCATCAGGACGCCGTCGCCCGCCAGCCGGTGGACCTCCTCCTCCCCGGGCGGGGCCAGCAGGACCAGCGTGCCCGGGACCTCCCGGCCCCCGCGCGGGAGCCCGTGGACGTACGAGATCCGGGACGCGGTCAGGAGGCCGCGCCAGACGCGGTCGACGAACAGGTGGTGGAGCAGGGCGGCGTCGAGGACGGACCAGGCCTTGGGGCGGCCCCGCAGCGCGGACCGCGCGTGGTCCGCGGAGACGTCCCGGACCGACCAGCACCGCCCGCCGGAGCCGACCAGGACGAACTCACCCGGACGCGGTTCGGGCGGCGGGCCGGGCCGGGTGACCTCCTCGACGGTGGCCACGGCGGCGGCCCGCCGCGCCGCCTCCTCGGCGGCCAGGTCCGGCAGGTGGCGGTGGATGGCCCGCAGCGCGAGGGGGTGGGCGGCGGTGTCCACGACGAGCGCGGGCAGCCGGTCCCAGGGGCCCGGCCGGCCGCCGAAGGCCCGGCGGTGCTCCCGTGCCGCCGCGAAGCGGTGGTGGCCGTCGGCGAGCAGGGCGCGGTGCCGGGCGAGACCGGCGGCGACGGCCTCGATCCGGTCCGGATCGGTGCAGCGCCACAGGAGGTGGCGGGTGCCGTCCGGCTGGACGAGGGCGGTGTCCGGCCGCCCGGCCGCGACCCGGTCGAGCACGGCGCCGACGCCGGTGGCGCCCCGGCAGGCGAGCAGGACCGGCTCGGGGCTGCCGCCGACGGTCCGGAGGACGTTCCGCTGGACGGCCACCTTGTGGGGGAGCACCCGCTCGTGCGGGTGGACGGAACGTTCCGCCGCATCCAGGTCGAGCGCGCCGATCACCCCCCGCTGGAGCAGCTCGGGACCCCGGCGCTGCTCCAGGACGTAGAAAGCGGGCGTGCGGTCGCGCGTGAGGGCGCTCCGCGAGCGGCGGATCCCCAGGAAGGGGTGCAGGATCAGTCCGGCCGGTGCCCCTCGGGTGAGGAGCCCGTCCGTTCGCGGAGTCTCTGTGCTCGTACGCATCCGAGGTGCTCGCTGCTTTCTCGTCGGCCCGGACCGTCGACCGGGATCGTCGGCCCGGAATGTCGGACTGGAACGTCGACCGGGATCGGCGGCTCGGATCGGCGACCGGGATCATGGGTCGGGGCCGGCGCGGTGTCGTGGGCCGGGAGCGTCCGCCGACGGGTCCGGTGGGCGGGATCCGGCCGGGGAACGGCCCGGGACGCCCCGGGGCCCGCCCGGTGGACCGGAAGGAGGGGCGCGGCCCGAGCGGGGCGGGACACCCCCTACCGGCTCAGCTTGACGAAGGCTTCCTCCAGCCGGGCCAGCACTCTCGCGACGTGCGGCAGGGCCAGCGGATCGGCCGCCGCCAGGGACTGCTCCTGCTCCTCGGCGGTGTCGCCGTAGAGCATGCTGGTGGCCGCCTTGAAGCGGAGCGCGCCCTCGTCGTCGCCCAAGTGGTGGCCGCCCAGGACCAGGACGCCGTGGCTGTCGAAGAGGTGGCGCTGGAGGCCGGGCGAGTCGGTGACGCCGTACGAGGCCAGACGGTCGCGCATCGGCTCGAAGTCCGGGTACACGTAGAAGCCGCCAGTGGGCGGACGGCAGTCCGCGCCCGCGTCCACCATGATCCGGTGGACCGAGCGGGCCACCGCGCCGTGCAGCCGGGCGCTGGCGGCGAGCCGCCGCCTGATCTCCTCCGGCTCGGAGAACGCGTAGGCCGCCACCTCCTGCATGGGGCCGGCCAGGGTGGACCAGACCTCGCTGGCCACCGAGACCACCCCGTCGCGGACCGCCAGGCCCCAGGCGTTGTCCGGGAACCGGCAGACACCGATGCGCCAGCCGCCGAGGGCGAGCGTCTTTGAAAGGCCGCTGGTCACGATCGTGCGGTCGGGCGCGACCTCGGCGGGGCTGAGGAAGGGGGTCGCCGGATCGTGGACGATGTCGCGGTAGATCTCGTCGGAGACGATGACGAGGTCGAGCTCCTCCGCGATCGCGCAGAGCTCGCGGACCAGCGCGGGCGGGGCGAGCGTCCCGGTCGGGTTGTCCGGCAGGGTCAGCACCACGACGCGCGGGTCACCGCCCTCGGCGCGCGCCCGCCGGACCGTGTCGCGCAGGGCGGCCGGGTCCGGGACGCCGCCGCACTCGGCGGGGACGGGCACCTCGTACGCCGTCTTGCCAGCCAGTCTCACCTGCGGGACGTACGAGTTCCAGGCGGGCCGGGGGACGAGGACGTCGCCGGGGAGCACGTGCTGGAGGGCCATGAGCAGGGGCTTGCTGCCCGGGCCGACGACGATCTGGTCCGGCCCGGTGGGCAGGTCGCGGCGGCCGAAGTAGCCGGCCACGGCCCGGCGCACCGGCTCGCCGCCGGCCACCGGCCCGTAGGCGTTGCGGTGCGCGCCGCGGGCCAGGCGCTCGGCCAGCGGTGCGAAGGCGGGGAGCCGCGATTCGCCGAAGGCCAGGTGCAGCACCTCCTGGCCGGCCGCGCGGCGCTCCTCCACCAGCTGGTTCAGGGCGAGGTTGGGCGACGTCCGGCGCCGGGAGACCTCGTGCGGCGTCCGCCGGTGGGAGACCTCAGACATGGGCGAGCTCCTGGCGGAGCCAGGCGGACGCGTCGACGCGTCCGGCGGACTGCGGCGGCGCGCCGCTGATCGCGGCGGCGATGTCGGCGGGGGTGTCGTCGGCGGGCCGCAGGTCGTCCAGCCAGGCGGCGGTCTCCGAGTAGTGCGCCCGGAACGGGCGTCCGACCAGCCGCGGATCGCGGGCCTGGAGCATGCGGAGCTGGAAGAAGCGGCCCTCCGGGCCCTCGGTGACGCCGTCGACGACCACCTTGCCGGGCGTGGCCGACATGACCGGCCCCCGCACGGTCCGGGCCAGCCCCGGCAGGGTCCGGTAGGCGGACCGGAAGATGTCGTGGGCGCGGGCGAGCGGCACCCTGAAGTACTCGTACGGGCCGGTGTCCCGCTCGACGAACATGTAGTACGGCACGGCTCCCGCCGCCAGTTCGGCGCGCCACAGCGCGCTCCAGGTCTCCGCGTCGTCGTTGACGTGCGCGACCAGGGGGGCCTGGCAGTAGGCGAGGGCGCCGGTGGAGCGGATGCGGGCGACGGCCCGGCGGGCCAGGTCGGACTCCAGCTCGCGGGGGTGCGTGAAGTGCATCATCACCGCGAGGTTGCGCCCGGAGGCGACGACCTCCTCGAAGAGGCGCAGCACGTCGTCGGCGTCGGGGTCGGTGACGAACCGCTGCGGCCAGTAGGCGACCGACTTGGTGCCGATGCGGATCGTGCGGACCGTGGGCACGCCCATGATCGGTTCGAGGTGGCCGCGCAGCCGGTCGGTCGACATGATCATCGGGTCGCCGCCGGTGACGAGCACGTCGTCGACCTCGGGGTGGTGGCCCAGGTACTCCACCAGCCGGCTGGGCTCCGGCACGGCGAAGCGCAGATCGGCGTCGCCCACGAACTGGGCCCAGCGGAAGCAGTAGGTGCAGTACGAGTGGCAGGTCTGGCCCTGGCCCGGGAAGTACAGCACGGTCTCCCGGTACTTGTGCTGGACGCCGGGCACCTCCTCGCCCTCCACGACGGGGACGTTGAGCTGCTTCTGGCCGGAGGGGTGGGGGTTGAGGCTGCCCCGGATCTGCTGGACGGCCAGGCGGAGCTCCTTCTTCGCGCCGGGGTCGTCCACGAGGGCGGCGAGCCGGCGCTCGTCCTCGGCCCGGAGCATCCCCGTCTGCGGGAAGACCATCTGGAAGACCGGATCGTTCGGGACGTCGTTCCAGTCGACGAGGTTCGCGAGGACGTATTCGTTCACCCGGAACGGGAGCACCGCGGCGAGGGATTTTATGGACCGCGTGAGGTCGTCCGGTATTCCGAACCTTTTACCCAGCTCGTCCACGTGACGGGCGCCGTAGGCCCGGAACCTTTCCGTTTCCAGGGCGGCGGGAGCGGGAGAAAGAGGGGGCATGCGTTTTCCTCCGGTTCAAGGAAGCTGACCCGAGCAATTTCCTTGATCGTAGGCCGACCGGCCCTGCCGGAACCAGAAAGTTCGGCGGCCGGTCGATAGTCCCTTCGTATACCTGGATAAGCGGATTCGGTTCCCGGCGGAGGGATCCGGGTCAGTCGCGGGCGGGGCTCGCTTCGGCCTCGCTGAGCGCCTGCGGCGTCACGGTCCGCAGGAACGGGACGATGATCACGAGGGTGGCGACGGTGAACACGGCGAAGGCGGCGCGGATGCCGAACCACTCGGCGAGGACGCCGACCAGACCGGCGCCGAGCGGCATCGCGCCCCAGCTGAAGAGCCGCGCCGCGGCGTTGTAGCGGCCGAACATGGCGTCGGGGACCAGTCGCTGGCTCAGGGTGCGGGAGTTGACCGTCCACAGGATGCCGCCCATGCCGCCGAGGAACGCGCCGGCCGCCACGACCCAGAGGTTCGTGGAGAGGACCGGGGTGGCGACCATGGCGGCGGTGCCGACGAGGTCGGCGAACATGGCCCAGCGGCGCCCGAGGAGGCGGTTGACCGTGGTGACGGTGAGCGCGCCGACGAGCCCGCCGGCGCCGAGGGCGCTGAGCAGGATGCCGTACTCGCGGGCGTCGAGCCCCATCAGCGAGGTGGCGACCAGCGGCATCAGGGCCAGCCAGGCGCCCCAGCAGGCGGAGAGCACGGTCAGCGCGAGGGCCATGAGGCGCAGCAGCCGCTGCTGCCAGAGGAAGCGGACCCCTTCGGCGATGCGCTGGTTGACGGTGCCGGTCGGACGGGTGTCGTCCGCCTTCGGCCGGAACCGGCCCACCAGCAGGACCAGGATCAGGGTGCCCACCAGATATCCCGCGCCGGTCCAGCCCAGCGCCACGCTCGCGCCGGCGGCCACCAGGAGCCCGCCGACGAACGGCCCGCAGAACTCGTTGCAGACCGTCTCGGCGCCGGCCACCCAGGCGTTCGCCCGTTCCTGGCCCGCGGGGGCCACCGCGGAGGGGACCAGGGTGGCGGCGGAGGTCAGCGCGACCACCTCGGCGACGCCCAGCACGAAGCCGCCGACGTACAGGGAGGGCAGGGTCACCGCGTCGCGCACGGCGAGGAACAGCAGGGACGCCACGACGAGCATGCGCGCGATGTCGGCGATCCAGAGCAGCACGCGCCGGTCGAAGCGGTCCACCAGGACGCCCACGTGGAGGGCGACGAGCAGCCAGGGGAGCGTGAGGGTGAGGCCCACGCCCGCCACCTGGGCCGGCGAGTCCGTCAGCCCCGTCGCCATCAGCGGCAGGACGACCTTGGTGACCCCGTCGGCCAGGTTCGTGATCGCGGTGAAGCTCACCAGGACCGCGGTGTTGCGGGTGCTGGGGTCGCCCGGGCCCGTCCGCTTCTCCGTCGGGGCCGGGGGCCCGGCCTCGGTCGTCGGGGTCCGCCGGTCCGTCGCGTTCTCCATGACTAACCTCCTAAAGCTCTTTGGTGGTCAGTATGGCAGCGGTATCGTGGGCGTGCAGCTGATCTCGGCCACCGGCCATCGGGCCGTTCCATGGCCCCATAGCGCGCTCACATGGGAGAGCCGCGCACCCGCATCGGAAAGGCGGCGCACCCGTGCTCGACCCGTCCCCGGCCGCCGAACTGATCGAGGCCTTCACCAACACCGTCGACCTGGAGAGCGGCGACGACGACGTCGCCACCCCCGCCGAGCTGGCGAGCTGGCTCGCCGGACGGGGCCTGGCGCCGTCCCCGCCGCGGCTGACCGAGGCCGAGCACGGGGCCTTCCTCGCCCTGCGGGCCGGCATCCGCGAGGCCCTCGACGCCGACGACCCCGTGGCGCCCGCGCACCTCGCCCTCGCCGACGCGGTCCTGGCCGACGTACCGCTCCTGGTCACCTTCGCCGCCCCGGGCGCGCCGCTCGTCCCGGCCCCCGGCGGCCCGCCCGCCCGGACCGCCCTCGCCCGGATCGCGGCCGCCTGGGCGGAGATCGTGCTGAGCGGCCACGTCCACCGGCTCAAGCGGTGCGCCGAGCACACCTGCGGCTGGGTGTTCTGGGACGCCTCCAAGAACCACAGCCGCCGCTGGTGCTCGATGCGGGTGTGCGGCAACCGCACCAAGTCGCGGCGGTACGCGACCCGGCACCGCGACCTCGCGGGCTGAGCCCTGGCCCCGCCGGCGCGCGCCTCGCCGGAGGCACCCGTGCGCGGCGCGCACCGTGACGTCCCGTGTACGGCGTGAGCCGTGACGCCCCGTGCGCGGCGTGCGCACCGTGACGCCCCGTACGCGGCGCGCGCACTGTAACGCCCAGGGAACGCCCCGGGCCGGGGGTGCGGAAAATCGCCGCACGGATATTATTATGGGGCCATTCGGCAATCCGATGCCCGCGACGGGCGGCGCCTTTCCCGGCCCGGGGCGATGGCCTCATCCGGCATCCTTATGGACTCCGGGCCGCGAATCATTGACCCCACCCGGCACCTCCTCCCTAGCATGGCCGCATTCCATTCGGCATTCCGAATGAATTCCACCCCAGCCATGACGAGGAATCCGCAATGACGGACAAACTTGCCATTGTCACCGGCGGGACCAGGGGAATCGGACTGGCGCTCAGCCGCCGCCTGATCCGCATGGGACACCACGTCGTCGCCTTCTACGGCTCCGACCGCGAAGCGGCCGCGAAGGCGGAGCAGGACAACGCCGGATCCCTCACCGCGATCCGGGCCGACCTCTCCGACGCCCGACAGGTGGCAGACGCCGCCGCCACGGTCCTCCGCGAGCACGGCGCCCCCGCCGTCCTCGTGAACAACGCCGGCCTCAACCGCGACCGCCCGTTCCTCGAACTCACCGACGAGGACTGGCGCAAGGTCCTCGACACCAACCTGTCCGGACCCTTCTGGCTCGTCCGGGCCCTGGCCCCCGCGATGATCGCCGCAGGCGGCGGCTCCATCGTCAACGTCGGAGCGACCACCGGCATCCGGCCCCGCGTCGACGGCGCCAACTACTGCGCCAGCAAGGCGGGCCTGCTCCAGCTCACCAAGTGCCTCGCCCTGGAACTGGCCCCGGCCATCCGGGTCAACTGCCTCATCCCCGGCATGATCGACACCGAGGAGCTGCGCACCCGCTGGCGCCTCGACGACCCGGAGCGGATGGCGCAGACCCTGGACGAGATCCCGGTCCGCCGCATCGGCACCACCGAGGACATCGCCGACGCCCTGGAGTTCATGGTCGGCCCCGCCGCCACCTACCTCAACGGCCAGAAGGTCATCGTCGACGGAGGGCAGTTCATGTGGTGACCGCGACAGCGACCGCGAAGCCGACCGCGAGCGAGACGGCCGACGCCCTCCTGCGCCGCGCCAGGACCGCCTTCGACGCCGCCCCGCCCCTCGGAGACGCCGCCTACACCCGCTACTGCCGGGAACTGGCCGCCCTGCTCCAGGAGCGCCGGCCCGACATCCAGGCCGCCAACCGGACCGACGTCCAACGCGCCGAGGCACGGGGCCTGCCGCCCACGCTCGTCGACCGCCTCCGCCTCACCGACGAGCACTTCGACCGGATGGTCGAACTGACCGACGCCGTCGTACGGGAGCTGGACGCGGTCCTCGCCGACACCCGGGGCGTCCCGGCCGGCGACTGGGGCGTCCTGCGCGGCGTCCCCAAGCCGCTCGGCGTGGCCCTCATGATCTACGAGGCCCGCCCCACCGTGACCGTCGACGGTGCCCTGCTGCCCGTCGCCGTGGGCAACGCCGTCCTGCTGCGCGGCGGCAAGGAGAGCGCGGCCACCGACGCCGCGCTGGCCGCGACGGTCGAGGCCGCCCTCGTCTCCGCGGGCCTCCCCGCCGGTCTCGTCACCGTCCTGGAGGACCCCGACCGCTCGCTGATGAAGGCCGTCCTCGCCCGCCCCGACCAGGTGGACGTCCTGATACCGCGCGGCAGCCCCTCCCTGATCGAGTACTGCCGCACGGCGAGCTCGATCCCCCTCATCGCCAGCGGCGGCGGGGTCAACCACCTGTACGTGCACCGGTCGGCCGACCTGGCGCTGGCCGCCCGCGTCACCCTGAACAGCAAGATCCCGGAACCGGCCGGCTGCACCTCGGTCGAGATGGTGCTCGTCGACCGGGAGATCGCGCCCGACTACCTGGCCGCCGTCCTCGCCGAGTGCGAGCGGCAGGACGCCCGGCTGACCATCCGCCTGGACTCCTCCATGGCCGGACCCGCCGCCCGGGACGACATGCCCTGGCGCACCGAACCGCTGGAACCGCACGACCTGGGACGGGAGTTCCTCGACCCGGTCATCGGTCTCCGGCCGGTCTCCGGCCTCGACGAGGCGGCCGAGCACATCCGGGCCTACGGCTCCCGCCACACGGAGGGCGTCCTCGCCGAGGACCCCGGGACGGCGCGGAGGTTCACCCGGCTCGTGGACGCCGCGATGATCGTCGTCAACGGATCGCTGCGCCTCCACGACGGCCCCAAGCTCGGCCTGGGCTCGGAGATCTCCATCGCCACCGGACGGCTGCACGTCCGCGGCCCGGTGACCCTCGGCGCGCTGGTGACCACCACCTGGGTCGTCGAGGCCAACGGCGAACTGCGCGACTGACCGCCCGCGCCCGCCCCCTCCTCCAGGGCGTCCGCCCGCCCCGCACTACGCCGCGGCACGGCCCGTCACCCCCACCCCGGACGCCGCCGCCCCGCACCCCCACGTCCTCCGAACTCCCCGAGTCTTCTACGTCTTCGTGAGAGGCAGCAATGACCACCGTCCCGCACATCGACCGGACCGCCGTCGGCGACACCGTCAAGCGCGTAGTCGTCGCCGAGTCCCGGCTGTCCATCGACCCCACCACGATCTCCGACGCCGAACCCCTCGTCGGCGAGCTGCTGCGCGTCAACTCGCTCGGCTTCGTCGGCATGCTGGTCCGCATCGAGGACGAGCTCGGCACCACGCTCCCCGACGACCTGTTCGTCGGCCGCAGCTTCCAGACCGTCGGCGACCTCATCGACGTCGTCCTGTCCGGCACGGAGAACGCCCGATGACCGTCGCGCTCCCGACCCGCTGGCGCAGCGCCCTGCCCCACCTCTCCGCGCCGATGCCCCCGGACCTGACCCCCGAGACGGCGGCGTCCGGCACCGGGGTCGGCGTCAACCTGCCCATGGAACTGGTCCGCCAGAGCGTCCTGGAACGCGAGTACTGGCAGATACCGGACGAGGTCCTCGCCGCCTACCGCCAGTTCCGGCCCACCCCGCTGTGGCGGGCCACCGGCTTCGAGCGGGCCATCGGCTCCCGGGTGCCGATCTACATGAAGTACGAGGGCGGCAACATCTCCGGCAGCCACAAGCTGAACACCGCCCTCGCCCAGGCCCACTACTACAAACAGGCCGGCGTGAAGGAACTGGTCACCGGCACCGGAGCGGGCCAGTGGGGCACCGCGATGGCCGCCGCCTGCGCGCTGTTCGGACTGCGCTGCCGGGTCTTCATGGTCGACTCCAGCCTGCGCCGCAAACCGTACCGCGGGGTGCTGATGCGCATGCTCGGCGCCGAGATCCACTCCAGCCCCAGCGGTCTGACCGGGATCGCCGACCGGCGCGGCGAGGGCATCGGCAACAGCCTCGCGCTCGCGATCGGCGAGGCCGTCGAGTACGCCTCCACCCACGAGGGCGTCGCCTTCTGCATCGGCAGCGGCGAGACCTACAGCATCCTGCACCAGTCGGTCATCGGGATCGAGGCACAGGACCAGCTCGCGGAGCTGGACGGAACGGTGGACATGGTCGTCGGCGCCGTCGGCGCCGGCTCCAACTTCGGCGGCATCGCCCTGCCCTTCCACGCCGAGGCGCGGGCCACCGGCACGGAGGCGCCCACGCTGGTCGCGGCCGAGTCCTCGACGGCGCCCAAACTCACCCGCGGCGTCTACGCGTACGACAAGACCGACGCCACCGGCACCGGCCCGATGGAGGCGATGTACACCATCGGCAGCGACTACCCGATCCCGGACGCCCACTCCGCCGGCCTGCGCTTCCACGGCGCCGCGAAGATCATCTCCGCGATGCGGCACACCGGCGACATCGCCGCCACCGCCGTCACCCAGCAGGAGGCGCTCGACGCCGGCCGTCTGCTGACCCGCAACGAATGCGTGCTGCCCGCCCCCGAGTCGGGCCACGCGCTCGCCGCGGCCGCCAAGCTCGCCACCTCCGGCGCGGACGGCATGCGCGCCCGGAACGGCATCCTCGTCTGCGTCAGCGGCCACGGCTACCTCGACCTCGCCGCGTACGAGCAGCTCCTCAACGACGAGCTCGGCGACGAGGCGCCCAGCGAGCAGGCCCTGCTGCGCGCCGTCTCCGGCCTCGCCCCGGCCGCCCCGGACGGCGTCGCCCCCCGCCTCGCCGGGGGCCCGCTGCTCGCCGGAGGCCCGCGATGACGTCCACCACCGACACGGCACCGGCGCCCGAACGGACGCCGACGGCCCCCTCCGTCCGCGCCGAACTGCTCGACTGCGTGCAGTCCAACCTGGCCGTGCTCGCCGACCGGTTCCACGGGCCGGACACCCACCTGGCCCTCGGCGCCACCCTCCGGTTCGCTCCCCGGCCCGGCCCGCACGGACTGCCTACCCTGGAGCCGGAGGCGGCGCACCAACTGGCCGCCGTCGCGGACGTCGGCCTCGTCGAGCACACGCGCCGCTACGACGTCCCGGCCGGGGAACTCGCCGCACTGGCCGCCGCGCACGGCCCGCTGTACGTCATGGCCGACAGCCACGACATGCCCTGGCTGCCCTACCACCGGCAGCGGCACATGCAGCACAGCTACCTGGTGGCGGCCGAGGGCGACCGCGCCCTGGTCGTCGACGCCTACCACAGCTACACCCCGTGGGGCCTCGCCGCACCGGGGGAGTGGACCCTGGACTGGGCCGAACTGCCCCCGTCCTCCCTGGTGGTGGTGTTCGGACCGGCCGAGGCCGGAGCACCGGAGACGACGCCGGGCAGCGAGTACGGCGACGTCGACGGCTACACCGCCGCGTACGCCGGCCACCCCGACCGGTTCGCCGCCCTCGACCGGCTGACCACCGAGACCTGGCTGCTCGCCCGCTCCCGGCGGCTGCACGCGGCCTTCCTGGAGCACACCGGCCGGACCCCCGGACCCGGGACCGCCGAGCACCTGCGGCGCCTCGACCGGCTCGCCGAGCAGGCGTTCCTCGCCATGCGCCGGGTGCAGCGCGGCCGACCCGAACCGGCCCGGCTGATGACCGACCTGGCCGACGCCCTGCACGCCGACCGCGCGCTCTTCGCCGCGCCCCCGGACCCGTCGCACGACACGGTGACGCGGACCGTCGCCGAGGTGCTCGGCGTCGACACCGCCGCGCTGCTCGCCGCGCCCGCCCTCACCGCCGTACCCGGCTTCAACTCCTTCCAGGTCGTCGAGATCGTCGAGGCCCTGGAGGAGCGGCTCGGCATCGAGTTCGCCGCCGAGGACCTGCTGCCGGAGAACCTCCACCGGGTCGAGGACCTGCGACGGCTCGTCGCGAGCGCCCGCGCCCGCTGACGACCGGAGCGCCCGGCCCTCCCCGTACCCCTTCCCACCACGACAGGAGCACCACGATGGACCCCCGCTTCACCGAACTGCTCGCCCCCTTCCTCAAGTACCTCGGCGACCAGGAGCTCGTCGAAAGCTCCGACCTGCGCAAACTCGGCCTGGACTCGATGCAGTCCATCGAACTGCTCTTCGCCATCGAGGACACCTTCGGGCTCTCCCTGCCCGACGAGGACCTCAACGACGCGACCTTCGCCACCGCCGGCGCGCTGTGGAAGGCGATCACGGCGGCCGAGGGCGCCCAGGGTCTGGCGGACGTGGCGTGAGCGCCGACACGGCCCTCGCGCCCGAGGCGTTCGAGACGCCCGATGCTCCTGACGTTCCCGAGGCCCCGGTGGACGCGTCCACCGGACGCACCCCCGTGGAGCGCGCCCGCCACGTGGCCCGGATCGCCGCCGAGCACGCCCGCCGCCACGACCGCGACGCCGACTTCCCCGTCGAGGCGCTGGCCGCGCTGCGGGAGTCCGGACTGCTCGGCCTGACCGTCCCGGCCGACCACGGCGGACTCGGTGGCTCCCTGACCGACCTGCTCGACGTGTGCGTCGAACTCGGCCGCGCCGACATGTCCGTCGCGATGATCCTCGGCATGCACTGCCAGCAGGTCGCCGCCGTCACCGGACACGCGGGAGCGCGGCTGCGCGACGCGCTGCTGCCCCGGATCGCCGCCGGCGAGCTCTACCTGGCCTCCGTCACCACCGAGGCGGGCAAGGGCGGACACCTGCTCACCGCCGAGTCCGAGGCCCGCGGCGACGCGTCCGGCCTGGCCATCGACCGGTTCGCGCCGATCGTGACCGGCGGCGCCCACGCCGACGGCTTCCTGATCACGGTACGGGCCCCCGACGCGGCCTCCCCGACCGAGGTCTCCCTCGTCTACGCCGACCGCGACCAGCTCTCCGTCGAACCGAGCGGGGAGTGGAACCCGATGGGCATGCGGGCCAGCCACAGCGGCTCCCTCCGCCTCACCGGGCACGTCCCGGCCCATCAGGTGGTCGGCGCGCACGGCGCCTTCTCCGTCATCGCGAGCGGGGTGTTCGGACCGCTGGCCCACCTCGCGTGGTCCGCCGCCTGGCTCGGCACCGCCGCCGGCGCCCTCTCCCGGGTCGTCCACATGCTGCGGAGCCCGGCCGGACGACGCCGCTTCGACCTCGGCTCCGAGCTGCTGCTCTCCCGGCTCTCCGCCGCCCGCCAGCGGATCGACACCGTGCACGCCCTGCTCCGCCACACCGCCGGCGTCGTCGACGGCACCGCCGACCTGTCCCAGCCCAGGATCCAGCTCCTCCTCAACGCCCTGAAGATCACCGCCTCGGAGCAGTGCCACGCGGCGGTGGACGACCTGGTCGTCGCCGTGGGGCTGCGGGACGGCTACCTCAAGGACTCGGACACCCGGCTCGAAGCGGCCCTGCGCGACCTGCGCTCGGCCCCGCTCAACTACAGCAACGACCGCCTGCACCAGGCCGACGGCCGGCTCGCCCTGCTCGACCCGGAGGTACGCCTTGTCTGACCAGGCCGCTCTGCGGCCCGCGCCGAGGGGCGCGGCCGGATCGGCACCACCACCGCCCACCGGGACCGACCGCGCGACACCCGTCCCCGCCCGGCCCGTTCCCACCGAGTCCGTTCCCGTGACGACCGTTCCCGCCCAGCCCGTTCCCGTGACGCCCGTACCAGCCGAGTCCGTTCCCGCCGAGCCCGGCTCCGCCCACTCCGCCCCCGCCCCCGGCACCACCGCGCTCGACGCGCTGCCGTCCGGGGCGGACGGGCGCCGGATCTGGGCCGCGCTCGGCGGCTCCGGCCGGCTGGCCGCCGTCTACCGCGACGGCGACCCGGCCTCCGGCGTCGTCCCCGACGCGCTCGGCCGGCTCATGACCGACGTCGACGCCCGCTTCGGCATCGGCGCCACGCTCTCGGTGTGCATCCAGCTCGCCACCTCCGTCCCCCTGCTCGCCCTCGGCGGCGACCCGGCCGCGCGCGCCCTGCGGGACGCCCTCGCCGGCCGCGCCGTCGTCGCGCTCGCCGCCACCGACGAGGGCTCCGGCGCCGACCTCGCGGGCCTCGGCACCACCGTGGCCGTCGAGGACGACGGCGTGACGGTGACCGGCACCAAACGCTGGATCACCGGCGCCCTGTACGCCGACCACCTGCTCGTCCTGGCCCGCCACCGCGAGGGCCGCCACTTCACCAGCTTCACCTGGGTCCTGGTCCCGGCCGACGCGCCCGGAGTGAGCGTCGAACCGGCCGACACCGCGCTCTTCGACGGCTCCGGCACCGGACACGTCCGTCTGGACGGGGTCCGGCTGCCCCGGGAGCACGTCGTCGGCCGGGTCGGACGCGGCATGACCTCCTTCGCGGCGCACATCGCGGTGGAACGCCTGACCGGCACCCTCTGGGGCGTGGCCCTGTGCGCGCGGACGCTGCGCGGGACGAAGCGGCGCCTCCAGGAACGCGCCTACGGCGACGGCACCCTGTGGCAGCTGGAGAGCGTGCGGCAGCGCTTCGCCGCCTGTCTGCTCCGTACGCACGAACTCGCCGCGCTCGCCCACCGGCTCGGCGACCGCGTCGCCGAGCGCCACGACACCGCCGCGGCGGCCCTGCTCAAGGCGAGCGCGGCGAAGACGGTCGACGCCGTCCTGGCCGAGTGCGCCCAGCTCCAGGGCGCCGAGGGCTTCACGACCTCCGGCGCCCAGTGGACCCGGGCCCAGGCGGCCCTGTGGGGCATCGGCGGCGGCACCACGGAGATCGTGCTCGCGGCCGTGGCCGGAGCCGCCGACCCCCTCCTCGCGGAGCTGCCCTCATGAACGTCATCGAGATCGTCCCCGACGTGTGGACCGCGTCGGGACGCGTCACCGCACCACCGCGCGGCCATCCGGACGACCTCGCGGCCGCCGCCGGCATGGTGGCCTGGCGGGCGGAGGAGTTCCTCGCCGGCCGGGCCCTGCTGCGCACGCTCCTCGCGGAGGTCGCGCCGGGGGCCGAACGCCTGCGGGTGGCCCCCGGGCCCCACGGCAAGCCCCACCTGCCCGACCGGCCCGACCTCGGCATCAGCGTCGCCCACGACGAGGGGCACTTCGCGACCGCCGTCGCCGTGGGCCGCGCCGTCGGCGTCGACGTCCAGCGGCCCGCCCCGCACCTCGCCCCCGGCGTCGTCCGCCGCTGCGTCCGCGCCGGGCACGAGGCCGTCAACGCCCTGCCGCCCGCCGAGCGCTCCCTGGCGTTCGCCTGGATCTGGACCGCCCAGGAGGCCTGCGTGAAGGCCGAGGGCAGCGGCCTGGCCGGCGGCCCCTGGACCGTCGACGTGGGCCTCGGCCAGACGGAGGGCACCTGGAAGAACTTCACCTGGCGCAGTCTGCGCGACACATCGGAGACACCCCTGAGCTGCGCATGGGAGGCGGCCGGATGAACGGCGTGGCGAACGACCTCGTGAACGACGCTGAGAAGGACCTCGCGAAAGATTCCGTGAGAGACCCCGCGAACAACCCCGGGGAAAACCTCGCGAACGACCCCCCGACCCGTACGGAGCACACCTCGGCGCCCGTACCGGCGGGCCCGGCCACCCCGCCCGACCCGCCGGAGCTGAGCTGCTACACCGCCGCCCTGGTCGCCTACCTGGAGCCGGAGCTGCCCGACGTCGCCGACCGGCTCGCCGGGGCCGTCCGGCTCGCGGTCCGCACCGACCACCCCAGCGGCCGCCTCGCGTTCTCCCACCACCACCGGATCGACCTCACGGCCGGCTCCGGCGGGCTGGTCCACCGGGGCGCCGCCCACTGGCCCGAGGCGCTGGCCGCCCTGCGCGCGGAGGCCGACCGCAACGGCCGCGTCCTCGCCGTCGCCAACACCCGCACCGTTCCCTGGTCCCCGGCGTACGGGACGTCCACGGCGGCCCACTGGATCCTGCTGGAGCCGGTGCCCGGCGGCCCCGGAGCCTGGCGGGTCACGGACCGGTTCGCCGCCCTCCTCCCGGAGGGCGAGCAGCACCCCCACACCGGTGTCGTCGACGACACCGCCCTGCGGTCCCTGCTCACCCCGCCGGGCACCCTGGCACCGCAGTACGCCCTGCGCGACGTCCACGCCCTCGGCGAGGCCTCGGAGACGCCCGCCCCGGACCACTACGGCTGGCTGGCACGGCGCTCCGCCCCGGCCGCCACCGCCCCGCCCGAGGGCCGCTGGCTGCACGAGCCGTCGGAGACCCTCGGGTTCCTCGCCGACCGGCTGGGCGCGGACCCCGTCCTGCTGGCCGCCCACGCCGACGACCTGTGGGCCGCCGCCCGCCACCAGCGCCACCGCCTGGACCTGCTGGCGCGCACCGGAGCGGTCTCCCGGACGGCCGCGGAGGCCGCCGCGGACGCCTGGGGCGAGCTGCCCCGCTCGCTCCGCTTCGCCGTCACCTCGGCCGAACGCGGCCGCCCCCGGCCCGGCGTGGTCGCGCGGGCCTTCGCCGGCCTCGTCGCCGCCACCACCCGCGTACAGAAGGAGGAACAGCGCTGATGTCCGTACGTCCCGAGGCACCGCAACCCCGCCTCCACGACTGGTTCGCCCGGTCCGCGCACCGCCACGGGGACGGCCGCACCGCCCTGGAGGTCGACGGCCACCACCTGGGCTACGCCGCCCTCTCCGCCCTCGCCGACACCGTCGCCGGGACGGTCCTCGCCCGGCACGCCGGCCGGCCGGCCCGGGTGGGGCTGCTGGCCTCGCGCTCGGTCCTCGCGTACGCCGGCTACCTGGGGATCCTCCGGCTCGGCGCCACGGTGGTGCCGCTGAACCCGGCCTTCCCCCTCGCCCGCAGCGGCGACGTCGCGAAGGAGGCCGGACTCGACCTGGTGCTCGCCGACGCGTCCCTGCCCGACCTGGACTCCCTGCCCGTCCCGGTGCTCCGGCTCACCGACCGGGACCTCCTCGACCCGCCCGCCGAGTCTCCCGTGCCCGCCCCGCCGCCCGCGCCCGCCGTCTCCGGCAACGACCTCGCGTACATCCTGTTCACCTCGGGCTCCACCGGCCGTCCCAAGGGCGTCCCCGTCACCCACGACAACGTCGCCGCCTACCTCGGCCACGTCATACCCCGCTACGGACTCGGCCCCGGCGCCCGGGTGTCGCAGACCTTCGACCTCACCTTCGACCCGTCGGTGTACGACATGTTCGCGGCCTGGGGCTCGGGCGCCACCCTGGTCGTGCCGACCCGCGACGACGTCCTCTCCCCGGTGCGCTACGTCAACGAGCGGCGGATCACGCACTGGAACTCGGTGCCCTCCGTCGCGGCCATCGCGATGCGGCTGCGCGCCCTGAAACCCGGCGCCATGCCCACCCTCCGGTGGAGCCTGTTCTGCGGCGAGGCCCTGAAGACGGCGCACGCCGGGGCCTGGGCCGCCGCCGCCCCGAACAGCACGCTGGAGAACATCTACGGCCCCACCGAGATGACCGTCACCTGGACCGAGTACCGGCTCCCGGCCGACCCCGCCGACTGGCCGGACACCGGCAACGGGACCGTGCCCATCGGCACCCCGTACCCCGGCCAGGAACACCTGGTCCTGGACGAAGACGGCCGCCCCGCCGACGAGGGCGAGCTGTGCGCGCGCGGCAGCCAGCGCTTCCCCGGCTACCTCGACCCGGCGGACGACGCCGGCCGCTTCCACGCCTTCGACGGCCGGCGGGCCACCGCGTACGACGGCTCCGGGCCCCTCACCCCGGAGCACTGGTACCGCACCGGCGACCGGGTGCGGCGACAGGCCGACGGGACGCTGGTGCACCTGGGCCGGATCGACCACCAGCTGAAGATCCACGGCTACCGGGTGGAACTGGGCGAGATCGAGCTCCTGCTGACGCGACAGCCCGGCGTGACCGACGCCGTGGTCCTGGCCGTGCCCGGCCGCAAGGGCGAGCCCGTGCTGCGCGCGGTCTGCACCGGCGGCCCGGCGGACCCGGCCGAACTCCTCGACGCCCTGCGCGAGAAGCTGCCCGCCTACATGGTGCCGGCCACCGTCGGGTTCACCGAGGCCCTGCCGCTGAACGCCAACGGAAAGGTCGACCGGGCCGCCCTGGTCGCCTCCCTGTCCCGACCGGAAGCGGCCTGAGAGGCGAACCATGACCATCGACACCACCCTTCCCGGCGCGCCCCCGCTCGACCAGGGGACCTTCCGCCGCACCATGGGGCGCTTCCCGAGCTTCGTCACGGTGATCACCACCGGGACGGCCGGCGGCCCCGCCGGATGCACGGCCACCGCCGTGCTCTCGCTCTCGCTGTCACCGGCGAGCGTCCTCGTCTCGCTGCGCAGCGAGAGCCGCACCCTCCGCGAGATCCGCGCCTCCGGCGCCTTCGCGGTCAACGCCCTGGCCTGGGAACAGCGCGCGCTCGCCCAGCGGTTCGCCACCGGCGACCCGGAACGCCGGTTCGACGGGGTCTCCCACTCCTGGACGGACGGCGTCCCCGTCCTGGACGACTGCTCGGCCACCGTGGTGTGCCGGCTCCACGACGCCGTCGAGGCCCTGGACCACACCCTGCTCATCGGCACCGCCGAACGGGCCGAGCACGCCCCGGACGCCCCCATGGTGCTCCTCGACGGGCAGGCGCACCGGCTCGCACCGGCGGACTTCCCCGCCCTCTGACCCTTCCGGCTGACCCTTCCGGCCGCTGCACCGGGGCCTTCCGTCCCCCGGCTCCTCCCCTCCGACCTCTTCGACAGACCCAGGAGACCACCTCCCGTGACACCGTCCACCCAGACCGCCGCAGGTCCCCTCGACACCCGTCACGAACTGCTGCACTCCTTCCTCCTTTCCACCGCGCCCGCCGCCCCGGACAGCCCGGCCGTCGTCGAGTTCGTCGCGAACGGCTCCGTACGGACCACCCGCTACGGCGAACTGGCCGACCTCGTCCGGACGTACGCCGCCGACCTCGACGCGCTCGGCCTCGACATCGGGGACAGGGTGATCCTGGAGTCCGACACCTCGGCCCACTCGATCGCGCTGCTCCTCGCCTGCTCGGTGGCGGGCCTGCCGTTCGTCCCGGTCAGCCCGGAGACCCCCGACCGGCGGCTGCGGACGATCATGGAGACCACCGGCGCCGCCCTGCACCTCCAGACCGAGGAGGGGAAACGGGAGGACGTGCCGGTGACGGCGGGCACGGCCCGGTTCGGCTCCGGCCGGCTGCGTCTTGAGCGGCCCCCGCAGCCGCGGACCCGCCGCAGGTCCGAGCTGTGCCCGACCGACACCGCCTACATGATCTTCACCTCCGGCAGCACCGGACGCCCCAAGGGCGTCGTGATGAGCCACCGGGCGGTCACCTCCTTCTACCGCGGCATGCTGGACCAGGGCATCGTGGGCCCGGGGGACCGGGTCGCGACCACCTCGCCCCTCCAGTTCGACTTCTCGCTCCTCGACATCGGCCTCGCCCTGGGCAGCGGCGCCGCGGTGGTGCCGGTGCCGCGCGGCCTGCTGCGCTGGCCCAGCCGTTTCCTGCGGGTCCTCGCCGACACCGGAGCCACCCAGGTCAACGGCGTGCCGTCGATCTGGCGGCAGAGCCTGCGCCACCTGCCCGACCGGCTGGCCGAGCTCACCGGGGTGCGCGGCGTGCTGTTCTGCGGCGAGGACTTCCCGCTGCCCGAACTCCGCGCGCTCCAGGAGCTCCTGCCGCAGGCCCGGCTGATCAACTGCTACGGCGCGACCGAGTCGATGGCCTGCTCCTTCACCGACGTCCCCCGCCCGATCCCCGCCGACCTGGAGAAGCTGTCCATCGGGTACGCCCACCGGGGCGCCGAGATGCTCCTGGCCGACGAGACCGGCCGGCTGATCGAGGAGACCGGCGTCCCGGGCGAGATCCACCTGCGCACCCCGGCCCTGTTCACCGGCTACTGGGACGACCCCGTGGCGTCGGCCGCCGCGCGGGTGCCCGATCCGGCCGAGCCGCGCTCGGGCCAACTGGTGCTGCGGACGGGCGACCTGGCCTACCGGGGGCCGCACGGCGAGTTCTACTTCTGCGGACGGGCCGACTCCCAGGTGCAGATCCGGGGCAACCGCGTGGAACTCGGCGAGATCGAGCGCCGGCTGCGCGAACACCCCGAGGTCGCCGAGGCCGTGGTCCTCCTGGTCGAACGGGAGGAGGACGAGCCCCGGCTCACGGCCTGCGTGGTGGCGCGGGACGGCGCGGCCCCCCTCGACGACGGCCGGCTGACCGACTTCTGCGCCGCGTCGCTCCAGCGGTACATGATCCCCGACACGGTCCACGTCCTCGCCGCGATGCCGGTCTCGACGAACGGCAAGGCGGACCGCAGGGCGCTGGCGACGCTGCTCGCCGTGGCCCGCTGAGCCGGCGGGGGAGGGGGACACGGTGAACCGGACCGAACGGTGGCCGAAAATAGCGCCCGCAGACCACGTATACCTCAGTTACGCATATCTCAACGCACGCGACTACGACGCCCTCGCTTCGCTCCTCGACGCCGACGTCGTCTTCCGGGGACCGGAAGGCGTGGTGGCTTCGGGACGGGAGGACGTGATAGCGGCGGAAAAACGCAGACGCTTCGTCTATACGCTCGACGAGATCTGGAGCGCGGCGGGAAGAATGGTGGTCACGGGCATTCTCCGGCAACCGGAACCAGGATGTCCGGAAGTGGATTTCGCGGCCATCTTCGTCATGTCGGAATGTGGCCTGATCGTTTCCCGGAGGACCTACGTTTCGGGGATCATCCCTGATGAGGCCGATACCGGGACGGGAACTGGCCGAATCGTATCCATGGAGGCATAGCCCCTCACCGGACTGCCGGGGGCATGTTAGTTTGGCAAGCCCGCGAAAGGGAGCCGCACCGATATGCCGACGATGGCCGACGAACCCATTTACCGCGTCCTCGGGCCGCTGGAGGTAACGGGAGCGTCGGGTGAGGCCTGTCGCATTCCCCGGGGACGCCAGCAAGTCGTGCTCGGCGCGCTTCTCCTGGAAGTTAACCGGGTGGTCAGTACGGAAAGTCTCATCGACGCCATCTGGGGCGAGGCGCCGCCGGTGACCGCCCGCACCCAGGTGCAGATGTGCGTGTCCGCGCTGCGCGCCAACCTCTCGGTGATCGGGGAGGGCGCCCGACTGCTCACCCGGGAACCGGGATACGTCCTGGAGGCCACCGGGGACCTGCTGGACGCGGCGCTCTTCTCCCGGTACCGCAGGGAGGCGCACGAAGCGGCGGAGGCCGGGCGGGTGGAGGAGGCCGCCGCGCTCACCCGGCGGGCGGCCGACCTGTGGCGCGGCCCCGCGCTCAGCGGGTGCCGCAGCGAACGGCTCCAGTCCATGGCGGCCCGGCTCGACGAGTACCGGCTGATCAACCTGGAGACCTACGCCGACCTGGAACTGCGGCTCGGCCGGCACGCCCGCCTCATCCCCGAACTCTCCGCCCTGGTGGCCGCGTACCCGCTGCGCGAACCGCTGCGCGGCCGGCTGATGCTGGCCCTGTACCGCTCGGGCCGGCAGGCCGAGGCCCTGGAGGCGTTCCGGGAGGGGCGGGCCATCCTCGTCGAGCAGCTGGGCATCGAACCGGGCGACGAGCTGCGGGAGCTGGAGTCCGCGATCCTGGCCGCCGACCCGGAACTGCGCCCGCCCCACCCCCGGCCGGCCGCCGACCGCCCCGCGCAGACCTCCCCGCACCGCGCCGGGACGCCCTCCGGGGCCCCGAACCCTCCCGGCAGAATCGTTCCTTTCCAGTTACCGGCCGACAACGCCGACTTCACCGGCCGCACCCAGATCGTGCAGGCCGCCGAGGAGCTGCTCCTCGCGGGCGGCGACGGACGGCCGACCCCGATCGCGGTCCTCGCCGGACCGTCCGGCGTCGGCAAGAGCACCATCGCCGTCCACCTCGGACACCGCCTGGCCCGCGCCTTTCCCGACGGACAGCTCTACTGCGACCTCGCCGACGCCGACCCCTCGTCGGCCACCGCCCTCGACGCCCTGGGCCGGTTCCTGCGCGCGCTCGGCATACCCGGCGCGCAGATCCCCGGCCCGATCGAGGAACGTGCCGAGATGTACCGCGGCCTGCTGGCCGACAAACGGATGCTGATCGTCCTCGACAACGCCTCGGGCCCCCAGCAGGTCCGCCCCCTCCTGCCCGGCAACGGCACCTCCTCCGTCATCGTCACCGGACAGGCCGGCATCACCGGACTGCCCGGCGCCCGGTTCCTGCACGTGGACGTGTGCAGCCCCGAGGAGTCGATCGACATGCTGGCCGCGGTCATCGGCGCGGAACGCGTCGCGGCGGAGCCCGAGGTGGCCGCGGACCTGGTACGGCTGGTGGGACGGCTGCCGCTGGCCCTGCGGATCATCGCCGCCCGCCTGGCCGCCCGCCCCAACTGGTCCCTCGCGTGGATGCGCGACCGGCTCTCCGACGAGAGGCACCGGCTGGACGAACTGTCCCACGGCGAACTCGCCATCCGCTCCAGCCTCGCCCTCACCTACGACGGGCTGACCGAGGAGGGCCGCCGGCTGCTGCGGCTGCTCGGCCTCCAGGACGGCGGCTCCGTCCCCACCTGGGTCGCGGCCGCCCTCCTGGACACCGACCTGTTCCGCGCCGGGGACCTGCTGGAATCGCTGGTGGACGCCCAGATGCTGGAGGTCGACGGCACCGCGTCCCCCACCGAGCCCCACTACCGGCTGCACGCCCTGGTCCGCCTGTTCGCCCGCGAGGAGCTGGAACGGCACGCCGACCGCGACCGGGCCGACCTCGCCCTCACCCGGCTCGTCGGCGGCTGGCTCGCCCTGGCCGACGAGGCCCACCGGCGCCTGTACGGAGGGGACTTCACCATCCTGCACGGGGACGCCCCGCGCTGGCACCTGCCCGAGGCGCGGACGGACCGGCTCCTGCGGGAGCCGCTGTCCTGGCTGGAGACCGAACGCGCCAACCTCTGCCACGTCGTGGACCTGGCGGCGGCGACCGGACAGGCGGAGGCGTGCTGGGACCTGGCCGTCACCCTGGTCACGATGTTCGAGTCCCGCTGCTACTTCGACGACTGGCAGCGCACGCACGACAAGGCCCTCGAAGCGACCACGAGGGCGGGTCTGATCCGGGGCCGGGCGGCCGTCATGTGCTCGCTGGGCTCGCTCCACCTCACCCGCTCCCGGCCGACCCGGGCGCGCGCGGCCCTCGAACCGGCCCGGGAGGCGTTCTCGGAGCTGGGCGACGTCCGGGGCCTCGCGCTGGTCCGGCGCAACCTGGCCATGCTGGCGCAACGCCAGGGGGACCAGCGGGCGGCCCTGGCGCTGCACCGGCAGGCGGTGGCGGACTTCCAGGCGGTCGACGACCACGTCGGCCAGACCAACACCCTCGCCCACCTCGCCCGCCTCGCCCTCGACCAGGACCGCCTGGACGACGCGGAGCACCTGCTCGACGGGGCGCTGGACATCTGCCGGCGGGCCGGCAACGAGCGGATGGAGGCGCAGGTGAGGTTCGTGATGAGCGACCTCATGCAGCGCCGCGCGTGCTACCCGGAGGCGGAACGGCTGCTGCGCAACGTCCTGGACCTGGTGCGCTCACGCGGGGACATCGCGGGGGAGTCCCGCATCCTGCACCGGCTGGGATCGGTCAACGCCCGGCTGGGACGGTTCACCACGGCGCAGCGCCTGCTGCGCGAGGTGGCGTCCATCCGCGAGCGGACGATGGACCTGGTCGGCGCGGCCGAGGTCCGCCTCGAACTGGCCCAGCTGGAAGCCGACCAGAGTGGACCGCCGGCCCACGCCGGGCCCGGACGCGAGGACTCGGACGCCGTGCGTCACTGACCCCCGCCGCCGGGCCACGGGGTGTCACCGGCCGGGGCGGGCGAGGGGGTCGGCTGGGGCCACGGGGTGTCACCGGCGACGGTCCGCACCTGCTCGGCCGCGGCGGTCCCGCCGGTGGACGGTGTGCCGAGGGCCGTGACCGCGGCGGTGACCGCGGCGGTGATCAGGAGGGCGGTCTGGAGGACCGCGAGGCGGATGCGCACTGGAATCTCCCCGTGTGTGGTGGTGGTCGGGCCGGGGTGCCGGCTGTTCAGAAAGGTACGGACCGCCGCCACTCATCGGCTATCGGTCCGGCCCCGTCCCGCTCCCCGTCGCGGCGGAACGACCAGTACCGGATCAATAGGGCACCGATAGGGCGTCTGCGAAGCATGGGATCCGCACAGCAGTCCTGTTCTGCACAGAGAGGATTCGGACTGTGGACACTCCTCAACTCCACGCCTTCGTGGCCGTGGTGGACATCGGAAGCTTCACCAGGGCGGCCGCCCGGCTGAACCTGTCGCAGCCGACGGTCACCACGCGTGTGAAGTCCCTGGAGCAGGGACTCGGGGTCACCCTCCTCGAGCGCCTGCCGAGCGGGGTGAGACCCACCGCCGCCGGTCGTCAGCTCCTGCCCTACGCACGGGAGATCATCTCGCTCACGGGCCGCGCCCGGCAGGCCATCGTCGCCGGGGGCCGGCCGCACGGCCGGGTCGACGTCGGAACGGTGGAGAGCCTGACCAGCTACCGCCTGCTGCCGATGGTCGAGTACCTCTACCGCCGCTATCCCAACGTCCAGGTCGCCCTGCACGCCGGCGCCGGCCCGGACGCTGTTGCGGCCGTCCGTGAAGGGCGCCTGGACTGCGCCTTCGTCGTCGGTTCCCCCGAGGAGCACGAGGGCCTGGAGACCCAGGTCCTGTGCCCCGAGCCCATGGTGCTCGTGAGCAGTCCCGGCCACCCGGTGACCGGCCGCGGCCCGGTCGGCGGGGACGTGCTGCGGACCACGCCGATCATCCGGGCCGACACCCGGGCCGGCTACCAGCTCCAGTTCGAGCAGGCGCTCGGCCTGCTCGACGGACCGGACCGCCCCCGCGTCTTCGACCTGGACTCGATCGACGCGGCCAAGCGCAGCGTGGCCCTGGGCATCGGCCTGGCGTTCATCCCCCTGGTCTCGGTCGAGCGGGAGCTCGCCGACGGCACCCTGGCCGTCGTCGACTGGGTGCCGCCGTTCGAGACGTGCACCCAGGTCGTACGGCGCCGGACCCGGACCCCCAACAGCGCGCTCGACGCCCTGGTGGCCACCGCCCTGGACGTCGCCGCGGAACACCTCGACGACGACCGCGTCCTCGCCGCGGGCTGACCGACCGGCCCCGCACCACGACCCGGAAGCGGCACCCGGACCCGGGAACAGCAGCACCCGGCCCCCGGACCTCGGAACCGGAAGCGGAACCACCGCTCCCTCCCTCTCCCGTAGCAAGAAAGGCCCGCCCCATGACCGTCTCCGCCACGGAGCAGTCCCTCCCCGACCCCGCCGGCCCCGCCTCCACCGCCGACCGGGTCCACGCCGCCGTCGTCCGGCGCCTCGGCGAACAGCCGCTGACCCCCGACACCGAACTCACCGCGCTCGGCGTCGACTCCCTCATGCTGCTGCGCATCCTCGGCGACCTCGCCGCCGACCCCACGCAGGAGATCGACCCCTACCTGCTCGCCGACGTCGTCACGGTCGCGGACCTCGTGGCCTTCGTCGACTCCTGGAACTGAGGGGAGCGGGACATGAGCGGCATCCCCGTCACCGCCTCCCAGCGCAGCCTGCTGTTCATCCAGGAGGCCATGGAGCGCAAGGACCTCTACAACATCAGCTTCCGCATCGCCTTCGACGGCGAGGCGGACCCCGACGCCCTGCGCTCCGCCCTGCGCCGGCTCCTCGACCTCCAGCCGACCCTGCGCACCGAGTTCGTCCTCGACGGCGGCGAGGCGAGGGCCCGCATCACCCCGACCGGCGCCGTCCCCCTCGACGTGGCCGGCAGCACGGCCGAGGGCGCCGACTGGCAGCGTCACCTGGACGAGGAGAGCGCCGCCTTCGCCCGCCTCGCCGTGGACCTGCGGACGGCACCGCTGTGCCGCTTCAAGCTGCTCACCGCACCGGGCCGCAGCGCCCTGCTGTGCAACGTCCACCACTCCGTCAGCGACGGCGTCTCCATGACCGCCCTGCTCGACGAACTGACCGAGGGCTACCGGCTCGCCGTCGAGGCGCCCGGCCCGGCCGCCCCCGCCGCCCCGACCGCCGCCGAGCGCGAACGGCACCTCGCCGCCGAACTCGCCGCGCAGGTACGGGCGACCGAGGCCGCCGTCGAGGCCGGCGAGGTCAAGCGGCTCGCCGCCGAACTGGAGGGCGTCCCGCCGACCACCCTCTACGCGACGCCCACCCGCCCCGCGAACACGTCCTTCGCCGGAGCGGACCTGAACCTGCTGCTCGGCACCGACGAGCGCGAGCTCGTCGAGCGCACCGCCCGCGAACTGTCCACCACCCCCTTCGCCGTGCTGCTCGCCTGCTACGCGGCCCTGCTCGGCGAGTACTCCGGCCAGGACCGGGTGGTCGTGGGCAGCCCGTTCTCCACCCGCCGCACCATCGCCTCGCACGACCTCGCCGGGTTCTTCGTCAACACCCTGCCGCTGGTCCTGCCGGCCGGCGACGTGCCGTTCGCCGCGCACGTCGCGGCCGTGACCGAGGTGGTGCGCGAGGCGAAGCGCTACCAGGCGGTGCCCTTCGACGCGCTGGTGGCCGAGGTCGCGCCCGAACGCACCACCAACCGCAACCCGCTGTTCCAGTCGATGTTCGCCATGCAGGACGAACTGCGCACCCGGCTGGAGTTCGCCGGCGGACTGCGCGGCACGCTCCGCTTCGTCTCGCAGGAGGCGGCCCGCTTCGACCTCTGGCTGGGCGCCACCCCGGTCGAGGACGGGCTCCTGATCGAGGTCGAGTACGACAAGGACCTCTTCCCCGCCCCGTACGCCGAGCGGTTCCTCGACGAGTACCGGCAGGTGCTGCTCGGGGCGGCCGCCGACCCGAGCACCCCCCTGCACCGCCTGACGGCCGGCCTGGAGACCCGTACCGTCCCCGGCTTCCGGCGCGCGGCCGAGGCCGTCACCGACAGCCCGGGCGGACTGGTCGGCCTGGTCCGGGAGGCCGCGCACCGGCACCCCGAACGGCTCGCCGTCACCGACCCGCGCGGCCCCGGCCTCACCTACGCGGAGCTGCTGCGGCGCACGGGCCGCGCCGCCGCCGCCCTGCACGCCCGCGGGGTGCGGCGCGGAGACGTCGTCGCCGTCGTCCCGGAGAGCCTCGCGGACACCGTCGTGGCCATGCTGGCGGTCCTCTGGTGCGGCGCCGCCTACCTGCCCGTCGACACCACCCTGCCCGAGGACCGGCTGAGCTACATGATCGGCCACTCCGGCTGCTCCCTGGTCATCGGCTCCCGGCGCGTGATGCCCGACGAGCCGGAGCGCACCACCGTCGCCGCCCTCCAGGAGGCGGGCTCCGCCGACGCCGCGCCGGAGCCCCCGGACGGCACCGCCCCCGTCTACGTCATGTTCACCTCCGGCTCCACGGGCCGCCCCAAGGGCGTCCTCATGGGCCAGCCCGCCCTGGTCAACCTGCTGCACTGGCAGATCGACACCCTCCAGATGGGCCCCCTCACCCGCTTCCTGCAGTTCGCGCCGCTCGGGTTCGACGTCTCCTACCAGGAGATCTTCCCGACCCTCGCGGCCGGCGGCACGGTCCAGGGCCTCGGCGACACCGACCGGCGCGACCTCGCGCGGGTCGCCGCCCTGGTCGAGGAGGAGCGCCTCACCCACGTCTACCTGCCGGTCGCCGTCCTCGGCGCGTTCGCCGACGCCGTCCACGACGGCGGCCACCCGCTCACGGACGTGCGGCACCTCTGCGTCTCCGGCGAGCAGCTCCACCTGGACAGCCGCTCCCGAAGGCTCCTGGACCGCCACGAGGACCTCACCCTGGTCAACCTGTACGGGCCCACCGAGACCCACGCCGTCACCGGCCACGTCCTGACCGGCGGCCCCGGCCACGACCGGCCCTCCCACGTGCCGATCGGACACACCCTGCCCGGCGTCGACACCCACCTCCTCGACCCGCACGGCAGGCCCGTGCCGCCCGGCGCGGTCGGCGAGCTGTACTTCGGCGGCGTCTGCCCGGCCGAGGGCTACCTCAACGACCCCGAACGGACCGGGGCGGCGTTCCTGCCCGCCCCGGACGGCACGGGCCGCGTCTACCGCACCGGCGACCTGGCGATCCTCTCCGAGGACGGCACCCTGGCCTTCCTCGGCCGCCGGGACTCCCAGGTCAAACTCCGCGGCCACCGCGTCGAACTGGGCGAACTGGAGCTCGCCGCCGAGAAGCTTCCGGCCCTCCGCGCCGCCGCGGCCGCGGTGCACGGCACCGGCGAACGGGCCGCCCTGTGCCTGTTCGCCCTCCCCGCGCCCGGCGGGGCCGTGGACGCGCGGGAGCTGCGCGACGCCCTCCGGGCCGAACTGCCGCCGTACATGATCCCGCGTCACGTCCTGACCATCGACGCCATGCCGCTCACCGACAACGGCAAGATCGACCGCAAGACGCTGCTGCGCCGCTTCGACCGCGGCGAGTTCGCCGAGGCCACCGCCGCGAAGCCGGCCGGGACCTGGACGCCGAGCCCGGCCGAGGCCCTGGTCCGGGACGTCTGGACCCAGCTGCTCGGCAGCGAGCCGACCGGCGCCGACGAGTCGTTCTTCCTCCTCGGCGGCAACTCCTTCGACGTCCTGCGACTGCTGAACACCGTCGCGGAACGCACCGGAGTGCGCGTCCCGGTGGTCGAGTTCTTCCGGACCCCCACCATCCGGGCCCTTGCCGACCACCTCACCACCGACCGCGGAGCGAACACATGACCACCACCCTGCCCTCCACGGCCTCCCCGTCCACCGCCTCCCCGCTCCCCGCCGGCCACACCGTCCTCGACCTGATCGAGGGCCACGTCCGCCGCGCACCGGACCGCACGGCCGTGCTGTGCGGCCCGGACCGGATCTCGTACCGCCGGCTGTGGGACGCGGCGCACGAGGTCGCCGAACGCCTCCTCGCGCACGGCTGCTCCCGGGGGGAGACGGTCGCCCTCGTCGGTCCCGGGAACACCGCGTTCATGGCGGCCGCCCTGGGCGCCTGGCTGGCCGGCGCCGCCTGGGTGCCGATCGACCCGCGCCTGCCCGAGGAGCGCGTGCGGTACGTCCTCGACGACACCGGCGCCCGGATCGTCCTCGCCACCGCCGAGAGCGGCACCGGACCCGACACCGGTCTGCGCACCGAACGGGTCGTCCTCGACGGGACGGACGCCGCCGAGGACGCGGATCCGGACGCGCTCGCCGCCAGGGAGGAGCGGATCCGCCCGCACCGGGCGACCGCCGGCGACCGCTCCTACCTCATCTACACCTCCGGGTCCACCGGACGCCCCAAGGGCGTCGCGGTCGGCCACCACGCGCTCGCCGTGCACCTCCTCGGCGCCCTGGAGGCGTACGGCCTCACCCCCGAGGACGTCCTGCTGTCCTTCGCGTCCCCCAGCTTCGACGCGGCGGTCGAGGAGATGTGGGCCCCGATGGCCGGCGGCGGGACGGTCCTGCTGCGCGGCGCCGCCCTGTGGACCGGACGCCAGCTCTTCGAGCGGGTCCGCGCCCACCGCGTCACGTACATCTCCTGCACCACCGCCTACTTCGAGGCCTTCTTCGGCGAGGAGCTGTCCGAGGAGGACATCGCCTCCCTCGCCACCCTGCGCGGCGTCGTCTTCGGCGGCGAGGCGGTCAACCCGGCGGTGGTCCGCCACTGGTCCAACGGACCGCTCGGATCGATCCCCGTCTGCAACACCTACGGCCCCACCGAGACCGTCGTCACCGCCACCCTGTACTGGATCGGCGAGGGCTGGCAGGGCGACCGGGTCCCGATCGGACACTGCCTGCCCGGCCACCTCTCCGTCGTCCTGGACGCGGCGGGCGAGGAGGTCGGTGACGGCGGCACGGGCGAACTCCACCTGGGCGGCCCGTGCGTGGCCGAGGGCTACCTCGGCCGGCCTGACCTGACCGACCAGCGGTTCGTCACCCTGCCCGGCCGCGACGGCACGTACTACCGGACCGGCGACCTGGTCGCCGTCCGGGGCCCGGAGCTCCTGTTCCTCGGCCGCGCCGACCGGCAGGTCAAGATCCGCGGCTTCCGCATCGAACTGGAGGAGATCGAGGCCGCGCTCCAGGCGGCCGACGGCGTCCGCACCGCCGTCGTCGGCGTCGAACAGCGGGCCGACGGAGGCGACCGGCTCGTCGCGGACGTGGTCCCGGCCGACCCGGCCGACCGCGAGGACCCGGTCGTCTTCCGCTCCGCGCTGCGCGGCACCCTGATGCGGACCCTGCCGGACTACATGGTGCCCTCCGAGTTCAGGCTCCACGCCGACCTCCCGCTGGGCGTCACCGGCAAGGTCGACCGGGCCAGGGTGCGGGCCGGGGCGGGCGACACTCAGTGACACCGGCCCCCGCCGGGCCTCCGCCCTCCGTCGAGGTGGGGCCCGGCGTGTGGGTCGCCCTGGCCCGAGCCCACCGGGACGCCGCCCCGGCCCGGTGGGCGACCGCCGCCGACCACGACGACGCCCGACGGCTGCCGCCGCGGCGGCGGACGGACCGGCTGCGGGCGCGCGGTCTGCTGCGCGCCCTCCTGGCGGACCGCTTCCCCGCCGCGGCCGGCGCCGCCATCGGCTACACGCCGTCCGGCCGCCCGACCCTCCTCGGCCACCCCGGCCTGGGCATCAGCGTCAGCCACGTGGCCGAGGCCTGCGCCGTCGGCGTCGCCCACGGCCGCGCCGTCGGCGTCGACGTCCAGTTCCCGCCCCCGGACGTGACCGACCCGATGGTTCACTGGTGCGCCCCCGCCCACCACGAGGCGCTCACCGCACTGCACCCGGCCGACCGGGCCCGCGAGTTCACCTGGATGTGGACCGTGAAGGAGGCCTGCGGCAAAGCCCTCGGAACCGGTCTCGCGGGCCCCGCCCTCACCCTCGACGTCCCCCCGGGCGCCCGCGCCGGAACCTGGGGCGCGTACCGCTGGGTGAGCCTGCGACAGCAGTCACCGATACCCCTGAGCTGCGCCTTCAGCAGCACGGAGAGAGGAACACCCCCGTGACCGAGCAGCACTGGCTGCACCCGCTCCGGACCGCCGGCCAGGACCGGGGGACACCGCTCGCCCGGCTCGTGTGCCTGCCGCACGCCGGCGGCTCGCCGTCCTTCTTCCGCGACTGGCCCCGACACCTGGACCCCGCCGTCGAGGCCCACGCGATCTGCTACCCCGCCCGCCACCACCGCTTCACGGACCCCGCCGTCACCGCCATGCCGGACATGGCCCGGCAGGTCGCCGAGGCCCTCGCCCCCCTCGCGGACCGGCCCCTGTGGCTCTTCGGACACAGCATGGGCGCCGCCGTCGCCTACGAGACGGCCCGCGTCCTGACCGACGCGCACGGGGTACGGCCGGCCGGGCTCGTCGTCAGCGGCTTCCCGCCGCCGCACCGCCTCCCGCCCGCCGGCACGATCCACCTCCGGGGCGACGACGCGATCGTCGCCGACGTCCTGGACATGGGCGCGGCCGACAGCGCGCTCCTCGCCGAACCGGAACTGCGGGAACTCCTCCTGCCGGCCCTCCGCGCCGACTACACCCTCATCGAGACCTACCGGCCGGCCCCGGCCGAGCCCCTCGACGTGCCGCTCGTCGTGGCCTACGGCACCGACGACGAGGACGCGGCGGTCCCGGCCGCCGAATGGGCCCGCCACTCGTCGCGGAACACCGAGGAACTGGCCCTGCCCGGCGGGCACTTCTACCTCCAGGACCGGGCCCCGGAACTCCTCGCCCACCTCTCGGAGCGCATCCTGACCGCGTCCGCCGCCCAGGACAGGGGCTGAGCGGCGTGACGGGAACGGCAAGGGCGACGAGGACGGCGGAGGACCGGACCCGGAACGGGCCGTGGCTGCTGTCCGGCCCGTACCGGCCCGGCGCACCACGCCTGTACTGCTTCCCGCACGCCGGCGGGAACCCGGTCGAGTACCTCCGCTGGGCCGAACTGCTGCCCGCCGTCGAGATCCACGTACTCCACCTGCCCGGACGCGGCGCCCGCCACGACGAGCCGGACCCCGGCTCCGTCGGGGACCTGGTCACCGCCCTGACCGACGGGCTGCTCGCCGACACCGGGTTCGGCGACCCGCGACCGTACGCCTTCTTCGGCCACAGCTTCGGCGCCCTGATCGCCTACGAGACGACCAGGGCGCTCCGGGACGGGGGCCGGAGGCTCCCGGCGGAGCTCGTCGTGTCCGCCTTCCCGGCACCCCACACGCCCCTCCCCGCCCCCGACCCGGACGGGCTCTCCGACGCCGAACTGCTGCACGCGGTGGCGGACCGGCACGGCGGGATCCCGCCGGAGGTCCTCGACTCCCGGCTGCTGCGCGTCCTGGTCGCCCGCCCGCTCCGCGCCGACCTGCGCCTGGTCGCCGCGTACCGGCACCGTCCGGCCGTCCCCCTGCCGGTCCCGCTGACCGTCCTCGGCGGCACCGACGACCGGGTGACGGAACAGGCCCTGGGCGCCTGGCGGGAACACACCGCGGAACCCGTCACCGTCCACCTGTCACCCGGCGGCCACTTCTACCTGCGGGACCACGAGGAGCGCTTCCTGGACCGCCTCCTCGACCTCCTGACCCCGCTCACCCGGTGAACCCGTGCCCGCCCCGTCCTGTCCGGCCCTTTCCTGCTCCGACCCGTCCGGAAGGACGGTGCCGGCCGGGGTCAGAGCGCGTAGACGCGCCCCGTCTGCGCGCCCTCGACCGAGCGGACGTACGCCTCGGTGACGTCCTTGAGGTCGACCGAGCCGAGGCCCGGGAAGTAAGCGCCGAAGTCGGGCAGGGACTCGGTGAAGACGTTGGGGCTGACGGCGTTGATCCGCCGGGGCGCGATCTCGACGGCGGCGGTGCGGACGAACGCCTCCACCGCGCCGTTGGCCAGCGCGGCGGCGGACCCGGTACGGACGGGCTCGCGGACCGGGATGCCGCTGATCAGGGTGAACGAGCCGCGCTCGGCGACGTGGTCCAGGCCCTGGCGGACCAGCTCGATCTGCGGGAGGACCTTGCCGGTGAAGGCGGCGTGCCAGTCGTCCGGGGCCATCTCGGGCAGCGGCTTGTAGGGGACGTGGCCCGCGGCGCCGACCACGGCGTCCACCGGGCCCGCGGCCCGGTACAGGGCCGCGATCCGCTCGGGGTCGCTCACGTCGTACCGCAGTTCGCCGGAGGTGCGGCCGACGGTCACGACGTGGTGTCCGCGCTCGCGCAGGGCGCCGTCCAGGGCCCGGCCCAGCGTGCCGGAAGCGCCGATCAGGAGAATGTTCATGCCCTCGACGGTGGCACGCGCGCCGCCGTGAGGGAAATGCCCACTCTTCGGGACTTATGCTCGGTGGTCATGAATGTGGACGTGCGGCACCTGCGGGCCCTCGCGGCGATCGGGGACGAGGGATCGGTGACCGGGGCGGCCCGAGTCCTGCACATCACCCAGCCCGCCCTGTCGCGCACCCTGGAACAACTGGAGAGCCGGCTCGGGGTCCGGCTGGTCGAGCGCACCACCCGCCGCCTGGAGCTGACGGAGGCCGGCACGCGCCTGTGGGAGCACGCCCACCGCATCCTGCGCCAGCTCGACGACGCCCTCGCCGAAGCGGCGGCGCCCGCCCGGGAGCCCCGGCCCCTCAGACTGGCGTTCGCCTGGGCCGCCCTGGGCCGCCACACCGTCCCGCTGCTGCGCGCCTGGCGCGAACAGCACCCGCGGGTACGGGTGGAGATCCACCGCCTGGACGACCCCGAGGCCGCCGTACGGCGCGGCCGGGCCGACCTCGCCTTCCTGCGCGTCCGCCCCCACCTCGGCGCCCCGCTCGCGCTGGCCGAACTCGCCAGCGAACGGCGCCTGGCCGTCCTGCCCGACCACCACCCCCTGGCCGGCCGCTCCGCACTGCTCCTGGAGGACCTGGCCGACCAGGTGGTGGCCCTGTGCTCCACGGCGGCCACCACCGGACCGGAACTGTGGCCGCGGGGACGGCGCCCGGCCACGATCGACGTACCCGGAGTGGACGAGTGGCTGACGACCATCGCCACGGGAGAGGCGGTCGGAGTCACCGCCGAAGGCACCAGCCACCACCACTCCCACCCCGGCGTGCGCTACGTCCCCCTGGCCGACGCCGCTCCGGTCCCGGTCTACCTCGCCTGGCCGACCGACCCGGCACACCCCGCCACCGCGGACTTCGTCCGCCTGACACGCCACCACCTCGCCCACCCGTGACCCTCCCCGCCCTCCGACCGCGAAACGGACCCACCGTGCCCCACACCACCCCGCCTCCGCTCCCGGCGCTCCCGGACCTCGGCACCCAGGCCGACCGGCTGATCGGCCTGGGCGTGTCCGAACTCGCCGGACTGACCGCCGAAGAGGTGCGGTCCTTCGCCGCGGAGGCCGGCGCCGGGACCGAGGGCTCCCTGCTCGCCGTCCACCCCCGCGCCCTTCCCGCCTCGGCGCTCGCTCCGCTGCTGCGCCACGCCGGACGGCCCGGCTTCGTCGTCACCGACATGTCCGACGTCGACCTCTTCGCCCCGACGGCCGTCGAGCTGCCCGACGGCCCCCTCTACCTCGTCGACGGCGTCGACCGGGGCGACCACCTGTCCAACCGGAGCCCCGACGAGGCCCTGCCCGCCCTCACCGCCGAGGGCCGCACCCCCCTGCTGCTCACCGAGGGCATGCACTGGGTGCTCCAGACGCCGGACGTCCTCGTCCGCAACCACTGCTTCATGACCATCGGCTCCCGCCTGCACAAGGCCAACGGCTCCTGGGACGCCCGCACCCCGGCGATCTGGATCAGCAACGGCACCGGACGGGACGGCCGCGAACGACGCAACGCCCCCAAGATCGGCTGGTGCTGGTGGAACAACCGCCACACCTGGCTGGGCTTCGCCTCCACCACCGACCGCCGCCACCCCGCCGCGTGACCGCTACGAAGACGCGAGGGCCCGCGACGGCTCCGGACTACTCCTCGACCTCGAAGACCTCGTCCTTGGAACTCCCGTCCTCGAAGTCCTCCACGAAGTGGCTGTCGTGTCGTACGCGGAACCGCCTCCGCTCCTCGCCACCCCGCCGCGACATCTCCGAGAGCCGCTCGAAGTACTCCTCGCGCGGGGCGCCCGGCGAGAAGAGCGCCAGCATGGACACGGGCTCGTCGGTCACGTTCTTGAAGGCGTGCAGGCCGCCGACCGGCACGTACAGGAAGTCGCCCGTGCGCCCCGTGACCCACTTCTCGCCGTTGTACAGCTCCAGCGCGCCGGAGAGGATGTAGAAGGACTCCGACACCGTCCGGTGGAAGTGGGCCCTTGCCCCGGCGGACCGCGGTCCCAGCTCCATCCTGTACAGGCCGAACTCGCCACCGGTCGACTCGTGGGTGGCGAGGTAGTGGGTGGAGGCGCCGGGCGAGGAGATGTCCGGCGGGCCGCCGGCCGGGAGGAAGACGGCGTTCACCTCACCCTTGTCGCCGTGGTGGCGGGCTTCCGGGTACGACATGGCGCGTTCCTCTCTGCGGGGGACCACCCGCATGGTGGCTCCCGCATCGGGAAGGGCGCATCGTACTCGCGGATGATCGTGGGCCGCCCGTACCTGCTCCGGCCGCCCCGCACCGCGCCGCTACGGGCCCGCTCACTTCCCCGACCGCGCGAGCACCGCGTTGAACTGCGCGCCGGCCAGCAGGGCCAGGTTGGTGAACCACAGCCACACCAGGAAGACGACGATCCCCGCCAGCGAACCGTAGAGGCGGCTGTAGGTCCCGAACTGCGTGTAGAGGGTGAAGGCGGCCGAGGCGCCGAGCCAGAGCAGCGCGGCCAGGACGCCGCCCGAGAAACCCCGGCGCTTCTCACGGGCCTGGGCGGGACCGGACCGGTAGAGGATGAGGACGAGGCCCGTGACGATCGCCAGGAGCACCGGCCACCGCAGGACGGCCACGACGTCCGTGCCCGGGTGCCCGGCGGCCGCCGCGAGCCGGCGGGCCAGGGGGCCGGTCGCGACGAGGCTCGCGGCGCCCGTGACGAGCAGGGCCAGCAGCGCGCCGGCGGTGAGGACGAGGATGTGCGCCGCGCGCAGCGGCGGCCGGGTGTCGGGCAGCCGGTACATCGTGTGCAGGGCGCGCCGGAAGACCGCCAGATAGCTGGAGGCGGACCACAGCGCGCTCAGGACGCCGCTGATGAGCAGGGCCCACAGAGAGGACGGCGTCGAGGTGAGGCCCTCCAGCGCCTCGCGGAGCACCTGCGCCGACTGGGGAGGGGCGTAGGAGGTGAGGTCGAGGATCAGCCGCTCGCGGGTGCCGGCCCCGGCCAGCCCCACCAGGGAGACCGAGACGAGCAGGGCGGGCACCAGAGCCAGCACCGCGTAGTAGGTGAGGGCCGCCGCGTAGTCGGCGATGTTGTCGTTCCAGAGGCGCACGGCGGTGCCGCGCAGGGCCGAGGGCACCAGCCGCAGTGACTCGGCGGTGCGGTTGCCCGGAGTGCTCCGGCGCGTCCGGAGGATGTTCGCTGCCACGACGTCCTCCTGCCCCGCGTCGCCGCTCTCACCCCGGGCCCCGGGCCTCGGGATCCGGACCGTGCCGGGCGGTCTCCGCAGCGACCGTGCGGGGGCGCGGCGGCCCGGGGGAGAGGACGCCGCACACCCCGAGCGCCCCGACGGCCGTTCCGAGCGGCCGGGGGACGCCGCGCCCCGTCCGGATCAGCCGCCCGCCACCTCCGTGAGGAGCGAGCCGATGATCCGGGGCCCGTCGACGGTCAGCACGGACTCGGCGTGGAACTGCATGGACACGAAGCCGGCCGCCCGCAGACCGTGCACCTCGCCCGTCCGCCGGTCGCGGCTGACCTCGACGCGCCCGTGCGCCGGGTGCTCGAAGGAGTCGCCCGCGGAGTGCGCGGCGAAGGTGTTGTAGAAGCCCACCCGCTCCCGCGCGCCGAAGAGGTCGATCTCGTGCTGGGCGCCCTGGTTGGGCGTCGGCCGGCGGACCAGGTCGAGCCCGATCAGGGTGCTGAGCACCTGGTGGCTCAGGCAGACCGCCATGAACGGCCGGCGCTCCTCCAGGAGCTGGGCCACCGCGGACCGCAGGTGCGCGATCTTCGGGTCGCCCGTCTCGCGCGGGTCGCCGGGTCCCGGCCCCATCACGACCAGGTCGTGCGCGTCGAAGCAGTAGCGCTCGTCGAAGCGCCGTACGCTCACCTCGCCGCCCAGCGACCGGATCTGCTGTGCGATCATCTCCGTGAAGGTGTCCTCGGCGTCGATCACCAGCACCTGCCGGCCGGACAGCGGTCCATCCGTGCCGTCCCGCGCCCCCTGGTCCTTCAGCCAGAAGTCGGCGATGTGCTCGTTGCGCTCGTCGAGGGCCTCGCGGACCGCGGGGTGCGCCCCGAACCGGACGGGCTCGGGGTCGCCGAGCGCGGCGAGCAGCCCGGCCGCCTTGGCCCGGGTCTCGTGCACCTCGGACTCGGGGTCGGAGTGGCGTACCAGGGTCGCGCCGACCCCGATCCGCATGACGCCCTCGTCGTCGATGTCGGCGGTACGGATCAGGATCGACGAGTCGAGGGTGCGGCGGCCCGCTGCGTCGCGGCCGATCAGGGCGGCCACACCGCTGTAGTAGCCCCGGCCCTGCGGCTCGTACCGGCTGATGACGCGCGCGGCGCTCTCCAGCGGTGAGCCGGTCACGGTCGGCGCGAACAGCGTCTCGCGCAGGATGTCCCGCACGTCGCGGTCGGTCCGCCCCTCGATGAAGTACTCGGTGTGCGCCAGCCGCGCCATCTCCTTGAGGTAGGGGCCCGTCACCCGGCCGCCCCGCGGGCAGATCCGGGCCATCATCTTCAGCTCCTCGTCGACGACCATGTACAGCTCGTCGGTCTCCTTGGAGTCGGCGAGGAACCTCATGACGCCGTCGAGCTCCGGGCCGCCCGCCGGATAGCGGTAGGTGCCGCTGATCGGGTTCATCACGGCCGTGCCGTCGTGGACGCTGATGTGCCGCTCGGGCGTGGCGCCGACGAACGTCCGCTCGCCGGTGTGCACGAGGAACGTCCAGTATGCCCCCGCCTCCCGCTGCACCAGGCGGCGGAAGAACGACAGCGCCGCGGACGGGCCGAAGTCGGGCAGCTGCGCCGTGAAGGTGCGCCGCAGGACGAAGTTGGCGCCCGCGCCGGTGCCGATCTCGTCCGTGACGACCTGCCGCACGATCTCCGCGTAGGCCTCGTCGTCCAGGTCGAAGTGGCCGGCGGTCACCTTCACCGGCTCGTCCGGCAGCAGCGGGAGCGTCGCGCGCAGCGGCACCGAGGCCTGCTCGCGCACCGACATCGCCAGCAGCGGCGCCCCGTCGTCGGGGGCGGCGAAGCCCCGTTCGGCGAGCTGGCGGTAGGGGATGAGCGCGAGCAGTTCCGTACGGGCGCCCGCGCCGTCCTGCGGGGGCAGGTCGAGGTCGGCGAGCGACGCGATCTCCGTCACGTCGCCGGCCAGCAGTTCCAGGGTGTCCGGGTTCGCCGTCTCGGGCCGGTGGATCAGTGCGAACGCGCCGGCCGAGCCGTCGAGGATGCGCGCCAGGAGGTCGTGCGCGCGGTCCTGCCTTGCCATGGGGACTCCTTTCGGGGGTGGGGCGCGGTCAGAGCGCCGTGCCGCCCGCGTCGAGTTCGCTCAGCACGGTCTTGGCGGACACGACGCGGGCCGCGCGCTGTGCCGCGTAGTCGAGGGCGAGCCGGTGGTACTCGGCCGAGAAGTCGGCCACGGCGTCGGCCACCAGGAAGGGCTGGATGTCGTGGGTGAACGCCTCGACCGCCGTCATCAGGACGCCCACGTGCGCGTACACGCCGCAGACGATCAGCTGGTCGCGCCGGTGGAAGCGCATCCGCTCCAGCAGGTCGGACTTGAAGAAGGCGCTGTAGCGCCACTTCGTGAACGTCCAGTCGCCGGGGCCCGGTTCGAGGGGCTCGACCACCTTGCGGTGCTCGGGCGTGGGGTCCATCCCCGGCCCCCAGAAGTCCTTCAGCAGGCCGCGCTGCTCGGGCGTCATCCCGCCGGGCTGCGCCGTGTACGCCACGGGGACGCCGAGCTCGGCGCACCGCTCGCGCAGCAGCGCGGTGTTGCCGACCAGGGCGTCGCCGGGCGCCTCGGAGCGCGGGAACGGCTTGAGGAAGTACTCCTGCATGTCGTGCAGCAGCAGTACGGCCCGGCGGGGATCCACGGGCCAGCCGACGGTGTTCTCCGGCAGCTCGCCCTCTTGGGGCATCGGATAGGGCTCGATCGGGGGGATACCGGACATGGGCCGGTCGGTCCTCTCTTCGCGGGGGAGGTCCGCTCACGGGAGACGGGGGCTCCACGGCTGCGGACGATGCGTGCGCGGGTGCGGCGGTGCGGCGGCGCCGGGTTCAGCCCTGCCAGGCCGAGACGACCTCGACGGCCTGCTGGGGGTTGAGGCGGGGGTCGCAGAAGCTGAGGTACTTGTCGCCCAGGCGGGCGAGGCCGGACTCGTCCGCCACGCACTCGGTGACGGTGTCCGGGGTCGTCTCCAGGTGCAGGCCGGCCGCGACGCCGCCGTTCCGGCCCACCGCGTCCTGGAAGTTCTTGACCTCGCGGACGACCGTGTGCACCAGGCGGGTCTTGAGCCCCTCGGGGCTGGAGACCGTGTTCCCGTGCATCGGGTCCGACAGCCACAGCACCGGGTGACCGGCCTTGGCGACCGCCTCGACCAGCGCGGGCAACCGCTCGGCGGCGTTGTCGGCCCCCATGCGGGAGATCAGCGTCAGCCGGCCGGGCCGCCGCTGGGCGTCCAGGCGCTCGCACAGGGCGAGCAGCTGGTCGGGCGTCATGGTCGGGCCCACCTTGACGGCGACCGGGTTGGAGACCGCGGCCAGCAGCCCGATGTGGGCGCCGTCCAGCTGCCGGGTCCGCTCGCCCACCCACGGCCAGTGTGTGGACGTCAGCAGCAGCGAGCCGTCCGGTTCGCGCCGCAGCAGCGGCAGTTCGTAGTCCAGTAACAGCGCCTCGTGGCTGGTCCACACCGGCACTTCGAGGTCGGAGCGGCTGGCGGTGCCGCGCCAGCCGAGGTAGTGCATGGTGTCGCTCGCGGCCCGGTAGCCGCTCAGCAGGTGCCGGGGGTCCGGGCGGCGCAGCGCCGCGTCCGGCTCCGGGCGGTTGACCATGTGCCCCCGGTACACCGGCAGTCGGGCGCCGTTGACCGTTTCGGTCGGGGAGGAGCGGGGCTTGCCGTACTGCCCGGCTATCCTCCCCACCCTGATGATGGGCCTGCCCGAGGCCAGCTTCATCGTCCCGGCCAGCACGTCGAGCAGCGCGGCCTTGCGCGTGACGTCCTCGGGGGTGGCCTCGGCGGGGTCCTCGGCGCAGTCGCCGGTCTGGATCACCTGCAGATGCCCGGCGGCGGCCTCCATGAGCAGCGCGCGCAGACGGCGCACGGCCTCGGCGTCCACGAGCGCCGGCATCCGTCCGAGGTCCGTACGGACCTCGTCCAGGGAGGAGTGCTCCTGCCAGTCGGGCTGCTGCAGCGCGGGCATGGACCGGAGATAGGACTGAATGTCGATCATCGTTTTCCTCAGCGAACACGCCGGAGGGGATCCGGGCGGGGGCGGACGTGGTCGACTTGCGGGGGGTGCGGACGGGAGCGTGCCGACCGGATCGGTCCGGGCAACGCGGTGTCCGGCGGTTCACGGAAGGTTTCGGCGGGCCGTGAACGATTTCGGAGAGCGCCGTGCACCGCCGGAATGTTCTTCTCGGCGGCCGAACACCTGAGTGCTTCGTTTCAGTACGTGCATCGATCCGGTGCACTCAACTCTCGGCCGACGGAATGGATCGTGCAACGACGGCGCAAAGAATAAGTCAAGTGCACTCGGGATCGGGGCCGGAAAAGGTGGAATGAGTTGTCGCCGCAAGGGAGGCGGCCGTAAGGGAGACGGCCGTGAGCAGAAGCCCCCGGGACTGTTTCCATTCGCCCGTGAAAACCCGAATTCTTCGCGCCCCGACTTTCGGGCCCGGTACGAGCAGACGGGCGGAGAACACGCCGTCGTCGGGAGAGACGGTGACCAGTACCTGATCGAAGTCCAGCCGCCTGCCGGTCAGCGGATACCAGGCCTTGTAGACGCTCTCCTTCGCGCTGAAGACCAACCGGTCCCAGCTGACGCCGGGCCGGCGCGCCCCCAGCTCCGCGATGTGGGCGCGCTCCTCGGCCGCGGTGACGCGCGCGCGGACGCCCCCGGTGGGGATCGGCGCGTCGGGTTCGGCGTCGATGCCGACCGTCACGACGTCGTGCGCACGGGCCACGGCCGCGGCCCGGTAGCCCGCGCAGTGGGTCATGGAACCGACGACACCGGCCGGCCACCGGGGAGCGCCCGCGGCGTCGGGCAGGATCGGCGCCGGCGGAACACCGAGCCGTGCGAGCGCCGTGCGCGCACAGGCCCGTACGGTGGTGAATTCCTGGCGCCGTGCGACGCCCGCCGCGGCGACCACTTGTCGCTCGGAAGGAAAGAGAACATCACCCGGGACGTTCCCGAACCGTTCCGCGAAGAGAATCGGAGAGGGCAGGAGAGTTTCGATCAACGCAACCTCGGTCCATTGAAGAGAGGGCGCACGGCCGGGCAGGAATGCGATCGTTCCCGCCGAATCGATGGACGCGCCGGACGTCGGACCCGTCTGCTCGGTCTATTTCAGGCGGACATGAGCGACGTCAGGTCCCTGGCGTACTTCTCGATGAGCGAGGGGGAGATGTGCGGGACGTCCTCGTCGGCTCCGATCCGCGCGGCCCGGACGGCCGCCCGGAATCGTTCGGAGGGAATTCCGGATCCGCGTACGGCGGTCTCCGGGTCCTTTAATCCGTGGAGGAGCGGCAGGGACGAGTACTGCCGCTGTTCCTCGGGGAGCGCCCGCATGGCCGTCTCGAACCGGTCGAGCCAGTCCGCGTAGTCGTCGATCCGCTCGATGCGGTGGCCCGCGTCGCCCAGCCAGTCGACGAAGGTGTCGAGCGAGATCCCGTCGTCGTGCGGGTTCACCAGGCTGAACGTCCGGTACCCGTCGGCGAGTTGCCCGCCCAGCGACACGACGGCCGCGGCGGTGAAGTCCACGGGCAGACCGTCGTAGTGCGCCCTCGGCCGCCTCCCCTCGTCCTCGGCGCGGTAGAAGGACGCGGGCGCGAGGCCGGTCGCGAGCACGCTGAAGAGGAGCCGGGAGAACATGTCGGGGACGTTGAGCTGCCCGCCGTAGTCGCTGTGGGCGAGGATCATGTTCGACCGGAACACGGTGACCGGGAGGCCGCACAGGTCGTGCGCCTCGCGCAGCAGCACCTCTCCCGCCCACTTGCTCGTCGCGTAGCCGCCGGCGTACCCGGCGTCGACCGGCTGCACGGGGAGCGCCTGACGGATGTCGGGGTCCTCTCCGAGAGCGGGCGTCCGGGAGGCGGCGACGGCCACGCTGGACAGGTACGCGAACGGCTTCATCCGCTCGGTGAGCGCCAGCCGGATCAACTCGGCGCTGCCAAGGACGTTGGCCTCGAACAGGTGGTTGTAGGGCAGCACGTGGTTGACGAGGGCGCCGGCGTGGACGATCACGTCCACCTCCTCGGACAGCCTCTGCCAGGTGTGGTCGCCCAGCCCCAGCCGGGGTTCCGCCATGTCGCCCGCCACGACCTCCAGGTGGTCGGCGGCCAGGGCCTCGAACCGCCGCGCCAGCCGCCCGTCACCTCCGGCGAACGACTCCTCCAGACGGCTCCGCGCGGCCGCCACGTCCCGCCCGCGCACGAGGCAGACCAGCCGGCCGTCGGACTGCGCCAGCCGCTCCAGCCACTCCATGGCCAGGAACCGTCCGAGGTACCCGCTCGCCCCCGTCAGCAGCACGGTCCGGGGCGACACGGGAAGGGGCAGCCGCTTGGCCTCGGCGAGCGTCTCCGCGTCGATGAACTTCTCCAGGGTGAGGTCGGAGGCCCGCACCTCGGTGCTCTCCCGTCCGTGCACCGACGCGAAGTCGGGCCGGTTCAGTCCGTTCTTGCGCTTGGTCTCGATGTGGTCGGCCATCTGCTGGAGATCGGTGGCCGAGCTGATGATCATGTCCACCGGGACGCGGACGCCGAAGACGTCGTCGAGCAGGTCGGAGAACGCGACCGCCGTGAGCGAGTCGCCGCCCAGGTCCCTGAAGTGCGCCGAGGGGTCCACCTCGACCCCCGAACCGGTGAGCAGCGCCCGGGCCGCACGCTGGAGCGTCTCCAGCACCGGGCGGTCCGCGGCGCCTCGGCGCACGTCGAGGAGTTCCCTGTCCTCCCGCGCGGAGATGTCCGCGTACAGCTCCTCCAGCCGCGCCCGGTAGCGTTCGAGCAGACGGGGGCGCAGCAGCTTCCGGTGGTCCGACAGCAGGCCGTTGTCCTGGCTGAACGGCTCGGTCTCGATCAGGAATTCACGCGGTATCTCGTAGGAATTGAGTCCCTCCTCCTTCGCGACGCGGACGAAGGATTCGCTGAGTTCCTGTCGCAGCTCTTCCGTCCGGCCCTCGAAGCGGGCGAGCGCGTCCGCGGAAGGAACGACGACGGCCAGCAGATAGGACCGCTCGCTGTTTCCGTACACGAACACCTGACGGACCAGCGGGCTGTAGGCGAAGATGGCCTCCAGGCGCGCGGTCGCCACGAATTCGCCCTGCGACAGTTTCAGCACGCTTTTACGGCGGTCTATTATGGTGTGCCGCCCCGGCCCGGTCTCCGCGACGATGTCACCCGTCCGGTAGAAGCCGTCCTCGTCGAGGAATTCGGCCGTCAGCTCGGGATGGTTGTAATAGCCGGGTATGAGGGCGTCGGTCTTGAGCAGCAGTTCTCCGCGGGGATACGGGGAATCGGTGCGGTAGTAGCCGAGTTCGGGGACGTCGATGATTTTGTGGTCGATGACCGGCGGGCTCAGCATCTCCCCGTCGACCGAGACGGCCGCGGCCTCGGTGGAGCCGTAGATGATGTGCAGGTCGAGACCGAGGAGGGACTCCATGAAGGCCGTCAGCTCGGCCGACAGGGGAGCGGACGCGCAGCCGGCCCAGGCGACGTCGCCGCCGAGCAGGTCCACCCGTATCTCCTCCTTGACCAGGGCCTCCAGGGCGGCGCGGTCCGAGGTGGCCGCCGTGGTCCGCCGGTCGAGTTCGCTCTGGTACTTCTGGAAGATCAGCTCGCATATGCGCGGGATCAGCGACAGCTCCGTCGGGCGCGCCAGCGCGATGTCCTCGAAGAAGGTCGACAGATCGCTCCTGGCCGTGAAGTACGTGATGCCGCCCCGCGCCAGGGTGTTCTTCAGCGAGGAGTGGCCGGCGACATGGCTCATCGGCATGTAGCTGAAGGTGACCGTCTCGTCCTCGGAGAAGAGCTTCGACCACGCGCCGCCCCACATCGCACTGGTCAGGCGGTCGGTGTACATCGCGCCCTTGGGCGTTCCCGTGCTCCCGGAGGTGTAGATGAGCATCGCCAGCGGGTCGTCCCCGTCGGCCGGAACGAACAGCGGCGCCTCAGGAAGGCCGGCCCCCCGGCGGAGCACCTCGGGAAGGGTGTCGACGCGCACGGAACGCCCGGCGCCCGCGAGGCGGTCGCGCGCCCCGTCCAGCGCGTCGACGTGGTCGCTGACCTCCGGGTGGAAGTCGAAGACCAGGACGCCCTCGACCGACGGGCTGTCGAGGGCCAGCTCCACCGCCCTGTCCAGGCGCTCCACGCTCGCGGCGACCACGCGGGACGCCGTCTCGTCGACGATGGCCCTCTGCTGGGACGTGGGCGAACTCGTCTGGAGCGGAACGCTCACGACCCCGAGGTACGTGCAGGCCAGATCGACGACGGTGTAGTCGCCGCTCGCGAAACCGAGCACGGAGACCCGGTCTCCCGGCTCCAGCCGGTGGCCCGCGCCACCGTGCCATTCGCTCGCCACCGCGCGGACCCGCGCCCATAATTCACCGAAGCCGGTCTTCTCGTAACGCGGCAGCAACCGGTACGAAACACGGCCCGTATCCGGGTCCCGCACGAATTCCTTGGCACGTTCTCCGATGGCCGGCCGATCGGCATGGCGCACCATTACGCTTTCCATCACTTGCGCAAGTCGCATTCTGATCTCCGCGTCGTGTACGGACCTGGTCTCGGCTGACAGTGGGTCTGACAGTGAAGGGGAGGGGCGGCCGGTGTTCTCCCGGCGCCGCCGCGCCGCTTCGGACAGGGAAAGGATCGTCGAATTCGGACACGCTGCACTGGCCCGTGGGCAGGGAAAACCCAGGGCGTGCCACTCTTGCTTGCACTACAACGCTACCTACTCAGGCCCCTCGTGGATAAATATGAAGAACGTATATGTCAGGTTGCCCGGCGAAAGCGGCTGTCCAGTTTTCGGGTGCCCGCAGGGCGAATGCAGAACGGGCGCGCGGGAATACGCCGACACCGTACGCGCGAGGGCTCGTACGGTGTCGGCGAGAGGAAAAGCGAGGGCGTCGCTCAGTCGTCGAGCAGGGAATCGGCGGGGCGGCGGCTCTGATGGGTCAGAACCTGGAGGGCGTCGGCGGAGCCCGGGTCGTTCGGGGTGTAGACCTCAAGCCGGTGGTCGGGGCTGTCGGGCTGCAGCCAGACCTGGTAGTCGACGCTCACCGCGCCCACGGTCGTGTGCTGCATGCGCATGGTGCCCGTCGTACAGTCCGCGACGTCCCGATTCGCCCACAGGGCCGAGAAGTCGTCGCTGCGCATGGTGAGTTCGCCGATCAGCCCCGCCAGGCGCGCGTCGGTGGGGTAGCGGCCGGCGGTCAGCCGGAGGTACGCCACGTGGGCCCGCGCGAGCGTGTGCCAGTTGGTGTACAGGTCGCGCGTCACCGGATCGAGGAAGAACATCCGGGGGATCGACAGACGGCGCTCCGGGTCGTCCGTGGTCTCGAAGGCGATGTGCTCGGCGAGCAGGGCGTGCCCGCTGCGGTTCCACGCGAGCACGTCCCCGCGGCGGCCCAGGACGATCGCCGGCGTCGCCTCGCCGAGGGACTCCAGGAGCGCGAGGACGCGCTTGTGGGGCTCCTCCACCGGAGGCTCGGTGAGCCGGGGCGTCGGCGAGTGCCTGGCGAGGTTGTGCAGGTGCATGGTCTCGGTCGCGTCGAGCTGCAACGCCCGTGCGAGCGCGTCGAGCACCTGCTCCGAGGCCGTCTCCGCCTGCCCCTGCTCCAACCGTGTGTAGTAGCCGGCGCTCACCCCGGCGAGCTGGGCGAGTTCTTCCCGCCGCAACCCGGGGACACGGCGCCCGTTCCCGTGGGTGCGCAGTCCGATCTCGTCCGGGGTGACCCGGTCGCGGCGGCTCTTCAAGAACGTTCCGAGGCTCTCCACGACCGCAAGCGTAAGCCGATCGTCCCCGTCGATGGGTATACCTGTCAGGTATACCCCCAGCAGAGGGCTGGCTGTCCGCCGGGCGATGGACGACGGTCGAGACATGTCGGAACAGCACACACACAACTCCCCGGGCCTGCGCGCGTGGCTGGGACTCCTCGTCGTACTCGGCCCGGTCCTGCTGGTCTCCATGGACGGGTCGATCCTGTACCTGGCGATGCCCCGGGTCAGCCAGGACCTCACCCCCACGGCCGACCAGGCCCTGTGGACCCTGGACATCTACGGCTTCGCGGTCGGCTCGCTGCTGATCGCGTTCGGCAACATCGGCGACCGGTACGGCCGTCTGAAGCTGCTGATGATCGGAGCGACCGTCTTCGGTATCGCGTCCGCGGCGTCCGCCTTCGCTCCCAGCCCCGAACTCCTCATCGCGTCCCGCGCGCTGATGGGCGTGGCCGGCGCGACCCTCCTGCCGTCGGCGCTGGCCGTGCTGAGCGAGCTGTTCACCGACCCGCGGCGCCGGGCGCAGGCCATCGGCATCTTCGCCGCGGCCTTCGCTGCGGGGTTCGCCATCGGCCCGGTGGCGGGCGGCTTCCTGCTCGAACGCTTCTGGTGGGGTTCCGTCTTCCTGATCAACCTGCCCGTCATCGCCCTGTTCCTCGTTTTCGCGCCCATCCTGCTGCGCGAAGTCAGCACGACCCGTACCGGTCGCGTGGACGTCTTCAGCGTCGTCGCCTCCGCCGCCGGCCTCCTGGGCTTCGTGTACGGCCTCAAGCACGCCGCCGCCGAAGGGTTCTCGCCGCTCTCCGTCCTCGTGGGGGTGGGCGGCCTGGTGCTCCTCGCCCTGTTCGTGCGCCGGCAGCGGCACCTGGAACACCCGCTGATGGACTTCTCGCTCTTCCGCGACCGGGTCTTCACCGTCGCGATCATCACGGGCCTGCTGCCACTGGCGGCCTGGTCCGCTGCCGCCTACCTGTCGGGCGTCTACCTCCAGTCCGTCCTGGACCTCCCCGTCCTGAAGGCGGCGCTCCTGGCCCTGCCCGGCGCAGTGGTCCTCATCGTGACCTGCGTCGTCACGCCCATGGTCGTCGACCGCATCGGCAAGCGGACGATCCTCATCGTCTGCCACTTCTCCATCGCGGCGGGACTGCTGTTCCTGCTCCCCACCACGATCACCGGCGGGGTCGGCTGGTACATCGCCTCCACGTCCATCGCGGGCCTCGGCTACGGCATCTCCTTCAGCGTCGTCGCCGACACCGCGGTCGGTGCCGTCCCGGCCGAGCGGGCCGGTTCGGCCGGTGCGATCGCCGAGACCAGCAACGAGATCGGCAACGCCCTCGGCATCGCGCTCATCGGCTCCCTCGCCGCGCTGCTCTTCCGGCTCCAGGGACCCGACCTCGCGCCCACGCTCGACGAGACCCTGCAACTGCCCGGTCTCGCCCCCGCCGTGGTCGCGGACGCGAAGTCGGCCTTCGTCACCGGTCTGCACGCGGCCGTGGCGGTGGCCAGCATCCTGCACGCCGCGCTCGGGATCCTGGCCCTCCGCTGGCTGCCCAGGACGACGCACGAGGAGCAGGCCCAGGACGGTGCCTCCTCCTCCGAGGAGAAGTGGGAGCACGCGGAGAGCACGCCCCGGTAACGCCGGTACGGGCGCCGGAGGCCCCGGCCTCCTCCGTCCTCCCGCCCTCCCCCTGATCGACGAGGTCGACAGGAACGCCAGGCACCCTCCATGAACAGCCATGCCCCGGCCCGCAGCCTCCCCCCTGCGGACCGGGGCACGGCCGTGCCCACGGGAAGTGCCGGTGTCGTGCAGCCCGCGTGTCCGGCTTGCCCGCTCAGGGCAATCGCGCCACCGTTCACACCAGTGCATGACCTGCGCACCGCAGTGCACGCACGGGCATCGCACACAGCGCGGAACGGGAGAGCGGCGACCGGTGGGGCTGCGGATCCATTTCACGTACGAGGACCTGGCGCACGTGGTCCTGGCGGAAGAACCCGACCCCTTGTGGGAGGGGCTGCTCAGCCTGCATCTGCTGCAGAACCGGGACGCGCCCCTGGTCTACGGCCGCTGGAGGAGGACGGCGGGCGGTCTCGTCACCCCGGAGCTGCTCCGTCTGCGGCGACTGGCCCCGCCGTACGGCTACTCGGCCGACTTCCTGACCCCGTCGGCGGCGTCCGCCGGGTTCGAGGCGGGTGTGGAGGCGCTCCTGACGACACCCCGTCGACAGCTGCGGGCCGACCTGGCGGAACTCGCCCGGACCCGGCCGCTGCCCGGCTGGGCCCGCCCCCTCGCCGAGGGCGACACACAGGCGCTGCGCGGGCTGGCCGGGCTGGTGCGCGGACACCACGAGCGGTTCGTGGCCCCGTACTGGCCCCACGTCCGTTCCCGGTTCGACGAGGCGAGGTCGGTGGCCGCCAAGGCGTTCCTGCGGTCCGGGTTCGCCGGCCTGGTCGAGGGGCTGCATCCGAGCGTGCGCTGGGCGGCGCCGGTGCTGCACGTCGCGGGGCCGCACCTGGAGGGCGACCTGTACCTGCGGGGGAGGGGGCTGCGCATCATCCCGTCGTTCTTCTGCTGGCCGGGGCCGATCGTGCTGAAGGACGGGACCCTGCCACCGGTGCTCGTCCACCCGGTCACGCACGACCCGCGCTGGCTCTCGCCCCCGTCGCCCTCCTCCGCCACCACGCACCGGGCGCTCGCGGCGCTGCTCGGCAAGGCGCGGGCGGCTGTCCTCGAGGAGGTGGCCGAGGGCCGGACCACGAGCGAGCTGGCGAGCAGGGTGGGCCTCAGCCCGGCGACCGTCAGCCACCATGTGGCCGTCCTGCGGGAGGCCGGTCTCCTCACCAGCCGGCGGATCGGCGGCGCCGTCCTGCACAGCGTGACCCGCCTCGGCGCGGACCTCCTGGAACACGGGACGACCAGCGGCATTCGACCGTGCTCGAAACCCGTGGCGCCGGCCGGGAACTGACCGGGACCATGGACGCGCGGGAGCAGCGGATCCGCTGACCCGACCCGCCCGCACCCGGAGCACCCTCAGGGAGATCACGAATCATGCCCACCAAGCGCTCTCTGCCCGGAGTCCTCGGCGCCGTCACCCTGGCACTGGCCTCCGTCCTCACCGCCGGCCCCGTCCAGGCGGCCCCGGCCGCCGTCGCCCCGACGTCCTCCCCGGCCCCCGCGCGCACGGAGCTGCTGCCGCCCGGCGCCGGTGTCAGCTGCAGCCCGGGGAACTTCTGCGCCTCCGTCTGGGACCCGACGGTGAACCGGTTCCGCGTCTTCTACTTCTACAACTGCACCCGGTACCGGCTGTCCGACTGGGGCGACTGGGGCGAGGCCAAGAATAGCCAGAGCGGTGGCGCCGTCGCGACCGTCTACGGCTCGGGCGGCAACGTGATCCGGACCTTCCCCGCCGACAACGGCGTGTACGCCGTGAACTGGGCGCCCGTCTACTCGATCCGCAACTGCTGATCGGGGACACCGCCTGTACGGATCCGCACCGTTGAGAAGGCGGGCGTTCCGCCGGACACGCCCCGGTCCCGTCCTACCGGGTGAAGCGGGACGATCACGGACGACGCACCAGATCCGACATCACGGCGAGCGGTAGCGACGGGTTGGCGGCCGCGGCCTCCACCACCTGCCAGTCGGCGTCGGTGAGCAGCTCGGTGACGACGTGCGGGAAGAGGGCCGGGTGGCCGGCGGCCAGGGGCCGTGCCCGCGCGTCCGCCAAGCAGTCGCGCAGCGCCGCCCCCGTCGCGTTGCGGTGCCGCGCGACCTCACGGAGCGCCCTCCGTACGGGGGGTTCGCCCCGGGTCAGGTCTTCCAGCAGCACCGGGGTCGCATCCGGGTTGGCCGCTACCCCGGCGACGACACGGGCTCCGTGCCGGTCGACCATGGCGCGCAGTCGCGCTTCGGAAAGACCCGGGTGCGGAGCGACGGCCTTCACCACCTTCGCGTCCGGGTCGACGGCGAGCGCGTCACGGATCCCGGGCGGCAGATCGCGGCGCAGGGCCACCAGCATCCGCACGGCCGGATCCTGCGACCGGGCCAGCTCCGCCACTTCGGCCGGACCGGCGACGGCGATGCGCGGCAGCAGAGCGCCACCGAGCTTGACGGTGGCCGCCAGGCGGACGAGCACATCGAGCGGGACGCGCGGATTGTGGGCGAGTCCGCGCCGTACGCCATGGCTGGGATCACCGGCCAGCGCGTTCATCAGGTCGGCGCCGATCGCGGGATTCCCGGCGAGGTCGGCACGGACACCCGGGACGGGGTCCACGGCGAGCCGCCGGTAGGCCTCCGGAGGGAGATCGGGGCGAGCGGCGAGCGCCCAGCGCAGCAGCGCCGAAGGATGGGCGGCGAAACGGGCGACGGAGTCGGCGGGGGCGGCCGGGTTCTCCAGGACCGTCCGCTGTATGTCGTGCACGGTGGACTCGTGGGAGCCGTCGCACGAGGCGCCGGGCGGAAGATAGCAGTCGGGCCGCGGGCACTGCGGTTCGTGTACGAACGGCGTCTCCTCGCGCTCGCAGACCGGGCACCACCGCGCGGGAGGCAGCCCCTCGCCGGTGAGCAGCGCCGCCAGTACGGCCGGTGGCGTCGCCTCGTTGAACGCCACGGCGCGGCGGACCTGGGCGTGCGGATGCCCGGCGAGCCCGGCGGCGACCGACGGCGCGGCCCGCGACGCGAGCTCGGCCACGACCCGCACGTCCGTGTCGGCGCCGAGCGCTTCCACCACGCCGGCCGGGAGCCCGGGACAGGAAGCGAGCTTCTCCCGGCGCTCGACGAGGGGATCGGCCGCCAGCAGGAACGCCCACGCGGGGTCTCCGGCACCCTCGTCGAGCAGGGCCAGGGCGGCGTCCGGCTGTACGGAAGGGTCGATGTCGGCGGCGGTCAGGCGGCCCGCGTACGCCAGCTGCACGGCGCTCTCCTCGACGCGCAGCGCCAGCGCGACCGCCTGCGCACGACTGAGATCCGTACGGCAGGCGAGTCTCTCGGCGATGTCGTCGTCCGCGACCGCGATCAGCCGGTCGACCAGCTCGGGCGGTAGTGCGGTATTGGCGGCCAGCCCGCACAGGACATGATTCACGAAGGGCATACTGCCGGGGCCGGGACCGAACGGCTCGCGGTTTTTCGACGCCACCGGGCCGACGGCGACAGCGGACGCGCTCTCGACGCCCGCGCCTACCGAGCCGTTTCCGCCTTCGCGTTGGGTGACTGCTGATCCGGGCGGCCGGGGCCGGGGAACGTGCCCGGGTCCGCCGCGCACTCCTCCCGCGGCAGTTCCCGGACGGAGGGCCGTGGGGCCCCGGGTGCCGGGGGCGGCACCTCGAAGGCGTAACAGCCCGTCACCGTCTTCTCGTACACGAAGACGTAGGCTCGCGGCGGCCCCTGACCGAGCACCTCCGCGACCACGGTGACGGCCCCGCCCTGCCGGGTCACGCCGAAGAGGCCCTTGGCGGGTTTCGAAGGGGGGAGGATCCGGGCGATCTCCGTATCGGGAAGGCTGCCGTCGGCCGCCGCCGCGCCCAGCCGGTCGCGGAGCACCTCGACGTTCTTCCGCAGCTCCTCGCGCGCCCGGGCGTCGTCACGCGTCGGCTGCGTCCCCAGCCAGACCGACACACCCACGACGACTACGACCAGCAGGCCCAGAACGGTCAGGCATCCGTTGAGAAGACAACCGAGCGGTGCGCCCGTCCGAACCTGTGATCGTCTCGTCATGGGCACAGCGTGTACCGCGGGCACACGACAGGCCCACCCGCTTCCCCGAGTCGTGACCGAAGCGCGTGGTCACCGGCGAAGCCTTGCTCTCGGGCGCTCTTGGCGCCGTCGGCACTGCTGCGGGTGGCGGTGGTGATGCCGGCCTGGCAGGTGCCCGCGCACCGTTACACCCTGCCGGGCGGCAACGTCGGGCCCGGTGAACCGATCTATCGGGTCCGATCGAGGACTACGCGGCGGGGGCGTAGTGGACGACGGTGGTCTCGCACGCCTCGGCGTACACCTTCAGCGCGTCGACCTCCGTATGGTCCGCCGCCAGGCCCCAGCGCAGCTTCGTCGCCGTCCATTCGCCGATGTAGCGGCAGTGCGTCTCGGGCGGCGACGGCATCCACTCGGCCGGATCCCGGTCGGCCTTCGCCCGGTGGGAACGCGCGGTGACGGCGACCAGGCTGGTCGCGGCACCCTGGTCGTTCGCATAGGCCTCACGACGAGCGGCCGTCCATCCTCGTGCTCCGGAGTCCCAGGCTTCGGCGAGGGGGACCGTGTGGGCGATGTCGAGCTTGCCGTGGTCGGTGACCTCGGCGTTGTCGTAGAAGGACCGCCACTTCCCGCCGGTCAGCTCGCAGCCGGCCGCGACTGCGGGTTCCTCGACGGCTTCGTCGAGGAGGACCTCGGCGCGGGTGTCGCAGCCGTCGGCCGCGTCGAGGCCGGTGTTCCAGTGCTCGAAGGATCCGGAGGCGTAGCCGGTGCGGTCCTCGTCGGCGACGAGGAGCCGGCCGACCGCGTCCTCCAGGAGCAGAGCCGCCGGAACGGACGCGGCCCCCGTCGTGGCCGAGGCGGTGGGGGAGAGGGGGGTGAACGAGGTCAGAGCGAGGCAGAACGCGGCAGTGCCGCGCAGCAGGTTCATGATCACGCCCGTAGGCATAGCGAACTCGCGTCGCGGACATGTCGGAGTCGACGTGCGTGCCGGCAGCGCGGACGGCTGTGGTTCTGAGGAGGAACGTTCCGACGCGGAGCTGCCGGATTCACCCGTGAGGGCGACTCCGCGGCGGGCTTCGCGCCGGAAGACGCGTACCGGGCCGTCGCCGTTCGGGACTCCGGGGCCGCTCGCCCCGTGGGATCGGGCGTCAGGGCTCGGTGGAGAGCGCGGAGCGGCCGATCTCGACCGCTCGCCCCGTCGAGCCGGGCGTCAGGCGAGGTCGCGGTGGCGGCCCACCCCGGTGGAGAAGAGGTAGAGCGGGGGCAGCAGCGCGGCGGCGCAGACGGTCCAGAGGGCGGTGTGGGCACCGGCCCAGGTGGCGAGGAGACCGGCGGTGAGCGCGCCGAGCGGCAGCGCGCCCCAGGAGACGAAGCGGACCGTGGCCATCACGCGGGACAGCAGCTCCGGGGGCGACTGGGTCTGCCGGTAGGTGCGGGTGGTGATCGAGCCGATGACGGTGCCGAAGGCGAAGCCGGCGTTCCCCAGGGCGAACCAGTATGCGTCCCCCGCCGACGTGGTCAGCGGGGCGAGCAGGAGCAGTGCGCCGCCGGCCAGGTCGGCGGCGATGACGCCCCGCGCGGTGCCGAGGCGGGTGGTCACCCGGACCGCGACGGCGGCGCCGGCGAGCGCGCCGACCCCGTCCATGGCGAGGACCAGACCGAGCTGTACGGAGTCGAGACCGGCCTCGCGGACGAGGTAGAGCGGGGTCAGGGCGACGAGGGCCGCGTTGAGGAAGTTGGCGGCGGTCGCCCAGATCATGCAGGGCCGCATGACCGGGTGTCCGGTGACGTACCGCAGGCCCTCGCGCATCAGCCGGAGCGCGCTCTCGCCGGTGCGGGGGGCGGGGCGGCTCTCGGGGAGGGTGCGCAGGAGCACGGCGGAGGTCAGATAGCTGGCGGCGTCCACGACGAGCGCGCCGACCGGGCCGGTCACGCCGATCAGGACGCCGCCGAGGGAGGGGCCGCCGGTGTGGGTGACGGCGTGCGTGCCGGACATGACGCTGTTGCGGGCGGCCAGCTGCCGGGCCGGGACGACGGCGGGCAGGAAGGTCGAGTTGCCGATGTCGAACAGCACCGTCGCCGCGCCGGTGACGAGCGCCGCGAACAGCAGGTGCGGATACGTGAGGGTGCCGAGCCACCAGGCGAGCGGCAGCGACCCGAGCGCCGCGAACCGTACGAGGTCGAGCGCGACCTGGAGCCGGCGCAGCGGTACGCGCTGCGCGACGACGCCCGCCGGGAGGCTGAGCAGCAGCCAGGAGACCTGTCCGGCCGCGGCGAGCAGGGCGACCTCGAGGGCGGTGGCGTCGAGGACGGTGAGGGCGACGAGCGGCAGGGCGAGGGCGGTGACGGCGGTGCCCGCGCCGCTGACGGTGGCGGCGGCCCAGAAGCGCCAGAAGGCGCCCGTCGGCGAGGTCTCCCGCTCGTCGTCGTATCGGTCGTGTTTCGGAATCGCTCGTGTCCCGCTCATGCGGCGCCCACCCCTGAGTCTCGTCAGTCTCTTTTGGGAACTCACTCGCCCCGGGTGAGTTTCTATCGGGAACCGACCTCATGGCGCAAGATGGTTCCGACGAGCGGCCGCCGTGCGCGGAGGAGTGGAGACGCTGTGATGAGGTCGGTTCCCGAGCGGGACGCGGCGTGCGCGATCGCGCAGGCGGCGGCGGTGGTCGGCGACTGGTGGAGCCTGCTCCTGATCCGGGAGACCGCGCGGGGGCACCACCGGTTCGACGCGCTCCAGGAGGAGCTGGGCATCTCCCGGAAGGTGCTCACCGAGCGTCTGGCGCACCTGGTGGACGCGGGGGTCCTGGAGAAGGTCCCGTACCAGGACAGGCCGGTGCGGCACGAGTACCGGCTGACGGAGAGCGGCCGGGGGCTGCTGCCGGTGCTGCTGTCGATGCAGGACTGGGCGGACCGCTGGGTCTTCGGCGACGGCTCGCTCAGCGGCACCGCCGACGAGGCGAGCGCGGAGGCGCGGCGCGTCGCGGGCCTGGTGGGCGAGCGGCTGCCGCGCCTGGAGCTGCCGGGGCACCGGGACGGCGCGCTGGTGGACCCGGTGGCCGACGGCGTGGCCACCGTCCTGTTCTGCTATCCGGCGACCGGGGCCCCCAGTCCCCTGCCGGACGGCTGGTCGGGCATCCCCGGGACCGTCGGCTGCACGCTGGAGAACCGGCTCTTCCGGGACGCGTACGAGGACTTCCGCGCGGCGGGCGCGGAGGTGCGCGGCGTCAGCACCCAACGCCCGGACGAACAGCGGATGTTCGCGGTCGAGGAGGGCCTGCCCTTCACCCTCCTCTCGGACGTCGACCTGTACCTCGCCGCCGCCCTGCGACTGCCCACCTTCCGCGCCGGGCAGCTGCTGCGGCTGAAGCGGGCCGTGCTGGTGGTGGACCGCGACCGCGTGGTACGGCACGCGCGCTTCCCGGTCACGGACATCCCGGCGGCGGTGGACGAGGCGCTGGCGGAGGTGCGGCGGCCGGCGGGGGAGGGCTGAGGGCGCAGCCGCCCTCGGGCGGTGGAGAGCCCGGTCGCCGAGGAGGGGCGGGGCTCGGCCCGGTTCACTCGTAACGCAGACGCAGCGACTCCCGCTCGCTCTCCTCGATCCGGTCGACGGTCAGGCCCGGCAGGTCCAGCTGGGCCAGGGTCACTTGGGCGCTGCTCGGCTGGGCGTCGGCGGGCACCCACTGCTCCGGTCGCCAGGCGCCCGCGCGCATCAGCGACTTCGGGCAGTGCGGATAGACCTGCTCGACATCCACCACGATCGCCGTGACCGGCGGCTTGCCCACGGGAGTGAGCCGGTCGAGCAGCTCCGGGCGGGCCGAGACGCAGGCGCGGCCGTTGACGCGCAGCGTGGTCGGGCGGCCGGGGACGAGGAAGAGCAGTCCGACGCGTCCGGTCTGCAGCACGTTGTGCAGGGTGTCGAGCCGCTTGTTGCCGGTCGCGTCGGGGATCGCCAAGGTCCTCTCGTCCAGCACCGAGACGAACCCGGCCGGACCGCCGCGCGGCGTCACGTCCGCCCGGCCCTCGGCGTCCGCACTGCCGATGAACACCAGCGAGGAACAGCCGATCAGCGCCCGGGTCTCCTCGGTCAGGCGGTCGATCTCCTTGCGGAGCGCGTGCGGGTTCGGCCGCGGGTAGAGCTCGCGCAGCCGGTCCGTGCCGGTGAGGGCGTCCGCCCGGAGGGATTCGAAGAGCGAGCCAGGGGTCCCGGTGTCGATCGTCATGCGGACGACCCCAAGGCGTGTCCGGCGGATCATGGCCGGGTCGTGACCCCGCCCGCGCCGACCGGTGGCGTCGGGCCGCATGGATGATGTGAGGATCGTCGTCGAGCGTCGGTACGCTCCTGATCCGATCGACCACGATCGCCTGGTCTCGCTGGTCGAGTCCACCGGCGAACGCGTCGTGCTCGTCCGCGTCACTACGGTCGGCGAGGATATGGCCATTACCTGCCGGGTGAATCTCCGCTTTTCCGCTCATGCGGCTCCACTGCCGGTCGATTACGGTGACCGTTCGATTCCGGGACCCTCTGTCCGGGGGTGGCGGAGTTGATCAAGCCCTTCTGTGTCAGAACCGGTTGACTGGGTAATCGTGCTGTGCTGACAGGAGAGAGGGTGAATTCGGTGGAAACGCATGTCAATGGCGAGGACGGTGTCCGGCCCGAATCCGGCGGACTGCTCATGTGCGCCGGTTACGGGCTGGACAGGGACAGCAGCTGCATCGCGGACGCCCGGCACCGTGCCGCCGTCTTTCTCGAAGAGGCGCGCACCGAGCACCGTGTGCCGGTCTCCGATCGCGCGAAGGACCTGACCGGCCTCGTGGTCAGTGAGCTGGTCACCAACGCCTACAAGTACGCTCCCGGAATGGTGCTGGTGGAGGTGCGCGTCACGGACGGCAGTGTCGACATCGTGGTGTGGGACAGCGACCCGGCCGTTCCCACGGTTCAGGCCGCCGACCCGGACCGGATCGGCCACCACGGCGTGGAGATCATCAGGGCCATCGCCGAGGACCTTTTCGTCGAGCGGGGGGAAGAGGGTAAGTGCGTTACGGCCCGTATCGCCCTGTCCGACAGCCTCAGCCCGGTATAGAGGAAAGCCGTTTCCCGTGCCGCGGGCCGTTTCCGCAATTTTTTCCGGTCGATCCTCAAGGTCTCCGATTTTCCGGATACTTCGTCGTTTCGGGAGCGGCCGTGATGCCTCCTCGGTGAGGAGGAAGCCGGTCCACGAACCGTGCCTGGTCGGCGAGGAACCCGTCGGTGTACAACCGTCGGGGAGCGAACAGCGCGGTCAGCGTCAGCCGCCAGTCCGAGCGTTCCAGGTCTTCGTCCACCAGGGAGTGCGTGGCACCCGGGTAGTGCGCGACCGCCAGGGACGCCGGCGGCAGGAGTTCGCGGTAGACGGTCTCGGTGTCGGTGACGTCCACGTTGACGTCGTGCCCGGCCAGTACCAGGAGCAGTGGCGTGCCGGGCACGGTACGCAGGTCGGCGGTCGCGTCCGCGCGGTGGTTCCGGGCGATGAAGACCCACCGCGCGCTGGTCATGCCGTCCGTGTCACCGGTGGCGGCGCGGTACTCGGCGAAGGACGCCCTTCTGTCCAGCAGGTCCAGAACGGTCTCCCGCCGGCGCAGCGCCGTCTCCTTCTCCCGGGGGGTCGCACCGTCGCGGTCCAGTTCGGCGAGGAGGTTGTGGCGACCCTGCCGCAACCAGTTGACGGCCGGGGAGACGGCGATGACGAATTGCAGCCCCCGGTCCCGCGCGGCGACCTTGGGCAGGACCCAGCCCGCCTGGCTCGCCCCCCACAGGCCGATGCGGCGGCCGTCGATGTCCGGACGTCCGCGCGCCCACGCCACGGCGGCCAGGGTTTCCCGCGCCCGGTCGTCCATGCTCTGGTCCAGCCAGTCGCCTCCTGATCCCCCGACTCCGGGCTTGCTGAACGACAGCGAGGCGTAACCGGACCGGGCGAAGGCCTCCCACAGCGGTCGGTAGAACGTCTCGTGCGTCGCGTCGACCGGGCCGTCGCCGTGGACGAAGACCACCAGCCCGAACGGTCCCCGCCCGTGCGGAGGCAGGGCCAGTACCCCTTCGAGCGGTTGCCCCCGGTGGTGCAGGACCACCTTCTCCTCGCGCAGCGCGTAGGTGTTCTGCCACGCCACCGTGCCGCCGAGCCCGGCGCTCACCACCACTACCGCGACCAGCACCCGTAAGGCCGTTCTCCACCTGCCCGGTATCGGCCGTCCTCGCGTTCGGAACACTTCGACCTCCCAAGAGCTATCACTTCACCAACGATCGTGTCGATAATGAACGTATTATGGTTGATAGATCAAGGTGGGCCGGTGGGAAGGCGGAGGAGTCGGGTGGACATGGCAGCGGGCGAAGCCCGTACCCCTGAAGGCGGGCGGCCGACGGTGCGCAGGGGGATACCCGAGGGCGTTGAAGGACGGGTGGCGGCGTTGTACTGGGAGGCCTTCGGCCGCAAGCTGGCGCCGGCACTGGACCCGCCGGAAACGGGGCGCGCGTTCATCGCCGCCCACCTCCACCGGGACCGGGGCGTCGTCGCCCTCGTCGACGGCCGGGTGGTCGGAGTGGCCGGCTACCGCCTCGGCGACCGCGCGCTGACCGGCGGCGGCGTGAAGGACGTCCTCTCGGCCTACGGCCCGTTCCGAGGGCTGCCCCGTCTGGTGGTCCTCGCCCTGTTCGAGCGCACTCCCGCCGCGGGCGAACTCGTCATGGACGGCATCGCCGTCGACGCGGCGCACCGCGGCGAAGGCATCGGTACCCTCCTGCTCGGGGAGATCGCGTCCCTCGCCGCCGAGAACGGCTGCCGCCGGATCCGGCTGGACGTCATCGACACCAACCCCCGTGCCAGGGCACTGTACGAACGGCACGGCTTCACCGCCCGGCACACCGAGCACACCCCGTACCTGCGCCGCCTGATGGGCTTCGGCGCCGTGACCACCATGCACCGCCCGGTCACCCCGGCGGACGTGACCAGCCAGGGAAAGGCCCGATGAACACCACCCCGCCCGCGCGTACCGAACGGCCGGAGATCCCCACGCGGCTGGTCGTGCAGAGCCTGGTCCGTGAAGACGGAACGGTCGACGCCGACGAGCTGTACGCCGTCGCGGGCCTGCTCGGCATGAGCGACCAGCAGGTCAGGCTGTGCGTCACACGCCTGGTCGCCGAAGGGCGCTTCACCCGACGGGGCCGGGGCCGCAAGGCCACCCTGCGCGCCGTGGCCGACGCCACCGGATCACTGGCACCCGACGCCTCCTACGTCCGCCACGCCTACCGGCAGGACGCCGGACTCGCCCCCTGGGACGGCACCTGGCACCTGTACGCCTTCGCCGTTCCGGAAGCCCGGCGTGTCGCCCGCGACTCCCTGCGCGAGCACCTCCTGCACCTCGGCGCCGCGCCCGTCCAGAACGGCCTGTACGTCACCGCCAACCCCGTCGGCGAACTCGTCGACGCCCAGGCCCGACACCTCGGCATCGAGGACACCCTCACCCGGCTGACCACCACCGATCTGCGCGTCGGCGATCTCACCGGTCCACGGGAACTGGCCGCCGCACTGTGGCCGCTCGCCGAGATCGCCCGGCGGCACGAGCGCCTCGCCGCCTTCGCCGAAACCTGTCTGACCCTGCTCGGGGCAGAGCCGGGACTCACCGATGTCGAACGGCTCACCACGGCCGTGGAACTCGCCGCCCGCTTCACCGAGGCGATGGACCCCGACCCTCTCCTGCCGCCCGAACTCCTGCCGCAGCCCTGGCCCGGACGTCATGCCCGCCGGCTGGCGGCCGACTGCTGGAAACACCTGGACGAAGCCTCGCGCACGGGCTCCGGCCCCGGCCTTCGCCTGTTCGCGCTCTACGCCGACGCGCTCGGCCCGCAGGACGCCGGATGACCGGCGGGGGAGCGGGCCCGTGCCCCCTCCTGCCGCAGGCCGTGGATCCTGCTCATGTCGCCGATTCGGCGCGCCGCTCATGGCGTGCGCGTGCGAGGCCGTAGGCCGTTCGCAGCAGCTCACGCGTCGACGCTCCGGTGCGTTCACCCGGGTTCACCACCGCCAGCCAGCCGGCGCCGCCGTAGACGGGGTGCGCGATCACCACGTCGGAGGTGCTGGGGTCGACCTCGGTGGAGGCCGGCTCGCGCGGCGAGTGACCGGCCCACCGGACGAACGCCTCCTTCCCGGCGGCGATGTTCACGCGGAAGGTGTCCGGCCGGTCCAGACGGGACGCCTCGTCGCCGGGGTAGTTCTTGGTCACGACGGTCGCGAAGGGCTGGCCCGCCGTCGGGACGACGCCGTCGGGCGCGTAGGAGAAGAACGCGTCGCCCCAACCGATCGCCGGTGTGCCGTCGCCGGGCACGGGCCTGAGCGCCAGGACTCCGTCGAGGCCCGTCACGAAGTCGATAATCTCTTCACTCGTCATGTGCTTCAGCGTTCCATTAAAGTGCTTGTGGAGACTTTGAGGCGCAGGTACGGGGTTTTCGGAATGGCAAGTCTCAAATCGGGAGGCATGCGCACCGCTGATGTCGCGCGTCGTGTCGGGTGCTCGGTCCAGCAAGTGCGCAACCTCGAACGTGACGGCGTGCTTCCACCCGTCGCGCGTACGGCCACGGGCTACCGGACCTACGACGAGGTGCATCTGCAGTCCGCGCTGGCCTACCGGGCCCTTGCCGCGGGAGTGGGACCGGTCGGGGCCAAGGACATCGTCCGCGCCTTTCACCGGAGCCCCGTTCCACAGGCCCTGGCCCTTCTCGACGCGGCGCACGCCCGCCTCGACGCGGAGCGCGAGGGGCTGAGGCGGGCCGAGGAAGCCGCCCGCGCGATCTCCGGCGAGCCGATCGACGACGTGCGCGCCTCGGACTCGATGAGCATCTCCGAACTCGCCGCCGCCCTCGGCGTGCGTCCGTCGACGCTGCGGCACTGGGACGCGGAGGCTCTCGTCACCCCCGACCGCGATCCCGCGCGCGGAACGCGACGCTACACACCGGCTCAGGTACGCGACGCACGGATCGTCCATCAGTTGCGCAGGGCCGGGTACCGCGTCACGACCCTCCGGATCCTCATGCCGCAGCTGCGGCGCACCCGCCGATCGGAGGACGTCGCCTCGGCGCTGGCCGCCAGGGACACCAGCATCACCACGCGCTCCAGAGCCCTTCTCGACGCCGCCTCGGCACTCGGAGCCGTACTCTCCCTGCGTGAGCGGGCGGACTGACCCGGGACGACCGTGACGCCCCGCGCGGACCGGCGGCGCGCCCCGAAGCGCGACGGCCGTCCGGCCCGTCCGTGGACGGGCCGGACGAAACCTCACTCCTCTTGGTCAGACGGGTTTCCGAGAGGCTCCGGCGGCGCATCGGGAAGAGGGGCCGGAGGTGGGAACAGGAATCCTTCGAAAGCGTCCAGCACGAACATCATGCCTATGAGCAGCAGGGGGACGAGCAGAGCCAAAGCCACCATGACGCCTCCTGACAGGGGTGCCACGGGAGGTGGCGTGAAGCAGAAGGTTTCGATTCACCATGAGCCAGAAGGACGAAGATCGCATGTCCGGGTGAAGGCGTCCCGTGGGCCGTACGGGTCGTTCTCCACGGGCCGATGCCCTGACCTGCTGCTTGTTCCACCAGGAGGGTGGTTTGACGGCTGCCGGCGCGTTCCACGGAGCCTGTCGGGCGAGGGCGCGCGGTCGGCCGGGAAACGCCGACGGCTCTCGCCCTGTGAACAGGGGAGAGCCGTTCGGGAGTGACTTCGACGTGCGGTTCTCGCGTGTTACGCGTGGCGGTGCGAGTGGCGGTTGCCGGTGACGAGACGGTAGAGGGCGAGCAGGATGACGGAGCCGACGATCGCGGCGACCCAGGTGGAGATCTCGAAGAACCCGTCGACGGAGTCGACGCCGAAGATGACCTTGCCGAGCCAGCCGCCGAGCAGGCCGCCCGCGATGCCGATGAGCATGGTGATGATGATGCCGCCGGGGTCCTTGCCCGGCATCAGGGCCTTGGCGATGGCGCCGGCGATCAGACCGATGAGGATCCACGCGATGATGCCCATCATGCTCTCCAGTTCGTCATATAAGGAAGTTGTCAGGTGTTCGTCTGGACCAATCGGGCTTGAGTAAACGTTCCCCACCGAAAAATTCCAGCCGTCTTCTTCCTGGGGAGCGGCGCGGTGCCGCCGGCCGGTCGTACGTCGACACGCGCTCCCGTGGCGCCACGGCCACCGGCAGCGCCTCGCGGGAACGAGGAACGCGCCATTTGAACCGTAACCACCGGAAGTGAACGAAACCGACTCCTCGCAGCACCGCGGTGCGTACGCTGCAAGCCTTCGACCGCCCTCCGAGGAAGAGCCGTGGATGACCGAGAATCCGTCTGTGCCCGGACCGCGCCGGGACTTCGCGATGCACAACGGCTGGTGGGATTCGGGTTGGACCCACGTCCTTCCCTGTCAGGCCTTTCCGCTGACGATGCTGATCAGCACCGCGAGCCAGCCCGATTTCACCGGCTCCCTCGACGAGCTCCTGGAGGAGGCCTTCGACGGTCACTGGGACATGCTCGGCGGCGATCTCGACGCCGCGCTCACGTTCTCGTGGCCCGATGACGAGTGGCACGACGAGGACGCGCCGGAGGGTCGCGAAGCGTTCGAGGCGAACCACTGGAAGAGGTTCGACGCGGTGCTGACGGAGGCCGGCCTCCCGGTCCCCACGACCGTGCGGGAGCTGTCCGAGCTCTATCTGACCTGGGGTCTGGCGCACCGGGAGGAGACGCCGGAAGGCACCCGGTGGTCCATGCCCGACCCGCTGCCGTTGCCCGACGACCTGCTGCCCCTGGACGCCGAACTCGCCGAGCGGCTCGCCGGGATCCGCTGGACGACGCGCACCGATCCACTCGTCGACGGGCTCGTCATGCACTTGGCCGACGATCTGGGCGAACCGCGGGAGGTCCTCACCTCCCTCGACCGCCTGGCCGTCGCCACCGGCCAGGACGCCGACGACGTACGCCTCGCCCTCGTGGCGCTCGTGAAGTCCGACGACGCCCGGGTGTGGCGCGGCCAAGAGCCCGCCGACGCGGAAGGGCTGGAGGCGCATCGGCGCTTCCGTCTGGTCATGGACTGGGACCGCTTCAACGAGAACCGGGTGCACGTGGTCGTCAAGACCGACGACGCGTGAGCGGGGGCGCGCGGGACGCGGTGGGGACCGAGGACACGCGTCTGCCGAGGCACGCGACGAAGTACGACGCCCCGATCGACCGCTGACGGACCGGCACGGCGTCCGCCGCAGCCCGCCGCGGCCGGCTGAGGGGCCGGGCGGCGGGTGCCGGCGTACGGTCGTCGTCGGAACCGCACCGTCGGGCGCCCGCGTCGTTCCGACCGTGACGAGGAGCGTCAGGCTTCGAGGGCCTGGGCGAGGGTTTCGTGGCAGTCGATGACGGTGTCCAGGCCGACGAGGCCGATGGTGCGCAGGACGGTGTCGGTGGTTCCGGCCAGGCGGAGCCAGCCGTCGGCCTCGGTGAGGGCGTGGTGGGCGGTGATGAGGACGTTGATGCCGCTGGAGTCCATGAAGGTGACCTCCCGCATGTCGGCGACGACGCGGGGGCCGGGGGTGTCGGGAACGGCCAGCGCCTGGCGGAGGGTGTCGCCGGTCGTGTGGTCGATCTCTCCGCTCAGGGCGACCACACGGACGCCCTCGATGTCGGTGGTCGCCGCCGACAGCCGTCCGGGCTGCCCGGCGTGTCCGGTCCCCAATGTCTCTCCCCTGGTCATGCGAGTGATCCTGGCATATGCATACCCGTGTGTGTAGGGCCGTTGGGCCCGGCTTGCGGGAGGACCTCCTTCGGCAGGAGACGGGGCGAGGGACAGGGCGTCATCCGCGGGTGTGCGGGTAGGCGTCGCTGACGGGGAACGGGGAGTGAGTGACGGCTGTGACGGAATCGGATTCGGTGAAGGACCATGGGACGGCGTCGGCGGACCGGCCCCTGCGGATCGCGTCCACTTTGTGCGGAGACGACGACGACATCGCCCGGGCCCGCCATCTGTCGGCCGACTTTCTCGCCCGCGTCCGGACCGAGCACGGTCTGGACGTCTCCCGCCGCGCGGTCGACCTGACCCGCCTTGTGGTCAGCGAACTGGTCACCAACGTCCGCAAGTACGCGCCCGGCCCGGCATCACTGGACCTGAGGATCGACGGTGACGCGGTCGAGATCACGGTGTGGGACCGCGACCCGGTTCTGCCCGTCGCACGGGCCGCGGACATCGGCAGGGTCGGGCAGCACGGCCTGGAGATCGTGATGGCGGTCGCCCGCAGCTTCGAGGCACGCCGTGAGCCGGTCGGCAAGCGCATCATCGTCACCCTCGCCCTGACCGACGACCCCGGTGACGCCCTCGTCTGACACGGGCTCCCGCGGACTAGGGCGTGTCCGGCGGATCAGGGCCGGGTCCGCCGTCCGTACCCCCTTGTCAGTGGTGGTTGAGAAGCTGATCGGATGGATGGTGACGAGCAGCTGCTGCGCGGCCGGGTCTACGGCCGCGACCACGACGACCCCGATCCCGGCCCGAGAGCCGGGCGGACCTATGCCGAACTCGTCGGCGGGCCGCTGGACGGTCTCCTGCTGGACATCCACGGGTGGCCGCCGGCAGAGGTCGACGACGGGGTCGCCCTGGCCACCGAGCTCTCCCGGTGGCCGGGCGGGCGCGCGCTGTACGACCCGCGCCCCGGCGAGCCGCGCGCCCCGGGCCCGGGCGTCGCCTGCCGCTTCTACCACACCGGAGACATCCCCTGACCCGCGTTCCCCGGCCGCCGGCCGAGCAAGGTGGGCGCCCCGCTCACTCCGTCAGGATCGCCTCCAGCGCGGCGAACGGATCCGTCAGCGTGGCCAGGCGGTACGCGCCGTCGTACACGCTGTCGCCGATCTGCTTCCGGGCCGACAGCTCCGCACTGTGCCGCAGCGGCTGCAATTCGGGAGTGCCCCGCTGAGGATGTCCGACCATCCGCCAGAACACCTCACCCGTCCCGTACGCCGAGGCCGCCTCCTCGCCCCGGGACAGCGCCGACAGCGCGACCGCGAGCAGGTCGAGCCCCAGACCGAGGCCGAAGACGTCACCTATCAGGCGCTTGCCCCGCAGCATGGCCCGGGCGTGGCGGGCGGCATCGGCCGAGCGCCGTTCCCGCAGCGCTATCACCGCCAGCTGGTACTCGCTGTAGGACCGCGTCCACTGCTCGCCCGCCGACGCCGCGTCGTGCCGCAGCTCCTCGGCCCCCGCCCGGGCCTCTTCGAGCAGGCCGGACGCCGTCAGGGCGAAGACCCGCATCACCCGGCACCGTGCCACCGCGGGCATCGCCGCCCCCCGTTCCGCCAGCGCCCGGTCCGCGACCGCCAGCGCCTCCCGGGGCTCGCCCCGCAGCAGCATCACCAGGCCGCGCAGATAGCCGGCGTCGACGAGGAGCGTCGCGTCCCGCGCCCGTACCGCGCACTCGTCGGCACGGCCCGCCAGCCGGGCCGCGACGTCGTACTCGCCCCGCAGGCAGCGCACCACCCCGAGCGCCCACACCAGTTTGCCCACGACGGCCTCGGGCCCGGAGACCAGTCGCACGCACTCCTCCAGGTAGTGCGCCGCCTCGTGCAGATGACCCGAGCACGCCCAGAAGAAGCCGAGCGCCCCCGCCAGCTCCGCGGCCGCCGGAGGATCGGTGGCCAGCAGGTGTTCCAACGCCGCGCACAGATCGCCGTAGCAGCCGACCAGCCGCGCGTAGGCAGCCGCCTGTCCCGGCCCCCACCAGGAGTCCTCGGCGGCGAGCGCCAGCTCGTGGAGGCGCCGCGCGTGGCTGTCGGCCGTCATCCGGGTCTCACCGAGCTCCGCGAGCCACATCGCCCCGTACTCACGAACGGAGTCGAACAGGTGCAGACGGCCGCCGGACAGGGTCACGACGCTCTTGCGTACCAGCCCCTCCAGGGCCTGCTCCAAGGCGGCTCCGGTCAACGGCCCGCCGCCGCACACCCGTACCGCGTCGTCCACCGCGGCGGCCGAACGGAACACCGACAGACGCGCCCACAACAGCCGCTCCCGCGGCTCGCACAATTCGTGGCTCCACCCGATCGTGGTACGCAACGCACGGTGGCGCGACGGCTGGACCCGGCTCTCGGGACCCTCGGAGAGGGACAGCCTGCCGCGCAGGAGCCGGGCCATCGCGGGCAGCGGCCTCTCCCGTAACTGCGCGGCGGCCAGCTCCAGCGCCAGGGGTACGCCTTCCAGCCAGCCGCACACCTCGGCGGCGGCGACGAAGTCCTCGGGGCGCGTCCAGCGGACCCCGACGGCGCCGGCCCGATCGGCGAACAGCTCCATCGCGTCGGAGTCGACCGGCAGCGGACCGACGGGAAACAGGAACTCGTCCTCCACGCCCAGCGGTTCACGGCTGGTCGCCAGTACGACGAGCCCCGGACAACGGGCGAGGAGCTCCGAGACCAGCGCCGCGCACGCCGCCACGAGGTGCTCGCAGGAGTCCAGGACCAGCAGGACGCGGCGCACGCCGATCCAGTCGGCCAGCGTGTCGACGGGATCGCCGGGGGAGTGGTCCGACAGGCCGCAGGCGTCGGCGACCAGGGGAATGAGCAGGGAGTCGTGGGCCAGCGACCACAGCGGAGCCCAGTGGACACGCGCGAAGGCGTCCGGCCCACCGCCGCCGACGACGTACGAGGCGAGCCGGGACTTCCCGATCCCGCCCATGCCCACCAGCGTCACGAGCCGCCGCTCGCCCAACAGGGACGCCAGGTCCTCGGCCTCCTCGGCCCGCCCGACGAACGTCCCGCTCTCCGGCGGCATCCACGTATCCATTCTTCATATTCTCCGGCAGAACGAGGAACCGGACGCACGCGTTCGGCGAAGTACGAACCTTCCGGTACCCTCCCGCCGCCGGGTGCCGGACCGACCGGATCCGTGGCACGGGGCCGTGGCCGATCCGATGCGTCCTCCTTCCCCGAGGGCGACACCGCGTGCGGGCGAGCCTCTCGGGGTGTCCCGGGCCCGTCGTGCTCAGATGGAGCGGCACGACCGACGGTTCAGGGAAAGGTGCAGGGATGTCCGAGGACACCATGAGGGCGATGGCGTACGAGACCTACGGCGGGACGGAAGTGCTCCGCGAGACCCGGCTGCCGGTGCCGAAGGTCGCCCCCGGTGAGGTTCTCGTCAAGGTCCGGTGCGCCGGGGTCAACCCGGTCGACTGGAAGATCATGGCGGGCGGGCTCGACGGTCTGATGGACACCGTTCATCCGGTGGTTCCCGGCTGGGACGTCAGCGGCACCGTCGAGCGGGTCGGCATCGACGTGCCCGAGTTCGCGGCCGGTGACGAGGTGATGGCCTACGCCCGCAAGGACTACGTGCACGGCGGCACCTTCGCCGAGTACGTCAGCGTGCCCGTCCGCACCCTCGCCGCCAAGCCCGCCTCCCTGGACTGGGCGCAGGCCGCCGGACTGCCGCTGGCCGGCCTGACCGCCTACCAGCTCCTCACGCGTCTGGGCACGGGCGCCGACGACACCGTCCTCGTGCACGGCGCGGCCGGCGGTGTCGGTTCCTTCGGCGTCCAGCTCGCCCGGGCGTTCGGCGCGCGGGTCATCGGCACCGCCTCCCCGCGCAACCACGACCGGTTGCGCGGCTTCGGCTGCGAGCCCGTCGCCTACGGGGACGGACTGACCGAACGCGTCCGCGCCCTGGCCCCGGACGGCGTCACCGTCGTCGCCGACTTCGTGGGCGGGGTCCTCGAAACCACCCTGGCCGTCCTGGCCGAGGGCGGGCGACACGCTTCCATCGCCGACGACTCCGTGCTCGGAGCGGGTGGCCAGTGGATGTGGGTCCGGCCGTCCAGCGAGGACCTCACGGTCCTCGGCCGGCTCGTGGACGAGGGCAGGCTCGTGGTCGACGTCGCCGAGACGTTCCCGCTCTCCGAACTCGCGGCGGCCTTCACCCTCAGCCAGGAGGGCCATGCCTCGGGGAAGATCGTCATCGAGGTCTGAAGCCGCACCCCGCCACCGGTCGCGAGCCCTAACCGTGGTCGGGCAACGGCCCTCGTCCACCGGCGGGCTCGTCGTGCCACCGGCGTGCCGCCGGTACGACGGCGAGCAGGAGGGCCAGGGCCACGGCAAGGGTTCCCTCCACGCCGGTACGGGCGTGCAGCAGGCCTCCCACGAGAGCCCCCGCCGCGAGTACGACCACCGACACCCCGCGCCGTACGGTGCCCGGCCCCGGCCGGTCCACGGCGAACCCCGTCAGTGTCCGCGTCATCACGGTGGTGGTCAGGTCCGGCACCCCCAAGCGGTGCACGACGGCGTTCTGCAACCCCATTCCGCAGGCCAGCGGCACCAGGACCGCGTACCGGCCCCAGCCGGCCGCCTGGCCGGCGAGAGCGAGCGCGACCAGCAGCGCCTGGGCGGTGACCAGCGGCGCGAACAGCCCTCCCGGTTCGGCTTCCCGGCGCCACGCACCGCCCGCGGCGGCCCCGGCCAGGAACCCCGCCAGCGCCACCGCCGAGGCCGGGGCCGACAACTGGGCCGCCCCCGACAGCGCGAACCCGAGGAAGACCACGTTGCCGGTCATGTTGGCCACGAGCACCCGGCCGAGACCGAGGAAACTCGCCGCGTCCACCAGCCCGCTGACGAACGTCAGCACGAGCAGCGGGGGAACGAACCGCGCGTAGCGGTGGCCGTCGGGGAACAGCCACCGTGCGACCGCCCCTCCACCGCTCACCGTGCCCCCTCCCGACCGCTACCGCCCCGGCCCGCGAAGGCGGCCTGCCCGAGCGTGCGGCCGCCGCCCCCGCCGATGGTTCGTGTCCGTGTCACCCCTCCACTGGAACAGAGGCGATGAGGAAGGGCGAGCGTCCCACGCCGGGCGGAGGTGTCCCTCCGGGTGCAGGTGTCACTCCGGCTACCGGCGTCCCCCGGCTGCCGAGCCGCCGCACGGGCGTGTCGGCCCTGGCGGACAGCCCTTCTGACGGGCAGTCTCCTCCATGGAACCGGTCCGTGGCACAGGATGCCGAGACGGGAACCGGTCGCACCGCTTGCGAAGCGGAACACGTGGGAAGAAAACCTGTGGTCCCGATGGCCCACGGATGCCGCGCAGCGGCCCCGGCCCATGATCGAACAACCACTGACGAACGGATTCCTCCGCGTGACGACTGCTCCTGCCGAAACCCTGACCACGCGCGTGCCCGGGCGGGCCTGGACCGTCCGGCTGACCGGTCACAGCGACCGCACCGCGAGCGTCACCTGCACCTCGCCCTGCAAGATGCCCGCCCGCTCCCGAGACCTGGCCTCCTTGCGCGCCTTCGCCGCCCGGCACGCCGCCGCCCACGCGAAGGCCGCCACCGTCCGCCCCAACGCCGCCTGCCACTGCCGCTCCGAGCGCTGCGACGCGCACCCGGGGCACAAGACGCTCTGCGCGGGCGGGGTGGTGATGATCCTGCGCCACGACCCGGTCATCGGCCAGGTCTGGATCGTCGAGGAGGTGTGCGCGACGTGCGCGCCGCACATCCCGCACGCCCGCGTACTGGCCCGCGCCGCGGCCCCCGCCAGACCCGCTGCCACCAGGCCGGCCGCCCAGACCCCCGCGCCCCCGCACCCGGGCGTACCGAACCTGTTCTCCTCCGCCCACACCGCCGCCGACGCGGGCGCGGACACCGTCCGACGCCCGCGCAACCCGCACCGCCGCCCCCGCCGACAAGGCTGAGAAGTGCGCCGTCGCGTCGGCCCGCGGCGTCCTCCGGGGCGGCGGAGGCGGACCGGACGGCCGACCGCCCACGACGGCCAGGCACCGAGAGCGCTTCGTCCCCCGCAATCCGCCGAAGCGCCCGAGAGCCCGGCCGTCGCACCGCTCAGACCCCGGCCGCGACCGCCTCGGCGGGCTCACCGGCCGGTGCGGACGCCTCGGCACCGGCATCGGCGGCGTCCGTGGCCCTGGGCTTGGTGTACAGGGCGACACCCTGCCGTGTGTCCTTCTCGATCCGGTCCTTCTTCACCAGGCCCTCCAGAGCGTTGCGGACGACCTGGATCGAGGTCGAACGCCCGGGATGCGCCTTCGTGAACTCCGCGTGGATCTCACTGACCTTCAGCGGCTCACCGGGAAACCCGTCCAGCAGACCGTCGAGAAGCGTGCCGAGCGTGGGCGCGGACTGCGTCTCGGAAAGACCGCCGACGGGCTTCTTGTCCGCCGCCTTGACCGCCGCCGTCTTGCCCGTAGCCGCCTTCCTGGCGGCGGACTTCTTGGCTGTGGGCTTCCCGGCCGGGGCCTTCGCCGTCTTCGCGGCCGTCTTCTTCGCCGCCGGAGCCTTCTTGGCCGGCGCCTTCCCGGCCGCCGTCCTCCTGGCTGCCGTCTTCTTGACCGGGGCCGCCTCCTGCGTCTCCCGGGGCTGGGGCACGGCCGCTTCCTTCACGGCCTCGGCCGGCTCGTTCACGCCGCTTGCCGGTGCTGTGGTCGCCGGCAAGGAATCCAGCGTCGTGATCAGCCATTTCTCCTCCGCCTGCAACTGCTCCAGACGGACGGCGATCGACGCCTGCTCCGCGCGGTTGGCCGCAAGGTCGGCGGCGAGCTGCTCCGCGTACCTGGTGTGAATCGAGGTGCTGTTCAGCTCGTTCGGCACTGCAGTCCACGCTCCCTAAACGATGGGCATTGCTGCCGGATGTTACTCGCCACTGGCCGAATCCGGCCTGTACAGCCCGAAAAAACCCTCGTAGGAGGCCGATGCGCCCGGTCGGTGAGTGAGGTGAAATGCCTGTGCGTCAAAGGCTCGTTCGAACAATGTGCGAGGGATGGCCGGGGGTGTCGCACCCAATTCCGTCCCGGATATGCCCCATACGGGTCATGAGGAGTGTTGGTCGTCGGATGGTGTCGGAAGGCGATGGCAGGGTAACGGGGAGATGTTCCGGCCGCGATCAGACGGCCGGGACGATCCACAGATACGGAGTGCTCCACCGATGAACCGCAGTGAGCTGGTGTCCGCTCTGGCCGATCGCGCCGAGGTGACCCGCAAGGACGCCGACGCCGTGCTGACGGCCCTCGCCGAGACCGTCGGCGAGGTCGTCGCCAAGGGCGACGAGAAGGTCACCATCCCCGGCTTCCTGACCTTCGAGCGCACCCACCGTGCCGCTCGCACCGCTCGTAACCCGCAGACCGGCGACCCGATCGACATCCCGGCCGGCTACAGCGTGAAGGTCTCCGCGGGCTCGAAGCTCAAGGAAGCCGCCAAGGGCGCGTAACGCCTCCTCGCACCACCCGTTCCGGCTCCGCGTCACGCGATCGGTCGACCGGCCGAACCGCACGCGGACCGGGGCGGGTTCCGGGTGTCCTCCCACAGGGGGAGGGTGCCCCTTTCCCCACCCCGGCCGGAATCCCCGGCTTGATCGAAGGACAGCAGCATGGCCAGCGGTACCGTGAAGTGGTTCAACGCCGAGAAGGGCTTCGGATTCATCGCCCAGGACGGCGGCCCGGACGTCTTCGCCCACTACTCCAACATCTCCGGCAACGGTTACCGCGAGCTGGCGGAGGGCGAGAGCGTGACCTTCGACGTGACGCAGGGTCAGAAGGGCCCCCAGGCCGAGAACATCGTCCGCGCCTGATCCGCCGGCCCGTACGAAAATCCTTTCCGCCCCGCGCCGGCCGCCGTGTACCGTGGTGTCACCGACGCGGGGTGGAGCAGCTCGGTAGCTCGCTGGGCTCATAACCCAGAGGTCGCAGGTTCGAATCCTGTCCCCGCTACGAGAAGAGAAGGGGCCCGGTGTCAGCCGGGCCCCTTTTCGCGTCCGCGGCCTTCCCTGTCTGGTAACAGCTGTTACCATCGAAGGATGGCGAAGACACAGCTGGGTGCGCGCGTCGACAACGAGATCAAGCAGCTGGCGGAAGCCCGCGCCAGGGACCGGGGCCTGAGCCTCGGCGACTACATCGCCGTCCTCGTGCACGAGGACACCGAAGGACTGCGGCAGCGCGGCCTGGACGCCGCGGAGCGGTTCCTCGCCGAGCACCAGGGCGTCTTCGACGAGGCCGAGGACGCCGACCGCCGCACCTCCGGAGCGCACGCCGCGTAATGGAGCTGCACATCGACGTTCCCTGGATCCTGCGGGTCGCCGAGATCGCGGGGGTGGGGGATCCCGCCCCCGAGGACTACGGGGTGCCGGTGGCCGCGGTCGCCGCTCACCGGGCCGAACTGCTGGACCGGCCCGTATACGACAGCCCCTACGCCCGCGCCGCCGCCCTGGTGCACGTCCTCGGCCGCTGCCGATGGCTGGAACGCTCCAACATGGCCGTGGCCGCCGCGACGGGCGTGATGTACCTGGAGGCTTCCGGAATCCCGGTCAAGCCCGCCAGGGAGGACGCCGTCGCCCTGCGCGACCTGCTGCGGGATCCCGCCTGCACCACCGCGAGGATCGCCGCCCTGCTGCGCGGTTGGCCCAGAACCGCCTGAATTCCGGCCGGGGCGAGCCCACATGGTGATCCGGACGAGACCTGGCCGTGCTGGTGCCGGACAACCGCCTTCCGCGAGAGTGCCCGCAGTCCCCGGCGACAACGAGGTCTCTTGTGTCCGCTCTGCCCTTCCTCGCTCCTTGGCTGGTCCTGGCCTCGGCCCTCTGGACGATGCTGCCCCTGCTGTTCCCCCGGCGACGCCGGACGGGGATCGCCGTGGCCCTCGTCCACCTTCTCGCCACTTCGGCTCTCACGTGGCCCTGGACTCAGGACCGGTACGCGGGCGAAGAGGTGTGGATGGTTCTGGTGTTCGGCCAGGGAGCCCTGGTCGCACTGGGCCGGCTCGTCTTCGAACTGAGTCCGTTCGGCGCCCGGCGCCGCAGGGCCTCCGCCACCCCGTAGCGGGCGGGCAGGCGCCCGCCCTGCCGGTGCCCGCCGTCGGAGGCGGGAACCGAATCGCTCCCCGGCGAGTTACGCCGTTCATGACACAAGGGGGAAGCACGATGGGGGAGGAGCCGACGTGGGCGGAGCTTCTGCTGGGGTTCGCCATCGCCCTGGGGATCCCCACCGCCCTCGTGGGAGTGGTGATCTTCTCGCTCGTGGGACTGACCCTGTGGGCGACGGCGCCCGAGCGCCGATGGAGGCGTTAGGGCCTGTCCGGCGGATCGGGGTCGGGTAGGCCCTGGAGGCGGTCTTCACACCGTCGTCAGGAACTGCGTCGCCGCCAGCTCCCCGTACAGCTCGTCGCCCTCCACCAGTTCCGCGTGCGTTCCCACCGCGCGGACCCGGCCCGCTTCCATCACGACGATCCGGTCCGCGAGCGTCACCGTCGACAGCCGGTGCGCCACGACGAGGACCGTGGTCTCCCGGGCCACCTCCGCCACCACGTCCCGCAGCGCCAGTTCGTTCACCGCGTCCAACTGCGAGGTCGCCTCGTCGAGCAGCAGCAGCCGCGGCCTGCGCAGCAGCGCCCGCGCGATGGCGACCCGCTGCCGCTCTCCGCCCGACAGCTTGGAGCCGCGGTGGCCGACCACCGTCTCCAGACCCTCCGGCAGCCGTTCCACGAGCGCGTCGAGCCGGGCCCGTACGAGCACCCGGCGGATCTCCTCCTCGCCCGAGTCCGGCGCGGCGAAGGTGAGGTTCTCGCGCAGGGTGCCGGACAGGACGGGCGCGTCCTGCTCCACGTAACCGATGGAGGCCCGCAGGTCGGCCAGCGGCCACTCCCTCACGTCCCGGCCGTCCACCAGGACCCGCCCGCCGGTCGTCTCGTAGAAGCGCTCGATCAGCCCGAACAGCGTTGTCTTGCCCGCCCCCGACGGGCCCACGAAGGCCGTCATGCCCCGCCCCGGCACCTCGAAGGACACGCCCCGGTGCACGGACGGGAGGTCGTCCCGGTACCGGAAGGAGACGTCGTCGAAGACCACCGACGCCGGCCCGCCGCCTTCCGCCGGGGCCGCCGCCCCGGCCCCGGTCTCCTCGACCTCCAGCGCCTCGGCCTCCAGGATCCGCGACACCGCCGCCGACCCCACCTGGAACTGTGTCGCCGCCTCCACCAGCTTGGAGATCGGCTCGATCAGGTAGAAGAGGAAGAGGAGGAAGGCGATCAGGGACGAGACCGACGTCGCCCCGGACGCGACCCGCGCGCCACCGATGCCGAGGACCGCCAGGAACGACACCTGCACGGCCAGGCCGATCGAGGAGCCCGCGAGCGACTGCCACTTGGCCGACTTCACCCCGTGCCGCCAGGCGTCGTGCGCCGCCGCGTCCACGACGGCCGTCTCCCGCGCCTCCGCGCCCGAGGCCTTGATCGTGCGGAAGGCGCCGAAGGCGCGCTCCAGGACGGTGGAGATCCGGCCGACCGCCTCCTGCGAGCGCTTGGTCGCCGCCGCGATCCGCGGCATGAGCACGGCGACGGCCCCGCCGATCAGCACGATGACGCCGGCCGTGACGCCCAGCAGCACGGGGTCCATGAAGCCCATGAGGACCAGCGTCGCCACGAACGAGAGGCCGCCGGTCGCCGCCGACACGACGGACTGGGTGGTGACCGCTCGCAGCAGGGTGGTGTCGGAGGTGATCCGCGACATCAGATCGCCGGGCTGGGTCTTCTCGACCTCCGGCAGCCGCAGCCGCAGCAGCCTCCCGATCAGCGAGCGCCGGGCCGCGAGCACCACCGACTCCGCGGTCCGCTCCAGGACGTACGAGCCGAGCGCCTCGACGGCCGTGCCGAAGACGACGAGCGCCGTCAGGACCAGCAGGACCGGGGCGATGGGCTCGTCGTGGCCGAGCCGGTCCACCAGGGCCTTCGCCGCGAGCGGCTGGGCGAGCCCGCTCGCGGCGCCGATCAGGGCGAGCACCGCCCCGCACGCGACGGCGGCCCGGTGCGGCCGGAAGTGGGTGTAGAGGGCCGACCGGACCTTGCGGGCGGGGACGACGGGGGTGGCGGGGGTTTCGAGGGCGGTGGTCACACCGGTCAGGACGCGAGAACGCCGCGCTTGCCTGACCGGTGGGAACACCTGGACGCCGGACCGGCTGGACGCCCGACCGGCTGGACGCCGGGCCGGTCGAGTACGGGAAGGGCCGGAGGGGTCCGTACGCCGGTCCGCGCCGTCATGCCGCGCCGCTCCGTGAGGGTGTGTCAGGGGGCGTCGACGAGGATCCGGCCGTCGGCGGGTACGAGGGCGGCGACGCCGTTCGCGTAGGCGGACTGCACGCGGGACCGCTCGGTCGCGTTCGGGACGGCGTTGGTGCAGGCCGTGCCGGCGCTCGAACCCGACATCAGCTGCGAGCACGGGCCGGGCTTGGTGTCCGGCAGGCCGAGGCTGTGGCCCAGCTCGTGAGCGGCGATCCGGGTCTTGTCGTAGCCCTGGCTCACGGCCTGGCTGCCGAGTTCGACGCGGACCTGACGGCCCGGACGGACGGGGCCGAGCGTGGCCTGCGGCCAGCCCGTGGTGGCGACGATCACGATCTCGGCCCGGGTGCCGGGTGCGGCTTCCACCAGTTTGACGTTGCTCACGTTCGCGTTCCACGAGGCGACCCCGGCCGCGATCGCGGCCTCCCAGCCTCCGGCGCGGCTGTCGTCATAACGAAGGGTCACCACCGCCGCCTGCGCGGCGGACGATTCGTGAGCGGGCGCGGGCGCCGCTGTCGCGGCACCCGCCATGGCGAGGACGAGCGCGGCGGCGGACGTGCCCGCCTTGAACCATGTACCGAGGGGCATTGCTGCTCCTTCATCCGTGGGGGGACCCGGCTCCGGTGGGGAGCCGGAGGCGTGAAGGGGCGACACGGGCGTCTGGTGGGGCCAGACATGAGGTCGATCACCCCTCCGATCCTTGCGATCGTAAGCCTCGGAAGGGCTCTATGTAATGTACCTGTCAGGCTTGTTCTTCGGTCGCGGTTGTGCTTCCTCCGGGGCCAGGACGGGGCCGGGATCGGCTCCGCCTCGACGGGCGTGGGCCAGAGGTCGGGCCAGGGTGTCGTCGACGGGCTGTCGAGGCCCGGTCGGCTCGTCAGCTCACGCCGCCGACGACCGCTCTGCCCTCCTCCGCCGCCTTGGCGAAGAACGGGACGAGGTCGTCGAAGTCCCTCTCCCCGGCGCCGGCGTTCCAGTGGGCCGCCGAGGTCCGGTCGGTCCAGCGTTCGCCGACCAGCCCTTCGGCCACCTGCCCCACCTCGTCCGGGGTGAGGAAGTGCGCCGGGCCGTAGCCGAACTCGAACCCCTCGACGGTGCGGCAGTTCTCGCCCGTGGCCCGCGCCAGCCAGGGGTACGCCGTCCGCCAGTCCGAGGTGCCCTTCTCGGCCTCCGCCCGGCCCTCGGCGACCTCCGCCAGCAGGCGGTAGTCGTGGCCGAAGGAGTCTCCGGTCGGGTGGACGCCGGAAACGAGGGGCTCCGGCACGTCGTCCTCGAAGAACAGGGCGCCGATCAGCTCCGGGCGCTCCCGGAGGACCGCCAGCAACGAGGGGTCGATCTTCACGAGATCGAGCCACATGGACATGCCGTCACGCCCTTCCCGGGGCCGTCCGTGGAGTGCGCTCCGGACTCTAACGGAGGGCGCCGACAACGGCGTCGGCCGAGGGCGTACCGGTCCCGGGGAGGCCGGAAGAGGGTCGGTCGGGCGGGAGAGCGCGGCGGCGGCCGAGTGGGGCGGGGGGCCGCGCGCGGCACCCCGCCCCGGCGGTCAGGACGCCTGATGGGTCCACTTCTGGTTGGCCGCGCCGGTGCAGGACCAGATCTGGGCCCGGGTGGCGTCGGCCGAGGAGTTGCCCGTCACGTCGAGGCACTTGTCGGCGGCGGCGTTCACCACGTCGTGCGTGGTCGCGTTGTACGTCCAGCGCTGGGCGCCCGTCCCGTTGCACGTGTACAACTGCACCTTCGTGCCGTTCGCGACGGCGCCGCCGGTGACGTCGAGGCACTTGCCGAGCGCCCGGACCGTGCCGTCGGCGGCGAGCGTCCAGCGCTGGGCGTCGGTGCCGTTGCAGGCGTACAACTGGACGGCGGTGCCGTCGGCGTTCGCCGCGCCGGCCACGTCCAGGCACTTCCCGGCGAGACCGGTCAGCGCGCCGCCGGGCGCGCCGCCACCGCCGGGCGTGCCCGACCAGGTGAAGGTGGCGGTGGTGCGGGCCGGGAGGCTGTACGTGAAGGACTGGCCGCCCCAGTCGACCCGGACGGACTGCGCCGAACCGCCGCCGTTGTGCGCGATGAGCGCCTTGGAACCGTCGGGGTTGCGCCAGGCCACGTTCTGCACGGTGGCGTTGTCCGTCGAGGCGATCCGGTACGCGCCGGGCCGGACGAACTTGGTGAGGTGGCCGGTCGTGTAGTACTCGACCGTGTAGTCCACCTGCCCGGCGCGGGCGCCGCCCTCCTGCACGGTGATCAGGCCGGTGCAGGTGCCGCAGCCGCCGTTGTGCGGGCCCATGTTCTGGTTCAGGGCCAGGCTCCACTTGACCAGGCTGCTGCTCCAGTTGCGGGCGTACGAGACGATGTCCTTCAGGTCCTCGTTGTGCTGGTTGCCGATCCAGGTCCCGCCCGAGTGCTCGGTGCTGAACTGGCGCACCGCCGGGTACTGGGCGTGGACCTGGCTGCCGACGGCCGGGTCGCCGGCGTAGCCGTGCCAGGCGATGCCGCCGAACAGCGGGTCGTCGCGGACGCCCGCGTCGCCGAGGATCCCGGCGCCGAAGCCGGCGTAGTCGCCGTAGTTCCAGTCGTGCACCAGGACCTTGGTGGAGATCCCGGCGGCCCGGAAGGCCGGGTAGACGTGGTTCTTGGTGAACTCGACCAGCCCGGACGGGTTCCAGCTCATGCCCGGGTAGTTCATCGCGGTCGGATTCCCGGCCTGGCAGCAGTTGGGCTCGTTCTGCACCGACAGGTAGTCGACCGGGACACCGGCGGCCTGGTAGCTCTGGACGTACTTCACCAGGTACTGGGCGTAGGTGGGGTAGTGCTCCCACTTCAGCCAGCCCATCTGGTCCATCCGGCCGTTGTCCTTCATCCAGCCGGGCGCGCTCCACGGCACGCCCTTGACCCGCAGCGCCGGGTTGAGCTGCTTGGCCTGGACGGTGAGCAGCCGGACATCGGCGTCGTAGCCGTTGGAGCCGAAGTCGCCGAGGTCGCAGCAGGTGTCGTCGAGGGAGACGTTCCCGGGCCGGGAGAGGTCGGAGGCGCCGATGGGGTTGCGGACGAAGGAGAGCCCGATGCCCTCGGTCGGCGAGAACAGCTTGCGCATGACCGCGTCGCGGGTGGCGGCACTGACGGCGCCGCCGCGCAGGAGGTGGGCGGTGGTGTCGGTGATGGACGCGCCGCCGCCCTCGAACCGCTGGTAGGTGGTGGACTCGTCGACGGTGATGGTGTGGTTCGCGCCGCCGCCGGACGGGCCGAAGGAGAGCGGTGCCTGCGGGGCGAGGCCTCGGGTGACGGTGCGGCCGCCGGAGTCGGAGGTGGTGGTCAGCCAGACGTCCACCCTCTCCCCGGCGGCCTGGGCGGTGCCGGGCGAGGTGAGGACGAGTCCGGTCGCCACCAGGGCGCCGGTCAGGAGGGCGGCGAGCGAGCGGGGGCGGGAACGCGCCCGCCGGCCTGCGGCCACCCGTAAGGGATTGAGGTGCACCTGACAATCCTCTCTGAGGAGGCGTGCCGTGCTGCCGTACGGGACCGGTCGGCCCGGGCCCGTACGTGTCCCACAGAGCGGCAAGCCTTTTATCAAGCTGTGAACTTATGGACGGGGGGTGCGCCCGTCAACCCCTGTCGCGTACGACTCCCGAAGAGGACGAGCCCCGACGGGTCCTGACCGCGGTTCTCGGAAGCGGGTGCGTTCAGGAGGTGACGGAACGACCCTGTGGGGTACGGCGGCTCGGGCGCGGGGCACGCGGGGTGTGCGGCAGGCCGGTGCGGGCGCCGACGGGCATCTCGCCGACCGACCGCGCCCCGGTCTGCGGGGCGCAGGTTCCGGGGTCGGCGTTGACGAACACCCGTTCTTGTCAGGTGTTGGAGAGCCAGATCGAGAGATTGAGGGCCGAGGCGAAGGTCACCCACAGCGCGTAGGGGACGAGCAGGAGCGCGGCGGCCCGGCGGTGGCGGGCGAAGAAGACGATCGTGGTCACGACGGCCGCGAGGAGGAGGCAGATCTCCAGGAAGGCCAGCCCGTACTCGCCCGCGGCGAAGAAGAGCGGGGTCCAGGCGAGGTTGAGGAGCAGTTGGGCCCACCACCAGGCCATGGCGGTGCGCGTGGAGCCGCGAGGATCTCGGAGCACCAGCCACGCGGCGACGGCGATGGTGCCGTACAGCACCGTCCACACCGGGCCGAAGAGCCATCCGGGCGGTGCCCAGGCGGGCCTGTCCAGCGCGGCGTAGGTATCGCCCGCGTCCGCGGAGGCCAGTCCGCCGAGCGCGGCGACGGCGTAGCAGGCGGCCAGGAGGCCCAGGAGGGTGGGCCATCGCGCGCCCGGTCGTCGGCCTGTTCCTGAAAGCTCCGCGTCCCGCACGGCGTGCTCCGTTCCTCGTCGGTGCTGACACTGTTCTGATGCCCGTCGAAGCGGCTGTGATGTGAACGCGGAGCCCCCGGCTCCGGCGGCCCCGTACCCGTCATCCACGGAGAGGTCTGCCCGCGATTTATTGTCTGCAACAAAACTATCCGCTAAGGTCCCACTTTGGGGGTGCCGGACGGAATCGCCGCAGCCGCGCCGACCCGGGGCCCGGCACGACCACCCGGTTCCTCCACCCACCCGGTCCCGACCACCGAAGGCTGATTCCCATGAGTCGACGCACCGCCACCGAAACCGCCACCGGCGCCACCCGGAACGACGGGCCGGCGCCCCGGGCGCTCACCGAGCCGGAACTCTCCGGACTCCTGGGACGACAGCGGTTCGGCGTGCTCGCCGGCGTCCGCGGCACCGGCCACCCGCACCTGTCGACCGTCCTCTACGACTGGGATCCCGAGGAGCGCGTGCTGCGCGTCTCCTCCACCGCCGACCGCCTCAAGGTTCGCCGACTGCACCGCGATCCGCACGCCTCCCTGCACGTCACCGGCCCGGACGTCTGGTCGTTCGCCGTGGCGGAGGGCGAAGCGGAGATCCTGGACCCGGCCCACGGAGCAGCCCCCGGCGAACCGGTACTGCCCGACCGGCGCGTGACCATCCTGATCCGGGTCTCCCGGCTCTACGGAACCGCTCTGGACATCCCCTCCGGGGACTGAGCCCGACGGAGCGTCACCTCCCCTCCGTCAGGTCCCGCTCGAAGACGCCCGCGAGCCGAGCGCCCGCGCGGTCGGTCTCCCGGCGCCCGCGCTTCGCGTCCGACGAGGCCTTCTCCAGCCGCAGCCGCGCCGTACGTCCGCGCAGTGTCAGCGTCATCAGCTGGTTGCCGAACCACGGTCCGCCGGTGTGCTCCCATCGGACCGTGGGCCTCGCGATCCGCCCGTGGCGGGCGAGGAGGTGCCCGATCCCCCTGGCGAACCGGCTCCAGCCGAAACGGAACCCGACCCTTATGGGCGTGGGCACCGAATTGTGCAGCGGCGAACAGGTGAACTGGAAGACGCGGGAGTCCGGCTGCCGCCCGGCGGTCCAGACGGGCTCCGCCACGTACCCGTGGTGCACGTCCCCGGAGAGCACGCACACCGTCGCCGGGGCGGCGTCGCCCCTTCCCACCTCGGCGACCGTCTCCGTCAGCCTTTCGAACGACGAGGTGAACGCCGCCCAGTGCTCCAGGTCGGCCCGGCGGCGCAGCCACTCGCCGAAGCGCGCCCAGCGCGGCCCGCGTTCGCCGCGGCAGAGCGCCGCGTGCCAGCCCTCCGCGAAGTGGACCATCGGGGGCAGCAGCCACGGGAGCGAGGTCCCGATCAGCAGGTGGTCGACACCGCCGGGGTCTTCGAACGCCTGCGTCCGCAGCCAGGTCGCCTCCTCCGCGTCCAGCATCGTCCGGTGCTGTTCCTCAAGGACTCGCGCGGCCCGGGTGTCGACCATCAGCAACCGGGTGCGGCCGAAGTCCCTGCGGTAGCTCCAGCGGACCGACGCCGGGTCGGCGTCGGCGCGTTCGGCGAACGCGCGCAGCACCTCCGTTCCGTCGTCGGCCGCAAGGACCGCCGCGTACAGCTTGTCCTCGGCGAGCTCGGCGGGGGAGAGGTTCCCCAGGTGCTGGTAGACCCAGTACGACATCAGGCCGCCGGTGATCCGCTCGTGCCACCAGGGCGTCGCCCGCATGTCGGCCACCCATGCGGCACTGGTGTTCCAGTCGTCGATGACGTCGTGGTCGTCGAAGATCATGCAGCTCGGCACGGTCGAGAGCAGCCAGCGCAGCTCGGGGTCGCCCCAGGACTCGTCATAGAGGTGGGTGTACTCCTCGTAGTCGGCGACCTGGTCCGGCGGGGCGGCCGAGCCCGTGCCGGCGGCCCGCCGGTGCCGGGCGATCCAGTCGCGCGTACCGGCGGACGTCTCGTCCGCGTACACCTGGTCGCCCAGGAGGAGGAGCACGTCCGGGCGCTCGGCCTCCGGGTCGCCCGCGAGCCGGGCGGCGAGCGTGTCGAGGACGTCGGGACCCACCGGATCGGGCTCGTCCACGGCGGGCGCCGCCCACCGGCACGAGCCGAAGGCCACCACCGCGCCGGTCGCCGGGACCGGTGGCGTGCGGATGGTGCTGGGCGGCAGGGGCGAGTCCGCGAGAGGCCACACCCGCTCGTCGTCGAGCAGCACCTCGTACGCGGTGGTCGACCCGGGTGCGAGTCCGGTCACGACCACCAGTGCGTAGTGGTGGCCGGCGACGCGGAACGTCGGAGCCGAACCCCCGGCGCCGTCCGGGCACCGGACCTCCACCGTGCACTCGCGGTCGGTCTCGACCCACACCGTCGCGCTCGTGCCCGACTCCCAGTCCACGTGACGCAGGAGCGGCCCCAGTCTCAGACCGGCCATCAAGAGTTCCCTCCCGGCCCTTCGTCCTGTACGAAAACGGCCGCTCCGTACAGTACGGAACGGCGGCGGAAACGGCACTGTTTCCCGCGCGGGCGCGGCATCTCATGCCAGGGCGTTCACCACCGTCGCGAAGACCCGCGGGAGACGCTCGGCCGCGGGTACGACGAGCGGTGCGAGCGCCCGCTGCTGTCGCACCCGTACCAGGAGTTCGGTCAGGAACCGGTGGCGCCGGGTCGCGTGGTTCCAGTCGCTCTCGTAGCGGTCCGGTGTGCCCCGGCGCACGTTGTCGACCAGGGCGCCGGCCCCGGCGAGGGCCAGGGAGACGCCCTCGCCGGTCAGCGCGTCGACGTATCCCGCGGCGTCGCCCACGAGCAGGACCCGCCCGTGGAGCCGGGACCGTACCTCCTGGCGCAGTGGTCCCGCGCCCCGCACCGCGGTGACGGCCCTTTCCACGGGAAGGCGGGCGGCCAGTTCGGGGAAGCGTTCCAGCTGGACGTCGAAGGGGGCCCGCCGGTCCGTCAGCAGGGCGACGCCGACCAGCCGGGGCCCGAGCGGGGTGACGTACGCCTCACCGTGCCGTCCGCAGTGCACCTCGACGTACGGGGACCACGGGGACGTGGAGTAATGGCGCCGCAACCCGTATCTGGGCCTCCGGCGTGAGTCGACGCGGAGGCCGAGGGAGCGGCGCACCGGCGAGTGCAAGCCGTCCGCGGCGACCAGCCACTTGGCGCGCAGACCGGTGCCGGGCAGGACCACACCGGCGGCGTCCTGCCGTACTTCTCCGACGCGCAGGGGCAGCACGGGAACACCGGCCGCGAGGACGGCCCCGTGGAGGGTGCCGTGCAGGTCGGTGCGCCGTGCGCCGATACCGGGGCCGGTACGGAACGCGGCCTGTACCCGGTGGGACCCCTGCACGTAACGGATGCCCGTGATCGGGTGTCCCGGGACCTCCAGGCCGAGCGAGGCGAGGGCCCGGACGGCACCGGGCATCAGACCCTCGCCGCAGGCCTTGTCGATCGGCGCGGCGCGGGGCTCGGCCACGACGGTGTCGAAACCGGCGCGCACGGCGTGCAGAGCCGTGGCCAGACCGGCCGGACCGCCTCCGACGATGATCAGATCGTGCTCACGGCTCACGCGGGCACCGCACGGGCGAGGGCCGCGTTCTCGCAACGGAGGCGCACCGCCAGCAGCACCGCGTTGGCGGTGCTGAACGTCACCGCGCTCAGCCAGGCGGAGTGCACCAGTGGCAGGGCGGCGACTTCCACCGCGACGGCGACGTAGTTGGGATGGCGCAGGAGGCGGTAGGGACCGGCACAGATCGGACGGGTTCCGGGAACGACGATGACGCGCGTGTTCCAGTGGGGCCCGAGCGTGGTGACGCACCACCAGCGCAACGCCTGGGACAGGAGGACCAGGGACAGCATCGACCAGGCCAGAACCGGTACGAACGGCCTTCGGGCCAGCACGGGTTCGAGGAGGCAGCAGACCAGCATCGCCGTGTGCAGGACGACCATGACCGGGTAGTGGCCACGGCCGTACTCGACGCCGGCGCGGGAGAGGGACCAGGCCGTGTTGCGCCTGGCCACCACCAGTTCGACGACGCGTTCGACGGCCACGGCCAGGACGAGGAGCGCATACCAGAACACGGAATCCCCTCACCAACGCAACAGGACGAACTCGGAACAGAAGCCCGGCCCCATCGCCATCAGCAGACCCCAGGTGCCCGGCTCGGGACGCCGGGGTCCGCTGTGGCCCTGCAGGACGTGCAGGACGGAGGCCGAGGACATGTTTCCCACGGCCGCGAGCGACCGCCGCGTGGCGTCGAGGGCCTCTTCGGGCAGACCGAGGGCCTCGGTCACGGCGGACAGCACCTTGGGACCGCCCGGATGGCACACCCAGGTCCGGATGTCGTCGGTGGTGAGGCCGTGGTCGGCCAGGAAGGCCCGCAGGGGCCGCCCGAGGTGCTCCCGCACGACGCGGGGGATGCCCGCGTCGATGACGACGCGGAACCCGTCGGCGCCGATGTCCCAGCCCATGAGGTGCTCGGTCGCGGGATAGAGATGGCTGCGCGTGGCGATCACCACCGGTCCGTCTCCGCGCCTTTCCGCGACGGCGCGGCCGCGTGCGACGAGCGCCGCCGCACCGTCGCCGAACAGGGCACCGGCGACGAGGTTGGCGCGGGAGTCGTCACGCCGCTGGAGCGTCAGCGAGCACAGTTCGACGGTGAGCAGCACGGCGGTGTCGTAGGGGTGACCGCACAGGTAGTCGTGCAGCCGGGCGAGACCGGCGGCGCCGGCCACGCACCCCAGACCGAACACCGGAAGTCGTCTGACGTCCGGCCGCATCCCCAGGCGGCCGGCCAGGCGGGCGTCGAGCGAAGGGGTGGCCAGACCGGTGACGGAGTTGCACACCAGCAGGTCGACGTCGGACGGTTCGAGCCCCGCCTGTCGCAGCGCACCGGCGACGGCTTGCTCCCCCAGGTCGAGCGCGGCCGTGATCCAGGCGTCGTTGGACCGCCCGAAGTCCCCGAGTCCGGCGTACCGCTCGATCGGCAGGGCCAGGTGACGCGCACGCACACCGGTGGACGCGTGCAGGCGCCGCAGCAGGGAGCGGTCGGCTCCCGGAGCCAGGCACAGGTCGCCGATGTGCTCGGTCAGCTCGTCCTGGGCGTAGCGGTGGGACGGCAGGGCGGTGTGGACGGCGGCGACGGTGGTCGTCGCGGCGGGCGCGGCAGGTCGGCGCGACGCCGCGGAGGGGAGGGCGGCGTCGTCGGTGATCACAGAGACACGCATGGCGGTAATGCCTACCTCCTTCCGGACATGTGACTACCTTGCGCATGTGTCTTTGCACCCGTCCGGGGTTTCTCCGCGTACGCCCCTCCGCGTCCCGGTGCTGCTGCGCTCCTGCCATCCGGAGCCGGCGCTCGCGGTGACGGCGTTCGTCACCGTGCTGGCCGTGGCGGGAGGCCGGGGCGCGGTCGGAGCGGCACTGGTGGCCGGGGCGGTGCTGGCCGGCCAGCTTTCGGTCGGATGGTGCAACGACGCGGTCGACGCACAGCGCGACACGGTCTGCGGACGCCGCGACAAGCCGGTGGCCACCGGCGAACTCCTCCCCGGGACCGTGGCCGTCGCGGCCGGCGCCGCCCTGGGGCTGTGCGTGCTGCTGTCGCTGTTGAGCGGCGTGGCCGCGGGAGCGGTACATCTGGGGGGCGTCGTCGCGGGCTGGGCCTACAACCTGGGGGTCAAACGCACGGTTCTCTCGCCGCTGCCGTATGCCGTGGGGTTCGGCTCGCTGCCCGCCTTCGTCACCCTCGGTCCGCCGTCGGGGGCCTGGCCCGCCTGGTGGGCCGTGACGGCCGGGGCGCTGCTGGGGGTGGGAGCGCACGTCGTCAACGTCCTTCCGGACATCGAGGACGATCTGGCGACCGGTGTGCGCGGGCTGCCGCAGCGGCTCGGCCGTACGGCGTGCCGGTCATCGGCACCGTTCGTGATGCTGGCGGCCGTCGCCGTGGTCGCCGGAGGGCCGCCCGGACCGATGGGCGCCTCGGGCTGGACGGTGGTGGCGGCGGCCGGGCTCGTCACGGTCGTGAGCACGGCGGCGCCGTCGGCGGCCGGGAGCCGATGGCCCTTCCGGGCGGCGATCGCGGTGGCGGGCATGGTCGTGGCTCAGCTTCTCCTGAGGGGCTCCGACATGGTCTGAGGCCGGTGGGGCCCGGCTCGGCCCCGGTGGCGGGCCGGGGCGGCGGAGTGGGCCACGGGGCAGGCGCACGGGCGGCGGCCCGTCAACCTCGTCGACCCAGGATCTTCACCCCGATCACGAACGCCGCCAGGCCCGCGGCCGCCGTCAGGGCGCCGCCGACGACGCGGTGGTCGTGCCGGCGCCAGCCGTCGTCGACCGAGCACGGCGCGGGATCGGGAGTGAACACGGTGCCGTCGTGCGGGGGGACCGGGGCCCCTCGCACGGCGAACGCACGCACCACGGGCCCGATGAGGCGGTCGTACAGGCCGGGCACGAGCCGGTGTGCCCAGACGCCGACACGCTGGGTCCGTCCGACGACGATCTCGCGCCGGGGCCGGTCGATGGCGCGCACCACGGCGGCCACCACTCGCTCCGGGGAGGTGACGGGCGGCAGTGGCCGGATCCGACGGCCGACGTAGTTCGCGGCGTGACGGTAGATCGGCGTGTCGACCGCACCCGGCAGCACGCTGCACACGGCGATGCCGGGTGTGTCGCGAACCTCCTGGCGCAGCACCTCGGAGAAACCGAGCAGGCCCCACTTCGAGGTGACGTACGGTGCGACGTAGGGCGACGGGAGCCGCCCGTACAGAGAGCCGATGTTGACGAGCACGCCGTGGCCCTGGGACCTGAACTGCGGAAGCACCGCCCGGGCCGCGTGAACCTGCCCGAACAGCGTGGTGTCCACGATCTGCCGGAACACGGCGCCGGGGGTGTCCTCGAACCGGCCGTAGCTCCACACGGCCGCGGCGTTCACCCAGGCGTCGACGCGCCCGAACGCGTCCACGGCGCGTCGGACCAGGGCCCGGACGGCCGCTTCGTCGCTGACGTCCGTCGGGACGACCAGCGTCCGTCCCCCTTGCCGTTCGCACTCCCGGGCGACCGCGGCGAGGGTCCGTTCGGTACGGGCCGCCAGCACGAGATCGGCTCCGCGAGCGGCGAGGGCCTGCGCCACTCCTCTGCCGATGCCGCTGGAGGCCCCGGTGACGACCACCACCGGCCGGGTCGGCCGGTTCACCGCGTCCGGCCGGTTCGACGGGACACGGCGGCGGACCGTGAGCCCTCGGCCGGCCGACACGGAGGGGAAGACGGCAGGAGGGACAGGACGTCCGGTCCGGTCGGGCGCTCCGCCTGACTGATCATTTTCGGTCCTGCCTGTACGGGGGGCCGGCCGGGACGCCGACCGGAGTCAGTGCGGCAGGTGAAAGCCGACGCCGGGAGGCACGTGCCGGGTGAGGGACGCGGCGCGGCCCCACACGCCCGAGACCTGTTCCGCGGGGCGCTGCTGCTCGCCGTGCAGGGCGTTGAGCACCACCAGACATCCGGTGAGTGCCGGGACCGCCCACTGGACCCAGGCCAGCTGCCGACGGGCCTTGTCGAGGTCGACGGGGTGTTCGGCCGACCTCTCGGCGTCCTGCGGGTCGCCGGAGGAGGCCAGCTCGACCTTCTTGCCCAGCACGCGGGCGTAGGCGGTGGCGGCCAGGGCGGCTCCGGTGACGACCGTCTTGGCCGCGGTGGAGGCGGCGACACCCTGCTGGGTGGCGACGCGGTGTGCGTTCACGGCCAACAGCCCCCCGCTGCCGAACAGGTGCAGGGCGATGGCGGCCGCGTTGACCGGCGTCCACTTCGCCCAGCCGGCGGAAGCGATCCGGTCCGTGGCCACCTCGGTGCCGCCCTCGTCCCCGGCAGCGCCGTTCAGACCGACCGCGCCCATGAGGGAGCCGCCGAACCAAGCGGCCAGGCCCACATCGTGCAAGCCGCGGATGAAGGTGTGGCGTTCGGACATGGGAATGCTCCTTCTGGGAATCGGGCCGGTGTCCGGCACGGACACCGGCCACCCCCACCCTCGCCCGACCCGGTGGGCACCGCCATCGCGGTAAGCCGGACGGGTGTGGGGCACAGGACCCGCTCCGGGCCCTCGGCGTCGCTACCGCACGATCGACGCTCTGTCGGTTTCTCCATTTTCAGGGCGAGATCTCGGTAATTCCGCGCAAAAAGATGTGAAGGATTTCCGAGCGGCCCGTGAGATTTTGGTCGCCGATTCGCTCTCCGGTCGGGGAAGGACGAGCTCCGGTGTCGGTCCGACACGTCGGTGCACACGCGCTGACCAGCGTGTACATGATCTTCCTGGCCGTGCGGGCGGCCCAGGTCGGAGGATCGGCGGGCGATGTATGGTCGGGCCCGTTCGTCCGCCCGGAAGGAAGTCCTCCGCCGTGCGTGACGTGCGCGACCGGTTGCGCGGGCGGGATGCGGACAGGAAGGAATGTCGAGGACGGGCAGGAACGGAACGCACGCGGACATCACGAGCGAAGAGCGGTCCACGACATTCGAGGCGAGGCAGACCGATGGAATTTCCGACGCACCCGTCGGTCGGAGACGACAGGTCCGGCATCGAGGCCGGGAACGGAGGCTGGTTCGGGGCCGGTCCGAGAGAGGCGACCGAGGTTCGGCATCCGACAGGAGCGACAGCCGGGGAGGCCGGCCGCGGAAGCGCGTTCCCGGTGAACGGGCCCACGGAACGGACCGTACCCGGGGACACGTCCGACGCCGCGCTGCTGCGTCGCACCATGGCCGAGATCGAACCCGTGGCCGACGAGGTGACCTCGTACTTCTACGCCCTTCTCTTCCTGCGTCATCCGGGTCTGCGGTCACTCTTCCCCGTGGCGATGGACACCCAGCGTGATCGTCTGTTCAAGGCTCTGCTCACCGCCGCGACCCATGCCGACGACACCGCCACCCTGACCGCGTACCTCGCCCGGCTCGGCCGTGGTCACAGGAAGTACGACACCAGCCCCGAGCACTATCCGGCCGTGGGCGAGGCGCTGATCGGCGCCCTCACCCGTTACGCCGGGCCCAGTTGGGGCCCACGGGCCGAAGCGGCGTGGGTCGCGGCGTACACCAGGATCTCCCAGATCATGATCGACGCGGCGACCGAGGACGCGTCGCGTTCGCCGGCCTGGTGGCAGGCGGAGGTGGTCGGTCACGAGGCGCGCACCCGGAGCGTCGCGGTCGTCACGGTCCGCCCCGACCAGCCGTACCCCTTCCGGGCCGGGCAGTACACCGCTCTGGAGACCCCCTGGTGGCCGCGTGTCTGGCGGCACTACTCGTTCGCCTCGGCCCCCCGCTCCGACGGACTGCTCTCCTTCCACGTCAAGGCCGTACCGGCGGGCTGGGTCTCCAACGCGCTCGTCCACCGCGCCCGCCCGGGGGACGTCATCCGCCTCGGTCCCCCCACCGGCTCCATGACGGTGGACCACACCACGGACAGCGGGCTGCTCTGTCTCGGCGGCGGCACCGGCATAGCGCCGATCAAGGCCCTGGTGGAGGACGTGGCCCGGAGCGGCCGACGTCGCACCGTCGACGTGTTCTACGGCGCCCGCCGAAACGGCGACCTGTACGACATCGACACCATGCTGATGCTCCAGCGGTCACACCCCTGGCTCTCGGTCCGACCGGTCGTGGACGAGGAACCCGCCGATCCGCTGTCCGGCGGCATACCGCAGGCCGTGCGCGAGTCCGGCCCCTGGCACACCCGCGACGCCTACCTTTCGGGCCCGCCCGGCATGATCCGCCGCAGCGTCGACTCCCTGAGGGGCATGGGCGTCCCCGCCCACCGCATACGGCACGACTCCATCGAGGAACTGATCGGGGCGACGACGTGAGCACCTTCGAACGGGCGACGGAGCAGCGACGGGACACCTCCTCGCACGTCCGCCGCCCGGGCAGCGACGGCGAACACCTGGTCCAGCGACGACTGGGCACCGAGGGACGCGCCGACCGCTTCTACGCCGACCAGGTGCTCGACCGGTTGAACCCGCGCATGCGGGAGTTCCTCTCCCGCCAGGAGATGTTCTTCCTGGCCACCGCGGACCGGCACGGCGAGTGCGACAACACCTTCCGCGCCGGTCCGCCCGGATTCCTCCACGTCCTGGACGAGTCGACGCTCGCCTACCCGGAGTACCGGGGCAACGGCGTTCACGCCAGCCTCGGCAACATCGAGGAGAACCCGCACGTCGGCGTCCTCGCGGTCGACTTCCTCCGTGACCGCATCGGACTGCACGTCAACGGCCGGGCCAGGATCGTGGACGATCCCGAGATGCGCCGGGCCCGGCCCGAACTCGCGACCGACCCGGTGCCCGGCCGCCGGGCCCTGGTGTGGGTGCGGATCACCGTGGAGGAGGCGTACATCCACTGCGCCAAGCACATTCCGCACCTGCAGAAGGCTCCTCGGCACGGATCCGGCCGTTCCTGGGGCACGGACGACTTCAGGCGCAAGGGCGGCGACTTCTTCGGAGCGGCCGCCGAGGCGCCGCGGCGGGACACGTTCCGGCCGCCACCCCGTGCGGACGCGACGGCTTGGCGGGCGGAGGCAGAGAAGCTGCTGGCAAGAGTCGAACGGCCCGAGGCCGAAGCCGGTGCCGAAGCCGGTGCTGGTACCGGTGTCGGTGCCGACACGAACACCGACGGCGGAACCGTCGAAGAACCGCGGGTGTTCAGCGGCTGGTTCAGCAGAGGCGCGCCGGTCGGCTGACGGGGCCGCCCGCCCGCCCGGTGCCGGGCGGCGCTTTCCCGCTTCCGGAGCCGTCGCGGCGGCCTACCCGGTGAGGCGGGGGATCCGCAGGGGGTTGCCATCGCGCAACTCGGGAGGCAGCAGGGCGTCGGGGAAGGACTGGTAGCAGACCGGGCGCAGCCAGCGTTCGACGGCGAGCGTGCCGACGCTCGTCGTCGCGGGCGAGCTGGTCGCCGGCCACGGCCCTCCGTGCACCATCGCGTGGCTGACCTCCACACCGGTGGGCCAGCCTCCCCACAGGAGACGGCCCGCGCGTTCCTCCAGTACGGGCAGCAGCGCCGAGGCGGTGCGCAGATCCGCGTCCGTGCCGTGCACCGTGGCCGTCAGCTGCCCCTCCATGTCCTCGAGGAGACGCAGGAGTTCCTCCGCCTCGGACCAGCGCACGACGAGCCCGGCCGCGCCGAAGACCTCGCCCCCGAGCACGTCGGGTGCGGCGGCGTAGGTCTCCGCGTCGCACGCGAGGACCACCGGGGCGGGCGCGTAAGGACCCTTCCCGGCCGTTCCCCGGGCCACCTCCCGCACCCCCGCGACGGACTCCCACCTCCGTACTCCCTCGACGCAGGCGCGGGTGATGTCCGGGGTGAGCATGGTCTGCCCTTCCGTGCTCCGCAGCTTCCGGGCGACCGCCGAGAGGAACGCGTCGCCGGCCGGACCGGCCGGCAGCAGCAGGAGGCCGGGGTTCGTGCAGAACTGACCGGCGCCGTTGGTCAGCGACGCCACGTACGCGTCGGCCGGGGGCCCGGGTTCGGCGAGGGCGCCGTCGAGCACGATCACCGGGTTGACCGCGGACATCTCGGCGTGCACCGGGACGGGGACCGGACGGGAGCGGCCGGCGGCGATCAGCGCCAGTCCGCCGGTCCGCGAACCGGTGAAGCCCACCGCGGCGATCCGCGGATCGCCCACCAGCGCGAGGCCGATGTCGTACGCCCTCCCCACCAGCAGGGAGAAGACGCCGGCCGGCATGCCCGTGCGCGCGGCGGCGGCGGTGACGGCGCGGGCCACCGCCTCCCCGGTCCCCGGGTGCGACGGATGCGCCTTGACCACGACGGGGCAGCCGGCGGCCAGTGCGGAGGCCGTGTCCCCGCCGGCGACGGAGAACGCCAGCGGGAAGTTGCCCGCGCCGAACACGGCCACCGGGCCGACGGGAACGCGGCGCAGCCGTACGTCCCTGCCCGGGGGGAGGGAGTCGATCCGGGCGTCGAGCGCGGTCCCGCTCCTGACCAGCTCGGCGAAGAGGCGCAACTGCCCGCAGGTGCGCCCCCGTTCACCGGTCAGCCGGGACGGCGGGAGTCCGGTTTCGCGGGCCGCGAGTTCCACGAGCGGGTCGCCGAGCGCTTCGATCTCCTCCGCGCAGGCGTCGAGGAAGGCCGCCCTGCGCTCGGGCGGCAGGGCGCGGAACGCCCGCGCGTCCGCCGCCGCGAGCCGGGCCGCCTCGGCGACCTGCTCCGCCGACGCGTCCCGGAACACGGGTCCGAACGGTTCGCCGGAAACGGCGGTGACGGCGTGCCAGGCGGTCCCCGTGCCGGGGGCGTCGCGGCCGGCGAGGATCGAATGCCCGGTGATCTCAAGGGGGTCGGTGTGGCGTGAGGGCCCGGCCGGGTCCGGGGCCAGGGGCTGAGTCGGGGTCGAGGCCGGGTGCGGGGCCAGGGGTGGAGTCGGGGTCGAGATCAGGGTCGGGTCCTGGCGGTCGTTCGATGTCGGGTGTCCGGGCGGATTCACTGCGATGCGTCTCCCTGTGCGTGCCGGACGGCACGCCGTCGTCGGGTGCCGGGCGGAGGGTCACCGGCCCGGTGGCGTTGTGCTCGGACACGGTTCGGTAACGGGCCGCTCTCCTCCTTGGCTGTGCAATTTCACATTACTATGTTACGTGCCACAGTGCGGAGGTGGAGACCGGAACGCTCTCCATGTCCCTTCAGAACTCCCGCAGTTGCCCAGCGACTCACCTCACCTCACCTCGCTCCGTCCTCTCCTTCCGGCCTGCTCCACACCCGCCGCCTCCCTTCCCGCACCGAGGAGTTGCCCCATGCCCCGCCGCCGTCCCGCCCGCGCACTGTGCGCGTCCCTGAGCGTCTCCCTGTCCCTGGCCCTGCTGGGCGCCTGCACCGCACAGGGGAGCGGCGACCGCCGCACGCCGGCCGGAGGGCAGCACGGCGTGGCCTCCGGCACCGTCATCGGCGGCACCCCGAAGCGGGGCGGCACCCTGACGGTCCTGTCCAACCAGGACTTCGCCCACCTGGACCCCGCCCGCAACTGGGTCATGCCGACGATGGACTTCGGCACCCGGCTGCTCTACCGCACCCTGACGACCTTCCGCGCGGCCCCGGGCAAGGAGGGCGGCGAGATCGTCCCCGATCTCGCCACCGACCTCGGCAGACCCTCGAACGGCGGCCGCACCTGGACCTTCACCCTCAAGCCCGGCCTCGTCTACGAGGACGGCACCCCCATCCGGGCGCGGGACGTCAAGTACAACGTGGAGCGCTCCTTCGCCCCGGACCTCGCGGGCGGCCCGGACTACGCCCAGCGCTACCTGGCCGGCGCCGAGGGGTACACCGGCCCGCTCGACGGCAAGCACCTGGACTCGATACGGACCCCGGACGAACGGACCGTCGTCTTCGAACTCCGCAGACCCGTCGCCGAGTTCTCCTCCACGGTCACGCTGCCCACCTTCTCGCCCGTCCCCGCCTCCCGGGAGGCGGGCGTCCAGTACGACCTGCGGCCCTTCTCCTCCGGGCCCTACCGCATCGAGAGCTACGCGCGGGGCAAGAAGCTGGTGCTGGTCCGCAACGCCCACTGGGACGCGGCGACCGATCCGGTGCGCAAGGCCTACCCGGACCGCATCGTCGTGATCCAGGGCCTCAAGGGCGGCCAGATCGACGACCGGATCATCGCGAGCGCCGGTGCCGACGCCTCCGCCGTCGAGTGGTCCGACCTCCAGCCCTCCAGCGTCGCGAAGGTCCTTCCCCGGCCCGGGGTCCTGAAGCGGCTGTCCGCGGAGCGCACCGGCTGCACCGACATGCTCGCGCTGAACACCTCCCGCGCCCCGTTCGACGACCTCTTGGTCCGCCGGGCGCTGCAGTACGCCGTCGACAAGCGGGCACAGGTGATCGCGAACGGCGGTCCCGCCCTCAACGACGTCGCCACCGGCTACCTGCCGCCCTCCCTCACGGGCGGCAGCGCCTCGAAGCCGGTCCACGACGGCCCGGCCACCGGCGACGTGGCGAAGGCGAGGCGACTCCTCGCCGAGGCGGGCAGGGCCGACGGCTTCGACACGACGATCACCGTGTCCACGGGCGACAAGACCCGCGCCGAGGCGCTGCAGCAGAGCCTGGCCCGCGTCGGCGTACGGCTGCGGATCGACACCGTCGACCCCTCGGTCTACTACGACACCATCGGCGACACCGCCAAGGCCCCCGACATGGCCATCAGCGGCTGGTGCCCGGACTACCCGTCCGCCGCCACGTTCCTGCCGTTCGTCTTCGACGGCCGGACCATCAAGGAGAAGGGCAACCAGGGCAACGTCTCCCAGTTCCGCGACGCGGCCGTGGACCGGCGCATGGACGAGATCGCCGCGATGCCCGACGCGGCCGCCGCCGGCAAGGCCTGGGCCGCCCTGGACGCCGAGATCCAGCGCAAGGTCCCGGCCGTCCCGCTGCTGTGGGAGCGCAAGCCCCTGCTCGTCGGCGACAACGTCGCCGGGGCCTTCGGACACCCTTCCTGGACCGGCCAGTTCGACTTCGCGGTGATCGGTCTGAAGGACCCGTCCCGGAGCGAGGGCTGAGGGGACGAGGAGACGCCGTCATGACTTCCACCGCGCGGAACGACACGCAGACCACCCGGCCCGACGACCCTCCGCCGCCCGGCGGGCCCGGCTCTCCGCCGCCGCCCGCGTCCCTCTCGCGGACCGCCTGGCGGCGCCTGTGGGGCGGCCGGGGCAGCCGGGCGGCCCTGATCGCCGTCGGCCTGCTGGTCCTGATCGCCCTCACGGCGCCGCTGCTCAGCCGCCTGGGCGGCTGGTCGCCGACCGCCTTCGACACCGACGCCGTCGACCCCTACCTCGGCGGCCTGCCCCGCGGCCCGTTCGGCGGCATGGGGGCCGACCACTGGCTCGGCGTGGAACCGGTCACGGGCCGGGACCTGTTCGCCCGCGTCGTCCACGGCGCCCGGGTGTCCCTGCTGATCGCCTTCTCCGCCACCGCGATCGTCGTCGTCACCGGCACCGCCGCGGGCGTCGCGGCGGGCTGCTTCGGCGGCCGCGTCGACTCCGTGCTGGGCCGGCTGATGGACCTCACCATGTCCTTCCCCTCCCTCATCTTCATGATCGCGATGATGTCGGTGGCCCAGGACGTCGACCGGGTGCTCCTGATGACCGTCGTCATCGGCGTCTTCGGCTGGCCCGGCATCGCCCGGGTCGTCCGCGCCGAGGCGCTCTCCCTGCGCCACCGCGAGTACGTGGAGGCGGCCCGCGCCTGCGGCGGCGGACCGTGGCGCATCCTCACCCGCCAGGTGCTGCCGGGCATCTCGGGCCCCGTCATCGCGTACACCACCCTGCTGATCCCCGGAATGATCAGCACGGAGGCCGCCCTCAGCTTCCTCGGAGTGGGGGTGCGCCCGCCGACGCCCTCGTGGGGCCAGATGATCGCCGAGGCCGTCGGCTACTACGAGACGTACCCGATGTACTTCGTCGTCCCCAGCCTCTTCCTCTTCGTCGCCGTGCTCGCGTTCACGGTCCTCGGCGACGCCCTGCGCGACGTCCTCGACCCCCGCGGAGGCCGCCCGTGATCTCCTACCTGCTCCGCAGGTGCCTCGGCGTGGCCGGGGTCCTGCTCGCCATCTGCGCCGTCACCTTCGTCATCTTCCACCTGCTGCCCGCCGACCCCGCCGCGGCGGCGTGCGGCAAGACGTGCAGCCCCGAACGCCTCGCGGAGGTACGCCGCTTCATGGGCCTCGACCAGCCCGTGTGGCGGCAGTTCGGGGACTACCTCGTCGGCATCTTCGCGGGCCGGGAGCTGGGCAGCGGCCCCCACGCGCTGGAGTGCGGCTTCCCCTGTCTCGGCTACTCCTACGAGAACGCCCTGCCCGTGTGGGACCTGCTGACGGACCGGCTGCCCGTCTCGGCGTCCCTGGCGGTCGGCGCCGCCCTCCTGTGGCTGGTGCTCGGACTGACCGCCGGGGTGACCGCGGCCCTGCACAAGGGGAGCGTCCTCGACCGCGCCCTGATGGTCGGCGCCGTCGCCACCGCATCGCTGCCCGTCTACTTCACGGCGGTGATGCTCCTCTACGGCGCGGTGAGGCTGAGCGGACTGCTGCCCTACCCCACCTACGTCGCCCTCGCCGACGACCCGGTGGGCTGGGCGGTCAACCTGCTGCTGCCGTGGACCGCCCTCGCCCTGCTCTACGCCGCGATGTACGCCCGCCAGAGCCGCAGCTCGATGATCGAGACGATGACGCAGCCCTACATCCGCACCGCCCGGGCCAAGGGCATGCCCGCCCGGACCGTCGTGGTCAAGCACGGACTGCGCTCCGCGATGATGCCGGTGGTCACCCTCTTCGGCATGGACCTCGGCGCCCTGCTCGCCGGAGCGGTCATCACCGAGTCGATCTTCGGCCTCCCCGGTGTGGGCCGGCTCTTCTACGACGCCCTGCAACGCTCCGACCAGCCCGTCGTGCTCGGCGTCACCCTGCTCGCGGCCTTCTTCATCGTGGCGGCCAACGTCCTCGTCGACCTGCTCCACGCCGTCGTCGACCCGAGGGTGAGGAACCCATGACGCCCTTCACCACCGCACCGGACCACCCCCTGCTGCGCGTCCGTGACCTGCGGGTGGCCTTCGACACGCCCGCCGGGACCGTCCAGGCGGTCGACGGGGTCTCCTTCACCGTGGAGGCCGGCCGCACGCTCGGCCTGGTCGGCGAGTCGGGCTCCGGCAAGTCGGTCACCTCCCTCGCCGTCCTCGGTCTGCACCGAGACGCCCGGGTGAGCGGATCGGTCGCCCTCGCCGGCCGGGAACTCCTCGGCCTGTCCGAGAGCCGCCTCGGTCGGCTGCGCGGACGGCGGATGGCCATGGTCTTCCAGGACACGCTCTCCGCGCTGCACCCCGCCTACACGGTCGGCGAACAGATCGCGGAGGCCCACCGCCACCACTTCGGCAGCGGCCGGCGCGCCGCCCGCCGGCGCGCCGTCGACATGCTCGGCGAGGTCGGCATCCCCGAACCGGCCCGCCGGGCGGGGGAGTACCCGCACCAGTTCTCCGGCGGGATGCGCCAGCGCGCCATGATCGCCATGGCGCTGACCTGCGAACCCGAACTGCTCGTCGCCGACGAGCCGACCACCGCGCTCGACGTCACCGTCCAGGCGCAGATCCTCGAACTGATCGCCCGGCTCCAGCAGGAGCGGGGCCTCGGCGTGCTGATGATCACCCATGACCTGGGGGTGGTGGCGCGCGTCGCCCACGACGTCCTCGTCATGTACGGCGGGCGGGCGGCCGAACAGGCGCCGGTGGACCAGCTGTTCCACCGCCCCGCCCACCCCTACACCCGCGGTCTCCTCGACTCCCTGCCCCGTCTGGACGACCCCGACGACGCGCCGCTGCGGGCGATCCCCGGCAGCCCGCCGTCCCCGGCCGAGCCCGTCCCCGGCTGCCCCTTCGAGCCCCGCTGCCCACGGGCGGCCGCGGCCGGCGGCGCGGAGCGGGACCGCTGCGGCGGTCAGGTGCCGCCGCTGCGACCGTTCTCGGGCGACGGCCACCTGGTCGCCTGCCACCTGCCGCTGACGGCCGTACCGGCGGTGCCGCGCCCCGGGCCGCCCGGTGTGCTCTCCGGGCCGCCCGGCGCGGCCCCCGCAACGGCCGAGGAGGCCCGATGAAACCCACCCTCTCCACCTCCTTGCGCCCGGACGGGAGTTCGCGGGAACCGGCCCCGGACACGGCCGGCGCGGCGCCCCTGCTGTCCGTACGCGATCTGGTGAAGACGTTCCCCGGCCGCCGGACCCTCGGGCGCCACGCCACACCGGTCCGCGCGGTGGACGGCGTCGATCTCGACCTGGCCGCGGGGGAGACCCTCGGGCTCGTCGGCGAGTCCGGCTGCGGGAAGTCCACCACCGGACGGATGCTCGTCCGGCTGCTGGAACCCACGAGCGGCACCGTCGAGTTCGGGGGCCGCGACATCACCCGTCTGTCCCAGCGGCGGATGCGGCCGGTCCGCCGCGACCTCCAGATCGTCTTCCAGGACCCCCACGCCTCCCTGAACCCGCGGCAGACCGTCGCCAGGATCATCGCGGAACCGCTGCTCGTGCAGGGGACGCCGGCGGCCGCCGCCCGTGCGAGGGCGGCGGAACTCCTGGACCTGGTGGGCCTGCGCGCGGAGCACCTGGACCGGCACCCCCACCAGTTCTCCGGGGGACAGGCCCAGCGGGTCGGCATCGCCAGCGCCCTCGCGACCGCGCCCCGCCTGATCGTCGCCGACGAGCCCGTCTCCGCGCTGGACGTGTCGGTCCAGGCCCAGGTCGTCAACCTGATGGAGCGTCTGCGCCGGGAACTGGGGCTCGCGCTCCTGTTCATCGCCCACGACCTGTCGGTGGTGCGACGGGTCTGCGACCGGGTGGCCGTCATGTACCTGGGGCGCGTCGTCGAGATCGGCGACAAGCACGAGGTGTACGACCGGCCGGCGCACCCGTACACCCGGGCCCTGCTGTCGGCCGTTCCCCTGCCCGATCCGGCCGCGGAGCGGCGCAGGGAACGGATCCTCCTGCTCGGCGATCCGCCGAGCCCCGCCTCGCCCCCGAGCGGCTGCGGCTTCCATCCGCGCTGCCCCAAGGCGCAGGCGGTCTGCCGCACCGAGCGGCCGCCCCTGGACGCCGTGGGCGCCGCCGGACGCAGGGCCGCCTGTCACTTCCCCGAGACGGGCTGAGGGACCGCCTTTCCGGCGACATTCGGACACCACCCCGGGTGGGCCGCTCCCCGACGGAGCGGCCCACCCGGGGTGCCCGCGTTTCCCCGGTGGTCGAGCACCCCGATCGCCGGATCAACCAGCCTGGTTCACAAGGGAGTTGTAACGAATTGGCCCACACGCCTTCCGTGTGACGTGTCAACTGTGCAATTTTACATGGCACAGGTTGTGGGCATGCCAACTCCGGTCGCCGGACCGCACCGCGCCCGTCGCCCGGCACGAGATCCCCCGGTCCACGACCTGTTCGTCCCCCTCGGTCACGCGACCGCGTGCCCCGATCCCCCACGGGAGGAACACCACGTGAGAACCACACTCGTCCGCCGAGGCGTGGGCGCCGTACTGCCCCTGGCCCTCGCCGGAGTCCTCGGCGCCGGGCTGCTCGCACAGCCCGCCCATGCCCTGCCGGCCGCCCCCGCGGCGCCGAACGCGTCACAGCCGTCGCACCGGCCCGGCACATCGGCCGACCCCGCGCCCCAGGAGGGGCTGTCCTCCGGCCAAAACGCCGGACACACGTCCAAGGACCGGCTGCCGGCGTCCCAGCTCCCCCCGCTGAGCGCCGACAAGTCACCGCTCCGGCAGGCGTACGACCACCACGGCACCGCACCGGAGCCCACCGCGTCCACGAAGGCGCCCGCACGGGCCGGCACCGCCGCGGCGGCGGCGTGCGACCCGACCGACTTCACCGGCCGCACCGGAAGCGAACTGGTCCGGCAGATCAAGGCGTCCACCACCGAGTGCGTCAACACCCTGTTCAACCTGACCGGCGACAACGCCCGACTGGCGTTCCGCGAGTCCCAGATGACGACCGTCGCCCAGGCGCTCCGCGACGACTCGGCGAACTACCCGGGCGACGCGAGCACCGGAACCCCGCAACTCGTGCTCTACCTGCGCGCCGGCTACTACGTGCAGTGGTACCACCCGGACACCGTCGGCGAATACGGCAACACCCTGAGGACCGCGATCCGCTCCGGCCTCGACGCCTTCTTCGCGAGCCCCCGTTCCCGCGACGTCACCGACGCCAACGGCCAGACGCTGGCCGAGGCCGTCACCCTGATCGACAGCGCCCAGGAGAACGCCCGGTACATCCACGTCGTGGAGCGGCTCCTCACGGACTACGACTCCACCTGGAACGCGTCCTGGTACATGCTCAACGCGGTCAACAACGTGTACACGGTGACCTTCCGCGGCCACCAGGTGCCCGAGTTCGTCAGCGCGGTCCAGTCGGACCCGGGCCTCGTCGACACCTTGTACCGCTTCGCCGCCGACCACCTCTCCCTGCTGGGCACCGACCGGGCGTACCTGACCTCCAACGCCGGCCGCGAACTGGCCCGGTTCACCCAGTACACCGGCCTGCGGAGCAAGGTCCGGCCGCTGGCCGCCGGTCTGCTCGGACAGAGCTCCATCACGGGACGCACCGCACCCCTGTGGGTCGGCGTCGCGGAGATGGTCGACTACTACGACCGGGCGAACTGCGCCTCCTACGGCACCTGCGACCTCCAGGAACGCCTCAAGAGCGCGGTCCTCCCGGTCCGCCACACCTGCAGCCCGAGCCTGCGCATCCTCGCCCAGCAGATGACCCCCGCCGAGCTGAGCGCCAGCTGCACCAGCCTCCTGAAGCAGGACGAGTACTTCCACCGGGTCGCACGGGACAGCGGCCCGGTCGCCGACGACAACAACACCACCCTCGAAGTCGTCGCCTACGACTCCAGCACCGACTACCAGACCTACGCCGGCGCGATGTACGGCATCGACACCGACAACGGCGGCATGTACCTGGAGGGCGACCCCGCCGTCACCGGCAACCAGCCCCGGTTCATCGCCTACGAGGCCGAGTGGCTGCGCCCGGAGTTCCAGATCTGGAACCTCAACCACGAGTACACCCACTACCTCGACGGCCGCTTCACCATGTACGGCGACTTCACCGCCAACATGACCACCCCCACCGTCTGGTGGGTGGAGGGCTTCGCCGAGTACGTCTCGTACTCCTACCGGAACCTGCCCTACACGGCGGCGATGACCGAGGCGGGCCTCGGCACGTACTCCCTGAGCACGCTCTTCTCCACGGATTACGGCCACGGCACCACGCGGGTCTACCGCTGGGGCTACCTCGCCGTGCGGTACATGCTGGAGAAGCACCCCCAGGACATGGACACGGTGCTCGGCCACTACCGCGCCGGCCGGTGGAGCGCCGCCCGGACCCATCTGACCTCCACCATAGGAACCCGCTACGACGGCGACTTCCGCACCTGGCTCGCGGGCTGCGCGGCCGGTGACTGCGGCGGCGGCACGGCGCCCGGCAACAAGCCCCCCACCGCCGACTTCACCACGGCGGTCCAGGGCCTGACGGCCGCCTTCACCGACCGCTCCTCCGACGCCGACGGCACCGTCGTCTCCCGCGCCTGGGACTTCGGCGACGGCACCACGTCCACCCAGGCCAACCCCAGCAGGACGTACACCGCCGCGGGCACCTACACCGTCCGCCTCACCGTGACCGACGACAAGGGCGCCACGGCCACCGCCACCCGGTCGGTCACCGTCACCGGCACGCCCGCCGCCGCCGAGTGCACCGGCGCGGACGTCCGCACCCTGGGCAAGAACTGCCGGCGCAGCAACCTCTCCGCCACCACCGGCAACTACGCCTACCTCTACCTGGACGTCCCGGCCGGGACCACCCGGCTGAAGATCACCGTCAGCGGCGGCACCGGCAACGCCGACCTCTACCACAGCGACCGCAACTGGGCCACCACGTCCTCGTACGTCAGCCGTGCCACCGGCCCCGGCAACGACCACACCCTGACGATCACCAATCCGCGTGCGGGCCACCACTTCATCAGCCTCCACGCCGCCGCGGGCTTCACCGGAGCCGCCGTCACGACCGCCTACTGATCCCGCACCCCACCGCCCCGGGGCCGGCGCCATCGGCCCCGGGGCACGGGCACGTCCCTCAGCGCGGCTGGATCCGGCTGATCACGCGGTGCGCGAGGACGAGATGGCGGTGCCCGGGCTCCAGGACGCGCCGCGCGTCCTCGACGATCCGCTCCAGCTCCTGCCGCGCCCGGCCGTGCTGCCCCGCGCTCACCAGCCCCTGAGCGCGTTGCAGACGCGTGTGGAGGGCGTGCGGGTGGTCGTGACCGAGGAGCCGGCCGCGTTCGGCCGCCAACTCCGTGAACATCTCGATCGCCTCGTCGATCCGGCCGGCACGGGCGGCGAAGTCCGCCCGGGTGCTGCGAATGGCGAGCAGGTGGGGATCGTCCGCCGCCAGGGTCCGCCGGGCATCGGCCATGAGGTCCCGCACCTGCTGCTCGGCGGCCGCGAGGTCCCCGTTCGCGCCGGAGAACCAGATGAGGCTGCGCCGGCCGGCGAGGACCTGCGGATGGTCGGGGCCGTCCAGTCGCGTCCGGTCCTCCAGGAGCGCCGTGAGCTGCCGGACGGCGGACTCCGTGTCCCCGGCCTCCCCGGTGAAGTAGGCCCGCTGGTGCCGGGCGGCGAGCGTGTCGGTGTGCTCGGGCCCCAGGGCGGCGGTGGTCTCGGCGACCAGATCCGCGAAAGCGGCCGCGGCCGCCGCCGCGTCGCCGCCCTCACCGGTGAAGAACGCCCACTGGTGGACCGACGCCAGCGTCTCGGGGTGACGGGGGCCCCACCGCGCCCGTCTGCGCCGCACGATGCCGGCGAGGATTCCGGCCGCCTCCCGCGGGCGGCCGCGGTCACCGACCGCGATGGCCAGCAGGAAATCAGCCCCCTCCACGCCCGCCTCCCGAGCCCGCTCCAGAGCCGTGGTCGCCCGGGCCGACCGCCCCGTCTGATGGGCGACGAGTCCCATGTCGTACGCGTCCCCCGCCTCCACCCGGGACAGGAGGGCGTCCCACAGATGGTCCGGGACCGCGGGCAGACGCGGGGCGTTCAACAGGTAGTCGAAGGCCGTGTACCCCTGACTGAAGTTTCCGATCAGGAGCCCGCTGGTGGCGTACGCGGCCGTGCACGCCCACCGCATCGCCTCGTCGAAGGGCTCGGGCTGCAGATCCGGTCCTCCCCGCGCGGCGAGATAGGGCAGGTGGAGGTCCTGGAGCCACTGTCTGCTCACCGGCCGCCGCAGCCCCGAGCGCCGGCAGTCCACCGCCGCGGCGACGATCGCCGCTCCCCGGGGATTGGCTCCCGGTGCCCAGGCGTTGTGCCACGCCGCCAGCAACTCGGGTCCCGCGGCGACGACTTCGGCGAGTCCGAACCGGTCGCAGCTGCCCAGTGCCAGCCCTATGCGCGGATCCCCCTCGTGCGCCCTGGCGCGCCGGATCTCCTCCGGGGACCAGTGGCGCTGCAACTCGATCCGCGTGGCCAGGTGCAGGACCTCCCGCTGGACGCGCCAGGCGTCCCGGTCCGACCCGGTCAGCCGGCTCTCCTCACGGGCTTCGTAACGACGCACCTCCTGCGACCGCATGGTCGCCAGCACGACCACCCGCCCGGGCCGCCCCTAGACCAGCTCGGCCAGCGCGGATGCCGTCACCCCGTCGGCGCCCAGATAGTTCTCGAGATCGTCCAGCCACAGGACGGCACGGCGGCGACGGCTCGCGACCTCGATGGCGTGGGCGAGCGCCGGCCTGGCCATGGGACGCACGAACGCGTGCCGGGGGAAGCACGAGCGCGCGACCTCGTACGCCAGACGGGTCTTGCCCGCGGCCGACTCGCCGACGACGAGGACGAAGCCGTTCTCCCGCACGGCCCGGCGCAGCGCGGCGTCGACGTCGCGTTCGATGTAGGGAGGCGCTGACGAGGGACGGCCGGGATGCCGGTCCGCCGGGTGAACGCCGGCCAGCTCGGGACGGTCCACCTTCCCGACCCGGGGAACGCGTCCCGACGCGCCCCGCAGCAGCGCGGTCTCGTGCGGCTGGACCTCCCGCGGCTGCACGCGGTCGGCGACGAACGTGTAGACGGTCGTGACGGCCGCACCGATCCCCGCGGCCAGAGGCCCCGACGTCCACAGGGCGGAGAGAGCCACCGCGGAACCACCGGCCCCCACGGCCGCCAGATACCTCACCCAACCCCGGGACCTGCCGCCGGCCTGCCGGATACGCGCATACACGCTGCCCCCTCGCGTGACGTGGTCCTCCATTCTCGCCACCGCACAGCTCCTGTCGAGACTCCGCCGGCCCGAACCCGCACCCGGATGCGGAACCGCCCGATCACCGCGTTCGACGGCCTCACCGACGTGACGCGACAACAGCCACCACGGCCACCGCAGCCACATCCGACCACCGCTCAAGAACATCCGGGAGCGCGGCCGTTGCCGCCGGGTCCAACACCGCGACCGGGAGCGGGACAGGCCGCAAGTGTGTTCCTCGCAGGTTTCCGACGTATCGGAATCAGGGGCCTGGGGAGCCGGGAGAACGGGTCCCCGCGCGGCCTCCACAGGCCCGTGGCCGTCCTTCGACGACGACTCGCACCCCTCTGGCCGACCCTCGCCGAGCAGGTGCTCACCAGCCCGTTCACGCTCCCGAAGAACAGGCTCTGACCTGGCATTTCATTCGGATCCACCTAGGCTGGTGCTCCGCTGGGGACACCACTGGGGGAGGACTTTATGAGCGACGACGCCAACCGGTACGGGGCCGTCCGCATCGAGGTGCTGGAGGGGTTGGAGGCCGTTCGGAAGTGGCCCGGGATGTACATCGGCTCGGTCGGCGAGCGCGGCTTGCGCCAGATGGTGTTCGACGTGGTCGGCGGCGCGGTGAACGAAGTCCTGGCCGGCCGTGCCAGTGCCGTCGAGGTCACTCTCACGTCGGACGGCGGTGTACGTGTCGCGGACGACGGGCCGGGTGTGCCCGTCGAAGTCGCGGGGGACACCGGAGCTCCCGGGCTCGAAGCCCTCCTGACCCGTATGCACCCCGGGGCGGAGCCGGGCGGCCGACACGCCGTGGCCACGAGCCTCTTCGGCACCGGCCCCTGCGTGACCAACGCCCTGTCGAGCCGCCTGACGGCTCAGGTGCGGCGCGCGGGAGTCCACTGGATCCAGGAGTACGCGCGCGGTGTCGCGCTCGCCCCGCCCGTCGGCGTGGGACCGACGACCGGGAGCGGGACCACCATCACCTTCTGGCCCGACACCGACATCTTCGGGGCGACCGAACACTCGTTCACGGCGCTGGCGGAACGCCTCAGGGAACTGGCCTTCCTCAACCGGCGCCTGGACATCTCGCTGACCGACGAACGCCCTTCGAGCGAACCCAGGTCGACCCGGTTCCTGTTCCCGGGCGGAGCCCGGGACTTCGTCGCCTTCCTCGACGCGGGGGCGGGAGCCCCTGTACACCCGGACGTCATCGGCTTCGAGCGGGAGGACCCGCGGATCGCCGGGACCATCGAGGTGGCCCTGCGATGGAACGACACCCGCGAAGCGCGACTCCGCAGTTACGCCAACAGCGCGCCCACGCCCCAAGGCGGCACGCACGCAGTGGGATTCCGAGACGGACTGGCGTCCGCGATCAACACGTACGCGAGGGAGCGGCGCGTTCTGGCGGAGGCGACCCCCGATCTCGGCACGGACCGGATCGGCGACGGCCTGACGGCGGTCGTATCGGTGAAACTGGACCGACCCGAGTTCTCGGGCGCCACCCTCGGAACGCTGGACGGTGCCGCGGTACGGACCGGCGTCGCCGAGACCGTACGAGCGCACCTCGGCACATGGCTGAGGAGACACCCGGAACAGGCCGCAGCCGTCATCGGCAGGATCCTGGGGAAGCGGTCGCCCGAGGAATGAGCCGCGCGTCCCCGTGCCACGGTCCATGGGAGGCGCCGGCCTCGGGTGCCGATCCAGCGGCTCATGAAGGTCCGCGATCGCGTCGGCACGGTTCGGCGGCCCGGTGCCGCCGGGACGCCTCGCTCAGGAGGAGTCGTCGGAACCGGCCGTGAGCGTCTTGCCGGCGACTCCCGACCGGGGGACGCCGTCGACCGCCACACAGATGCCGAAGACACGGTCGTGGCTGGTCCAGCCGTTGACGCGACCACGGTTGTTGCTGATCTGCACCCGCTTCCTGGAGCGGTCCACGGAGGACACCAGGTGCAAGTGGACCGTACCGGCGACACGGGCGAGGACGATGTCCCCGGCTTCGACCTTCGACGGATCGGCGGGAGCGACGACCACCTGCTGCCGACTGCGTATCAGCGGGACCATCGAGGAACCGCTGGGCCGGAACGTCACGGTCGCCCCGCCGGCGACTCTGCCCGCCACCGCGTCCACTACACCCATCCGGCGATCGTGACGGATTCCCCTCCGGCAACCCACCGATTTACTTCCACCACCTCCCCGACGCGAGGCGGATGCCGTCCGATGCGACACCAGGGCCCGTCCGACGCCCAGGCCGGTCCGGACCGGGAAGCCGGGCCCGTGTCCCACGGCGGGTGCTCCAGGTGCCGGCTTCGACCCTCGTTCCTGTCGGTCCGCGCCCGGTCGGGCTTCGGGACGGGGTGACGGCCGCGAAGGTTCAGGACTCGGAGACGGGCTCGGTGGGGCGCGGGCGATCGACGCACCCGATGTGCGCGACGCGTACATTAGCTTCCTGAGTGAGCGGCGTCAACATCAAGCGAACCGCCCCGATCCGCCGTGCGGGGCGCGGGGATTCCGGGTGCGGCCGAGCGGTGTCCGGCGGCTTGTCGAGCAATGCTCGACAGGCTAAGGTCGGCGGCCATGACCGAGGATCCGTACCGGTCGGTATGCGGTTGGGGCCGGGCGGGCCCGTCCGCCGGCGAACGGCCCTTCTGCGAGACCTTCGGCCTGTTCCGGCTCGCGGTGATCGCCCAGCAGATCTACCACCGCTACCACCACAAGCAGACCCGCAACCCGGCCTTCCGCAACCTCTGGTCGGCCGTCGACCACCTGGAGCACCGCTGCCGCTCCACCATCCGCCGCGCCAGTGGCGGCTGACAAGCCGGAGTACCCCCATGCCTCTCATCTGTCTCGTCCGCCACGGCCAGGCGTCCGGCGCCGCGAGGGACTACGGCGTCCTGTCCGACCTCGGCCGCGCCCAGGCCTCCGTCGTCGGCCACGAACTCGCCCGCCGCGGACTGCGCGATCCGCACCTCGTCGCCGGCACCCTGAACCGCCAGCGCGACACGGCCCGCATCGCCGCCGAAGCGGCCGGGTTCCACGGGCCGCTGCACCGGGACGCGCGCTGGAACGAGTACGACCACCTCGCCCTGCTGGACCGCTACGCCCCACCGCCCGACGGGGAACGGTCCGTGCAGGACCTGCTCGATCACGCCCTGGCGGAGTGGATGAGGGACCCCGATCCCGCCGGGGGCGGAACCTGGACGGCGTTCGCCGAAGGCGCGCGGGCCGCCCTGGCCGAGCTGTCCGCCACGCTCGGCCGGGGACGGGACGCGGTCGTGTTCACCTCGGCCGGCCTGCTCGCCGCGGTGTGCGGGGCGCTGCTGTCGCTGCCGGACGAAGGCGCGGTCGCGCTCAACCGCGTGGCGGTCAACGCCTCCGTCACCACCCTGGTGGTGGGAGGCTCCGGGACCACTCTGCTGACCTTCAACGAGCACGCCCATTTCGCCGGGGACCGGCGCCGGATGCTCACCTACCGGTGAGGCCACCGCCCGGCCGCGTCCGCGCGGAGCGCCTCCGTCCCCGCGCGTCAGCCGGCCGTGATCGCCTCCTGGATCGCGGGAGAGACGGCGAACAGGGCGAACACGGACGTCCGGACCTGATGGGCGACGGCCTCGGGCGTGGAGGTGTCGAGCTTGCCGTCGAGGTGCAGGAAGGCGAGGCCGTGGACGAGGGCCCACACCGTGGTCGCCAGGGCGTCGGGGTCGTCGACGCCGGGGAAGGCGTCGCGGACGATGCCGTGGACGTACGCGGAGATCGCGGCGGTCGCGGCGACCCGCTCCTCGCTCGTCGGGTCGCAGGGCTCGGCGAACATCGCCCGGAACAGGGCCGGGTGCTCCAGCGCGAACCGGACGTAGGCCACGGCCACGGCGGCCAGGTCGTCCGGCGTCGACGGGGCGGGGTGAGCCGCCGTCAGGTCCTCGGCGAGTTCGCGGTACCCCTCCGCTGCCACCGCGGAGACGAGCGCCTCGCGGTCCGCGTAGTGGCGGTAGGGGGCCGTCGCCGACACCCCGGCGCGCCGGGCGACCGCGCGCAGCGACAGGCCCGCGCTGCCGTCCTCCTCCAGGAGCTCCCGCGCCGCCCGCAGGCAGGCGGCCCGGAGATCACCGTGATGGTACGTGCTGTTCCGTGACATGCGTCGCACTCACTCTCCCGATGTGTCCACTGCTCACTCACAGCTCCGATGTGAATGGTGCATACATCTTAAATGATCCACGAGGAAGAGGGAAACGGGATGACCAGCGAGCTGTTCTCGCCACTGCTCCTCCGCTCCGGTCAGGTGCTGAAGAACCGGATCGCCAAAGCGGCCATGGAGGAGAACATGGCCGGTGACGGCCAGCTCCCCGACGAGCGGATACTCACCCTGTACCGGCGCTGGGCCGCCGGCGGCGCCGGGCTGCTGATCACTGGCAACGTCATGGTCCACGCCGAGGCGCTGACCGCCCCCTCCGGCATCGTGCTCGACGAACGCTCGCCCCTGAAGCCCTTCGCCGAATGGGCGAGGGCCGCCAAGTCCGGTGGCGCTGCGGTGTGGATGCAGATCAACCACCCCGGCCGGCAGGTGGCCTCCGACATGCCCGGCGTGGTGTGGGGCCCGTCCGGCATCGGCGTCAGCCTGGGCAGACACAGCGGCCGCTTCGGCCGCCCGACCGCCATGACCCCGCGGCAGATCGACGACACCGTGACGCGGTTCGCCGTCACGGCCCACCGCGCCGAGAGGGCGGGATTCGACGGTGTGGAGATCCACGCCGCCCACGGCTATCTCCTCTCGCAGTTCCTCTCCCCCCTGGTCAACAAGCGGACCGACCGGTGGGGCGGACCGCTCAGGAACCGTGCCCGGATGCTGTTCGACGTCGTCCACGCCGTCCGCGGTGTGGTCCCGCCGTCCTTCGCGGTCGCGGTCAAGCTGAACTCCGCCGACTTCCAGCGCGGCGGCTTCGACGCCGACGACGCCCGCCAGGTCATCGGGATGCTCGAACCCCTCGGCGTCGACCTGGTCGAGCTCTCCGGCGGCAGCTACGAGAGCCCGGCCATGACCGGCCGCCCCGCCGACGACAGCACCCGGGCCCGCGAGGCGTACTTCCTCGACCTGGCCACGGATCTGGTCGGGACCAGCACCCTCCCCCTCATGCTCACCGGCGGCATCACCCGCCGCGTCACCGCCGAACGGGTCCTCCACAACGGCGTGGCGCTCGTCGGCATGGGCACCGCCCTCACCCTCACCCCCGACCTGCCCGAACGATGGAGGAACCACCGCGAGGCCGACCGCCTGATGGAGCCGGTCACCTGGTCCGACAAGGCCCTCGCCTCCGCCGCGAGCATGGCCCGGGTGCGGCACCAGATGCGCCGCCTGGCCCGCGGTCGCCGCACCAGGTTCGGTACGAGCCCGGCGCTCGCCCTCATGTCCGAACGCCGCAAGCAGCGCCGTGCCCTGCGCCGCTACCGCGCCTGGCTGACCGCGACGCGGAGGGCGAAGTCGACGTGATCCGCGCCGTGCGGCCCGGATCGGCCCCACCGGTGGCCGGCCTCGTCGCCGAGGTCCGTCGGCAAGGATCCCGCCCCCGTTGTTGACGGTGCTCACATGGGGCTTTATAGTCATGTGTACACTGCTTACATGAGAGTGAGGGATTCCCCCGTGTCTTCGTCGCAGCAGAGCACCGTCAAGGTCGACCTGGGTGGCCGTGAGGTCACCGTCCCCGAGGGGGGTCTGTACGACCGGTACCGGATGGCCCCGGATCTGGACGCGATCGCCCGCGACTCCCGCGTCAGCGGAGTGGACTTCTTCCGGAAGCTGCCCAAGATCAAGGTCGATTCGCCGATCGGCCCCACGCTGACGCCGAACTTCTACTACACGATGTCGAGCGCCCGGCTCACGATGCTCGCGCCCACCCGCGCGATCCGCGCCCGGCTGCCCGAGGAGCTCTCGCCGCTGGAACTCGCGCCGGGCCTCGGGCTGATCTCGGTCATGTTCTTCCGTTACGACGTGTGTGACATCGACTTCTACACCGAGGCCGCCGTGGGCATCGCCGTGAAGCCCGCGCGGCACGGCAGGCTCGGCTTCTTCGACCTGGTCTCGGGCCTGAAGAACGAGCACCTCAACGCATATGTGCTGTCGCTGCCGGTGAACTCGGACATCGCGCAGGTCCGCGGCCACGACGGCTACGGCTTCCCCAAGTGGGTCACCGGCCTCGACGTCGACATCAACGACCTCCGCACGACCGCCCGCGTGGCCAACGACGCCGGCGGAGTGGACCTGGCCCTCCTGGCCGACACGCCGAGGCAGACCGCCCACGCGAGCGGCGAGCGGGTGGGTTCGCTCACCTCGTACACGACGATCGACGGCGCCTGGCACTCCACCCTGAACCAGACCAACGTGCTGAACGCCGGCACGACGCGCAGCGCCAAGGGCGTCTCCCTCCGGCTCGGCGAGGGCCGGATGTCCGACGACCTGCGCTCGCTGCGGCCGAAGCGGACCATCCAGTTCGACGTGATGACCGAGGGCCAGGCCGCCCTGCACATGCCGGTCCCCACCTCGGTCCGAAGCCGCGGCAAGTAACAGCAGAGCAAGAGGAGCCCCCGTCATGGTCACCACCTCCACCGGCCCGGCGGCCGTCCGCGGCCCGAGCCTTCCCCTGTCCCTCACCTCCGCCTTCCTCCAGCACCTGACCGCCCGGGTCTCGGCCGCGCCGAACGCCGCGCGCGTCACCACCACCGCCCCCTACACCGGCGTCCCACTGGCCGACTTCCCCGTCTCCACCCCCGAGGACGTCGAGGCCGCGTTCGCCCGCGCCCGCACCGCGCAGAAGACCTGGGCGGCCACCCCGATCGCGGAGCGCAAGAAGGTCCTGCTGCGCTACCACGACCTGGTGCTCGCCCGGCAGGACCAGGCGCTCGACCTGATGCAGGCCGAGAACGGCAAGACCCGCCGTGACGCCTTCCTCGAAGTCGTCGACATCGGCATCGTCTCGCGCTACTACGCGCGCAACGCCGCCAGGTACCTGGGCCCCAAGCGGCGGCGCGGGGCGATACCCGTCCTGACCCACACCACCGAACTGCGCCACCCCAAGGGCGTGGTCACCGTCATCTCGCCGTGGAACTACCCGCTGAGCATGGCCGCCAGCGACACGATCGCCGCCCTGATGGCCGGCAACGCCGTGGTGCAGAAGCCCGACACCCAGACCGCGCTGACCGCCCTGTGGTCGATGGACCTGATGTACGAGGCGGGCCTGCCCGAGGGCGTGTGGCAGATGGTGATCGGCCGGGGCAGCTCCATCGGCGGCGCGCTGATGGACAACGCCGACTACATGATGTTCACCGGCTCCACCGCCACCGGACGCCAGATCGCCGCCGACGCCGGCCGGCGCCTGATCGGCGCCTCCCTCGAACTCGGCGGCAAGAACCCCATGATCGTCCTGGACGACGCCGACATCGACAAGGCCGCCGAGGGCGCCGTCAACGCCTGCTTCCCCTCCGCCGGACAGCTGTGCGTCTCCTTCGAGCGCCTCTACGTGGCCGAGTCCATCCGCGACGAGTTCGTGGCCGCGTTCGTCGCCCGCACCAAGAAGCTCAGGATCGGCGCGGCGTACGACTACAGCGTCGACGTCGGCAGCCTCACCACCCCCGCCCAGCTCAGGACGGTCACCGAGCACGTCGAGGACGCCGTGGCCAAGGGCGCCACCGTCCTGGCCGGAGGCAAGGCCCGCCCCGACCTCGGCCCGCTCTTCTACGAGCCGACCATCCTCACCGGCGTCACCCCCGACATGACCCTGCACTCCCACGAGACCTTCGGGCCCGTCGTCTCGGTCTACACCTACCGGGACATCGACGACGCGGTCACGCAGGCCAACGCCACCGCCTACGGTCTCAACGCCAGCGTCTGGTCCCGCAACGGCGCCCGGGGCCGGGCCGTCGCCGCCCGCGTCCACGCCGGCACCGTCAACGTCAACGAGGCCTTCGCCGCGGCCTGGGGAAGCATCGACGCCCCCATGGGCGGCATGGGCGACTCCGGCCTCGGCCGCCGCCACGGCGCCGACGGCATCCTCAAGTACACCGAAGCCCAGACCGTCGCCCACCAGCGGCTCCAGGGCTTCTACCCGCCGGCCCGCATCAGCCCCGAAACCTGGACCGTCCTCCTCGGCAACGCGCTCAGGGTGATGAAAACGGTCGGCATGCGCTGAACAGCGGTCGTCCGAGCAGTATCCGCGCCACGCGCGGGCTTCGTCCGGTCCGTCGTCCCACAGTCCGCCGTGCCGACGGACCGGGCGAAGCCCGCGCGTGCCCGATCCGAAGTGTGAGGAGCCGACCGTGTCACCCAGGAATCCGACCGGACCCCTCCCGGACCGTCCTCGACACGACGGCACCGGACCGACGAACCGGCCTGCCTGGAGCGAAGTGCCCACGTCGCAGGTGGAACGGTTCGCGGCCTCCGCGCTGGCCGAGTCGGCCGGCCTGGCGGAGACGATCCTCCGCGCCGTCCGTTCCCACTTCCCGCAACTGCGTCTCGTGGAGGACGAATCCGGCGAGCCGAAGGCCCTGATCGGCATCCGCGACGCCATAGAGGGCTTCGTCCCCCACCTCGCGCCCGAGAAGGCCGTCCCCCGTATGCCCTCGGGGGCGTTCCAGGAGTTCGGCAGGGGAGAAGGACTGAGCGGACGCAGCCTCGACGTCCTCCAAGCCGTGTACCGGCTCGGCTTCAGACTCGCCTGGTGCAGGTTCACCGAGATCGGCCAGCGGATCGGCATCGCCGCGCCCGCCATGTACGAACTCGCGGAGACCGGCTTCACGTACCTCGAAGGACTGGTCGAGCAGTCGGTCCGCGGCTACGCGGGGGCGGTGGCCGGGCGGGAGGGCGAGCGCCTGCGGTGGCGGCGGAAGCTGATCGACGGACTGCTGTCCGGCCGCCACTCCGATCCCGCGACGGCCCTGGCGGAACTCTCCACGCCCATCGCGTGGGAGATGCCGGAGACCGTCGCCGTCGGCCTGCTGATCCCGCCCGCGCGCGAGGCGGTCACACCGGCCCTGGGGCGGGGCATCCTGCTCGACATGGAGAGCGAGCAGCCGCGCGTCCTCGTTCCCGCCCCGGAAGAGGCCGGCCGGGTCGACCACATCCGCCGGGCCGCCGTCGGCTGGTCGGGCGCGATCGGACCGGCGGTGCCCCTCGCGGACGCGCGGGCCTCGCTGCGCTGGGCGGAGAGCGCGGTGCGGCTGATCCAGGAAGGATTCCTGCCCCGCGGAGAGGTCCAGCGCTGCACCGACCACGCGGAGGAGCTGATCCTGCTGCCCTCCTCCGGCCTCATCGACGAAACCGCGCTCCGCCTGCTCACCCCGCTGAGGGGCGTCGGCCCGGCCCGGGCGCGCCGCCTGGCCGCGACCCTTCTGGCCTGGATCGAGACCTCCGGCAGCGCCACGGACATCGCCGACCGGCTGGGAGTCCACCCCCAGACCGCCCGCTACCGTCTTCGCCAGATCCGCGAACTGTGGGGGGACGATCTCGACGACGCGGACCGGCGGTTCGAGATGCTCCTCGTCCTGCGCTCCCAACGCCTGCGAGGGATGCTCTTCGAGGGCGACGCACCACGGACGGCTTGACCGGGCCTCGAGGTCGATGCCGACGCCCGGCACGATGCCGCCGGTGACCCGTTCCAGGGCCACCGGCGGCATCGAAGCGCTCGTCGCGCGGTCGTACGTCGTTCTCGCGGGCCCGGATTCCTCCGCCGGGCCCTACGGCTCCCTTCCGAAGCCTACGACTTCTGCTTGGCGCGGACCCCCTCGGCGATGCGCTTGCCCACGGTCGGGTCGATGTTGGTCCAGTACGCGAAGGCGCGCTCCAGGACCGGTTCGCTCACCCCGTCGAGGAGGTGGCCGACGACGTTGTCCACGAGGCGGTCGCGGGCCGCGTCGTCGAGGACCTCGCGCACGAGCGTGCCGGGCTGTCCCCAGTCGTCGTCCTCCGGGTGCGAGACGTAGGCGGTCCGGGTGATCTCGCCGTCGACGGCCCAGCTCGGCGGGCTGCCGTACCGCTCGGTGTCGGCGGCGGGCCCGCCCTTGGAGTTCGGCGCGTAGACCGGATCGGACGTCTTCCGGTAGGCCATCGCGCCGTCCTTGGAGTAGGTGTGGACGTCGACGACGGGCGCGTTCACCGGCAGCTGCTGGTAGTTGGTGCCGATGCGGGCGCGGTGGGCGTCCGCGTACGAGAAGAGCCGGCCCAGCAGCATCCGGTCCGGGCTGGGGCCGATGCCGGGGACGAAGTTGTTCGGCTGGAAGGCGGCCTGCTCGATCTCGGCGTGGTTGTCGGTGGGATTGCGGTCCAGCGTCATGCGGCCCACCGGGATGAGCGGGTAGTCGCCGTGCGGCCACACCTTGGTGAGGTCGAACGGGTTGAACCGGTACGTCGCCGCGTCCTCGTACGGCATGACCTGCACGTGCAGCGTCCACGACGGGAAGTCCCCGTCCCGGATGTGCTCGAACAGGTCCCGCATGTGGAAGTCCGAGTCGACGCCCGCCATCCGGTCGGCCTCGTCCTGGGTGAAGAACTCGATGCCCTGGTCGGTCTTGAAGTGGTACTTCACCCAGAACCGCTCGCCGGACGCGTTGATCCACATGTACGTGTGGGAGGTGTACCCGTTCATGTGGCGCCAGGTGCGCGGGACGCCCCGGTCGCCCATCAGCCAGGTCACCTGGTGCGCGGACTCGGGCGAGAGGGTCCAGAAGTCCCACTGCATGTCGTGGTCGCGCAGGTTGTTGTCGGCCCGGCGCTTCTGGGACCGGATGAAGTGCTGGAACTTCATCGGGTCCTTCACGAAGAAGACCGGCGTGTTGTTGCCGACCATGTCGTAGTTGCCCTCGGACGTGTAGAACTTCACCGCGAAGCCCCGGGGGTCCCGCCACGTGTCCGGGCTGCCCCGCTCTCCGGCCACCGTGGAGAAACGGGCGACCAGGTCGGTGCGGGTTCCCGGCTGGAACAGCGCCGCCTTGGTGTACTGGCTGACGTCATGGGTGACCTCGAAGTGTCCGAACGCCCCGCTGCCCTTGGCGTGCGGCTGGCGCTCGGGGATCCGCTCCCGGTTGAACTGCGCCATCTGCTCGATCAGGTAGGCGTCCTGGAGGAGGACGGGTCCACCCGGACCCGCGGTGAGCGAGTGCTCGTCGCTCTCCACCGGGGCCCCGGAGTCGGTCGTCGTCGCCGGTCGGATCTCGGTCATCGCGGTCTGCCTTTCGTCGTCACGCATGCCCACCCTCATCCTTCTCGGCAGAAGCCGCCACCCGAAACGCACCGTCCCGCTTCGAGCGGGTACGCATCAGGCGCATCAGATGTTTGCGCCGCTCACTTGCCTCGGGTAATGTGAGTGGTGCATACATTGGGCTCGCGGCGATCCGGCCCGACCGGATCGCCGTCCCCGGGACGGAGGCCCCGCCTTCCCCGGGCGCGAGTTCCTCATCTCGGCAGTGGAAGCAGTGGAACGGAGTTGTCGTGAAGGCTGTGTCGATCAAGGAGCACGGTGGTCCCGAGGTTCTGGAGTGGGTCGAGGTCGAGGACCCGACGCCCGGTGCCGGCGAGGTCGTCGTGGAGGTGGCGGCCAGCGCCCTGAACCGGGCGGACGTCATGCAGCGCTGGGGGCTCTACCCCCTGCAGCCCGGCTGGTCGCCGTATCCGGGGCTGGAGGTCTCCGGGCGCATCGGCGCGGTCGGCGAGGGGGTCACGGGCTGGAAGGTGGGGGACGAGGTCTGCGCCCTGCTGACGGGCGGCGGCTACGCGCAGAGGGTCGCCGTTCCCGCAGGTCAGCTCCTGACGATTCCCCGGGGAGTGGGCCTGGTGGAGGCGGCGGGCCTGCCCGAGGTCACCGCCACGGTCTGGTCCAACCTCGTCATGACCGCGGGACTGAAGGCGGGCGAGACCCTTCTGGTGCACGGCGGTGCCGGCGGTGTCGGCACGACGGCGATCCAGGTCGCCAAGGCGCTGGGCGCCCGCGTCGTGACCACGGTGGGCGGCCCGGAGAAGGCGGCCCGGGCCCGGGAGCTGGGCGCCGACGTGGCGATCGACTACCGCACCGAGGACTTCGCCGAGCACGGCCCCTACGACGTGATCCTCGACGTCGTCGGCGGCGACTACCTGGAGCGCAACGTCCGCTCGCTGGCGGCGGACGGGCGACTGGTCGTCATCGGCCTGCAGAAGGGCCTGGAGGGGCAGCTCAACCTCGCCGAGATCGTCTTCAAGCGGGCCTCGGTGCACGGCACCACCCTGCGGACGCGTTCGAAGGAGGACAAGGCCGAGATCGTGGCCCAGGTCCAGGAGAACGTCTGGCCCATGATCGAGAGCGGCATCGTGAAGCCGATCGTCGACCGGACCCTCCCGATGGCCGAGGCCGCCGAAGGCCACCGCCTGATGGAGGCCGGCGGCCACCTCGGCAAGATCCTGCTCGTGAACGACGAGAACGCGTGACGCGACGAACACGGGGCGCAGAGCCCGCCCCTCGGCGGAGCGTCCCGACGGGCATCGGTCCGGTCAGACCACCGGGGCGGGTTCCTCGGCGGGCCGGGACCCCCGGGTCATCAGCACCCCCGCGAGTGCCGCGACGGGATACATGAGCACGCCGTAGACGGCGGCGGGCACCGCCAGGCCGACGCTGCCGAGCACGCTGATCGCCAGAGTCATGGCGACGGCGCTGTTGTGCACGCCGATCTCCATCGAGCAGGCGATCGACTGCCGCTTGCCGAGCTTGAGCAGGCGCGGCGCGAAGTATCCGATCGTGAGGCTCGCCGTGCAGAAGGCCAGTGCCGCCGGTCCCGCCTCCAGGAGGTGGTCGACGATGTCGTCCCGCTCGGCCACCAGCGCGCCGATGATGACGGCGACGAGGACGACGATCGACAGCCGGCGCACCGGACGGTCCATGCGCCGCGCGAACGCCTCCGAGCGGTGCCGCACCGCCAGACCGATCGCCACCGGCACGAGCACCAGGGCGAAGACCTGGAGCACCTTGCCGAACTGCAGCCCCAGGCCGTCCGGGCCGATGTCCGGCTCGAAGTACCGCAGCGAGAGGTTGGTGATGATCGGCAGCGTCACGATGGCCAGGACCGCGTTGACCGCGGTGAGCGTGACGTTCAGTGCCACGTCGCCGCCGAAGAGGTTCGCCGTCGTCCCGCCGGGCGAGGCGGTCAGCAGCATCATGCCGACGGGCAGGGCGAGCGGAAGGAATGCGGTGGCGAGAGGAGTGTCCATGCGCGGCTTCGTCTCCAAGGGCGAGGGTGGCGCGGAGGGAAGGCGCGGAGCGACAGTCGCATGACGCCCGGATGACGGCCGTACGTCCGGCAGGCCCGGGCGCCGGCTGCGCCGCGCACAGTAGGTGCGCAAGTGAGCACTGTCAACATAGGATGTGGCCCACCGCACACCGCGATCGGCACCTGGCCTCATCGGCTCCCGCACGCCCTGCGGGGGACCCACACGCCCTGCGGAAGACCCGCACCGCCCTGCGGAGAGCCCGCATGCCCCACGGAGAACCCGCGTGCCTCGCGGAGGAAAGGAACCTCATGGACACCCGGATCGACCTCGGTGACCTGCCCGTCGACACGAGTGCGCCCGTCCTGGTCACCGGTGCCACGGGATACGTCGCGGGCTGGATCGTGAAAGGCCTGCTCGACGCCGGTGCCACCGTCCACGCGGCGGTCCGCGACCCGGGCAGGAACGACAAGGTCCGGCACCTCGTCGAGGCCGCCGACTCCTCGCCCGGAACCCTGCGCCTGTTCGCGACGGACCTGATGCGCGAGGGCTCCTACCGGGAAGCCATGCGGGGGTGCCGGCTCGTCGTCCACACGGCCTCGCCCTTCGTCCGCGCCGTGCGGGACCCGCAGCGCGACCTCGTCGACCCGGCCGTGCACGGCACCCGCAACGTGCTGCACACCGCGAACGACGTCGGCACCGTCGAACGCGTGGTGCTCACCAGCTCCGTCGCGGCGATGATCGGAGACGCCGAGGACATCCTTCGCATCCCCGGCCGGACGATCACGGAGGAGACCTGGAACACGACCTCGTCCCTGACCCGCGAGCCCTACAGCCTCTCCAAGGCCCTGGCCGAGAAGGAGGCGTGGCGCATCGCGGAGGCCCAGGACCGCTGGCGCCTCGTCACCGTCAACCCGGGCCTCGTGATCGGCCCGGCCCTGAACGCCGACCCGACCAGCGAAAGCTTCACCATCGTGCGGCAGATGACCGGCGGCGAGGCCCGCTTCGGCGCCCCGCGCGTCGCCGTCGCGGTCGTCGACGTGCGCGAGGTCGCCTACGCGCACCTGGCGGCCGCGTTCCTCCCGGAGGCCCGGGGACGTCACCTCCTCATGGCCGAGAGCACCGACATCGTCGACCTCGCGCGCAGGCTCCTGCCCGCCTACGGAGACCGGTACCCGCTGCCGCGCCACGCCGTACCGAAGGCCCTCGCCGTCGCCTTCGCGCCGGCGGCCGGGCTCGAACGCGGCTACCTGCGACGCAACGTCGGCTTCGAGCTGCGGGGCGACACCACCAAGAGCCGGAAGAGCCTCGGCGTGCGCTACCGGCCCGCACAGCGCTCCATGGAGGACATGCTCGACCAGCTCGCCCGGGCCGGAGCGGCGAACGGCGCGAAATGAGCGGCGGGTGACGCGCGGCGAGGCGGACGGCACCTGAGCCTCCCGCCCTCCGGGATGCCCGCGACCCCGATGAAGGCGCAGCATGGACGGAGGCGTTCCCCCGGCGGCGCCCCGCGCGCCGCCGGGGTCCGGGCGCGGAGGGAGCGTGCGATGACCGACGGCGTACCGCCCGAAACCGGTGGTCCCGGGGCCGCCGGGGCCGACACCGACGCGGGCCGACAGGGTACGGGGAGCCTGCTGGACCTCCTCAACGTCGCCGCTGTCGTGGTGGACGTCGACGGCCGGATCGTGTTCTGGAGCCCGCAGGCCACCGACGTCTTCGGACACACCGCAGAGGAGGCGCTGGGCCGGTACGCGGCACGGCTCCTGCTCGGCGAGGAGGACCGGCACCGGGCGGTGGAGCTGTTCGCCACGGTGATGACGACCGGACGGAGCTGGGCCGGGACGTTCCCCGTCCTGCACAGGGACGGCACGACCCGGCTTGTGGAGTTCCGCAACGTACGGCTGCAGGACGACCTGGGGGACGTGTACGCGCTGGGGATCGCCGTCGACCTGACCACGCTGCACGACGTGGAGGACCGGCTGGCGTTCTCGGACCAGCTGGTGTCACAGGCGCCGGTGGGGTTAGCCCTGCTGGACGCCGACATGCGGTCGCCGTCGAACACGTCCTCCCGGTCGGAGCACCCGACGGAATCGACCCCGCCTGCTACGCCCGCCTCGTCACCGCGGGCCTGAAGATCCTCAAGCGGCTTCCGGGCATCAAGTAGACAAACAGCGGACAAGCACACAAACAGACACGAAAGAGTGATCCATTCCATGCACACGGTTCTGGGCGCCAACGGGCCGATCGGCGAAGAACTCACCCGGGAGCTGTACCGCGGCTTCACCCGCGACATCCGGCTGGTCAGCCGCAATCCCGTGAAGATTCACGACACCGACCAGCTCGTCAAGGCCGACCTGACCGACCCCGAGGCCACCGACCGGGCCGTCCGGGGCAGCGAGGTCGCCTACCTCACCGTGGGCCTGCCCATGGACTCGGAGCTGTGGGAGCGGCAGTTCCCCGTCATGATGCGCAACGTCATCGACGCCTGCGCCGAGCACGGCACCAAGCTCGTCTTCTTCGACAACACCTACATGTACCCCGGCACGACCACCCCGCAGACCGAGTCCACTGCCTTCGCACCCAACGGCCGCAAGGGCCGGGTGCGCGCGCGAATCGCGACGACCCTGCTGGAGGCGATGGCGGCGGGGACGGTCGACGCCGTCATCTGCCGGGCACCGGAGTTCTACGGCCCGGGAAAGACCAAGAGCCTGACCAACTCGCTCGTCTTCGACCGCATCAAGGCCGGCAAGAAGCCGTTCGTCCCCGTCAGCGCCAAGACCGTCCGGTCCCTCATCTGGACACCGGACGCCAGCCGGGCCATGGCCCTGATCGGCAACACCCCCGACGCCTACGGCCAGACCTGGCACCTGCCCGTCGACCCCCACCGCCTCACCTACGCCCAGCTCGTCCGGGTGGCCGAAGAGGTCACCGGCCGCCGGATCCGCTCCACCGTGCTGCCCCTGGCCGTCTTCACCCTCGGCGGCCGCTTCGTCAAACCGCTCGGAGAGGTCGAGGAACTACTGCCGCGCTACCGCGGCGACAACATCTTCAGCACCTCGAAATTCACCGCGCGCTTCCCCGACTTCACCGTCACCTCCTACCGGAAGGGCATCACCGAACTCCTCGGCTGAACCCTCCGCTCCGGAGCACTCGGAGCACCCGGAGCGGAGGGGACTACTCGGCCGGCGACCGGCTCACGAAGCACCGTCGAGGACCTGGCGCAGTCGGTGCGCGAACTCGTCCGGCTTTCCCGGATAACCGAACTCTCCGTCGCAGAAACCGCCGTGGTGGCTCGGAAATACGGTCACCCGCTGTCCGAGCAGCTCGGCGGTCGCGACGGAAGTGCGCCCTGTCTGCACGTTCTCGGACTCCTCACCCACGGCGATCACGACGCGGGTCGGCGCGGAGGCGAGCGCCTCGGTGTCCGGCCGGTAGTCGCTGACCGCCCACGACCGGTCGGACAGCAGCGGATCGTCGCGCGAGCCGTCGTCCTGCGTGGGCATGCCGAACGCGGCGGGATCGGGCCGCGGCTGTGCGAAGTACGCGTCGGTGAACTCTCCCTCCCACGAGGTCATGGCCACGAACGCGGCCATCCCGGCTCCCCATCCGCGTTCCTCGTAGGCCTCCCGGACCCCGGCCCGCGCCCGCACCGCCGCCGGGCCGTCCGGCGTGAGGGTGATGAGCGGCGGCTCGTGCGCGACCAGGGTGGTCACGTCCGAGGGGTACGCCGCCACGACCGCGAGCGCGGTGATCGCTCCGCCGCTGCTGGCGAACATCTCGACCGGTCCGGCCCCGACGGCCTCGATGACGGCGTGCACGTCGTCGGCCTGGGTCTGCGGCGTGTGATCGTCCCGCCCGTCCTTGCGGGTACTGCGTCCGAGCCCGCGCGGGTCATAGGTGACCACGGTCCGCTCGGGGAAGCGCGCGGCGAGCGCGGCGAAGCCGCCGGCGTCCATGGGCTGCCCGATCATGAACAACGGCGGGCGTCCGTCTGCAATCGGCAGCGGCCCGCGAACGTCGTAGACGAGGTCCGCGCCGGCTGTCTCGAGCGTGTGAGTCTTCATACCCGTGCAGACCGGTCCCGCTCCGGAAACTCATCGGTGGGATTCGCGCGGCGGGGGACGTGCCCGGCCCCGAGGAGACCGGACCCCACCGGGCCGCGCCGAGGAGTCGGCACCCGACCGCACCGGCCGGGCACCCACCGCACCGCGCGGCCCGGTGTCCGAAAGGAATCAGCTGACGAAGTATCCGGCGTCGAGTCCGATCCAGCCGGTGAACCCGCGCTGGTCGTAGATGCGCAGCGCACCGTCGGTCTGGACCTCCCACCGGATGGTGAGCGAATCGGAGATCCCGGAGCCGGTGATCTGACCGACCATGCCCTGCGTCCGGTGGGGGCGAATGTGCGGCGGGAGGGTCAGGACCGTCTCGCCGTTGGTCCACGGGGTGCTGTTCTTGCGCGACAGCCGGAGGTGGAGGTAGACGCGATCGCCGAGCTGACGGTACTGCGGGACGTAGTGGGAGGAGTTGGGGGCGTAGACGCCGGCGTCGTACTCCAGATCGGTCCACGGGACGTGGTCGCCGGTTCCGTCGGTGGTGCCGGTGATGCCGTAGAGGGCCATGCGGCGCGGTCCTGGTTCTCTGGTGGCGAAGCCGAAGACGAGCTGCGGCCCGTTCGGCGTGGTGCGGACGGTGATGGCTTCGGTCTCGCGGTGGGGCAGGTCGAGAGCGGTGGTGTTGAAGCTCCGCTCGATCATCAGACCGGTGGTGATGTCGTAGACGTTCCACCAGGAGTTGCCGGGGCGCAGGTTGGCATCGCTGTAGGCACTGCCCTCGTTCTGGTGGACGAGGTCCCCGTACAGACACCAGGCCTGGGTGCGGTAGTGGCACGGGAAGCTGTACAACGGGGTGAAGACACGGCTCTTGAAGGCGTCGAGGTCGTAGACGCGGTATTCGTCCTTGCCGGTGGAGGACCTGTGGCGCACCCCTATGCGGCCGTGGTCGACGTCCAGGGACGGAGTCGTGCGGGAGGAGCCCGGGACGGGGTCGAACACCTCGATCAGGCCGCTCCCCGCATCGACGACGGCGTCGGGGGTGAACGCGACGCGGCCGATGCGCTTGCCGTACGTGAAGCCGTCGGCTACCGGGTCCGCGTCGGTCTCCAGCCACAGGACGGGACGGCCGTCGACGTGCTCGACGCCGAGTCCGCCTCCGTGGCCGACACCCCTCAGGTACATGACGGCACCCACGCTGCCGTCAGGGGCGACCTCGTTGACGCACAGGTCGCCCCGGCGGCCGCGCTCGGCGCCGGGAACCGCCGCCGGCTCGTCGGCCAGGCGGCGCCCGTCGCTGATGACCTGCGTCACGTAGGCCAGCCCCGTGACCGGGTCGAAGGCGACCTGCTGGTGCACCGTGCCCTGCTTGAGCGGGATCTCCCGGCCGAACAGATCGACAGGTTCGGCCCGCAGGTCGAACCTGTTTCCCGCGTTCAGGCTGTACCCGGCCAGGTTTCCGGCGACGACGCCGGTCGCGGGGGGAGCCTGACCGGCGTGTGCCTGCGCGGTTTCGACAGAGGCGAGGACCGGAGCGGTGGCCATGGCGGCCAGAACGGTGCGGCGGGTCAGCGACATGACGCGAGGCCCTCGTCTCCGGACCGCGGCAGCACGGCGGAACCGGTGCGTTCCACGGGATCGGGACCGGCGCTCGGGATGACGGTCTCCGCGGCCTTCGACGAGCCGCGGCAGAGCATGCGGGCGGAACGATGGAACATGAGCGTGCAAGCCCCCCTTTTTTCAAGATCGTCACCTGCGTGACGCCGCAATCCTCGCACGTCCGGCGGGGGAGGCCCGCCGCCGGACGCCGGGTGCGTTTGTGCCCTCCAGGAGTGAGAATCCACCATCCGGCCGGGCGGGGAACGCCCCCTACGGCAGAGCCGCCCCACGGGCGGTGATCCAGAGGCTGTACCACTCCTCATGGGTCAGTTCGGGCGTCGTGGTCGCGGCGTCGCGGCAGGCGCGGATGCGGGCCGGGTTGGTCGTACCGATGACGGGGGCGATACGGGCTGGGTGGCGCTGGAGCCACCACAGGACGATCGTCTCCGGCGTCGTGTCCTTGGCCTTGGCGAGCTCGGCGACGAGCGCGGCGGTGGCCCGGTCCTCCTCGCTCTGGGGCCGCCCGCTGTAGCGGCCCTGGGCCAGCGGGCCCCAGGCCTGGAGGGCGATGCCGTGGGTCAGGCAGTGCTCGACCGTGCCCGTGGGGAAACCGTTCGCGGCGGAGGCCGGCGTGTTGACGAGGACGTCGCCCTCCAGCCAGTCACGTCGCAACAGGCTCATCTCCAGCTGGTTGGCCGCCAGCGGCAGGCCGAGATGCGCTTGGAGACGGGCCATCTGCGGCGCGCTCATGTTGGACACGCCGAAGCGCCGCACCAGCCCCTGCCGGTGGAGGGACTCCAGGGCGGTCGCGACGTCGGCGGGGTCGGCGAGCGGGTCCGGGCGGTGCAGCAGGAGCATTTCGAGGTGGTCGGTGCGCAGTCGGGCGAGGCTCTCCTCGACCTTCCGGACGATGGTCGCGCCGCGCAGGTCGTACATGCCGGGCCGGTCCCCGTCGGCGAGCCGGATGCCGCACTTCGACTGGAGGGTGATCCGCTCGCGCAGCCCCGGCGAACGGTCCAGGACCTCACCGAAGACCGCCTCGGCCTTTCCGTGCCGGTAGATGTCGGCGTGGTCGAACCCGGTGATCCCGCTCTCCAGCGCGGCCTCGATCGCCGCCTCCGCGGCGTCGATGTCCGCAGGGGCGTACGGGGAGGCGTCCCAGCCGCCGCCCAGGCCCATGCAGCCGAGGAGGAGGCGATCGGTCGTCTCGTGTGCGGTCACGGGTGCACCCTCCTGCGGGCGGTCGACTGCCGGGACCGATCGACCGGCCCCCGCTTGTGACCGGATTATGTCAGTGGGACGAGGCAGGCCAGTCCGGCCGTGGATGAACGCTCCCACCGCGCCCTCCTCGACGCGTGGGCCTCACCGGGGCCCGGCGGGTTAGGGCACCCGGCCACAACACCGTAATACCGGCCAGTCAACTCCCTTACTCCGCAATGAACTTGACCGATCGAATCACCCGGTGCGCGCCAACGGTCGTGACCGCCCGCCCGCACGCGGTCACGTGCGACGCGGCATCGACCTGCCTCGTCGGCGACACGAGTACGGGCTGTGCATTCCTGGGGCCCCGTGGACCTCGGCGCGTCGCGGCGGCCCACGCGTCCGGCAGTATGGTGACGGCCGTGATCAAGAAAAGACTCCTCGCCACCCTCCTCACCGTGGGCCTCCTCGCGGCCGGCGCGCCGTCCGCCACCGCCCAGGACGAGACGTACGTGAAGACCGGTGTCGTCTTCAACAAGCCGTCCGGCACGACCGCCGAACAGGGCGCGATCCTCAGCCACCTCGGGCGCCTCGTCAACGGCGCCCCCGGCGGATCGACCATCCGCATATCCCTGTACGCGTTCGGGTCGTCCTGGCTGGCCGACCAGCTCGTGAAGGCGCACCAGCGGAACGTGAACGTGCAGGTCCTCGTTGACGACACCAGCATCAGCGCGGCCTGGATGGGCACGGCGGGGAAGACGGTCCGGGACAAGTTCCAGGCCGCCTTCGCGACGCAGTCCGCGCCCGGCCAGACGTCGTGGTTCCGGGTGTGCGCCGCGGGCCGGCCGTGCCTGGCCGCGGGGACGAGCGGCGTGAACCACAACAAGTTCTTCCTGTTCTCCCGCTCCACCGGCAGCGGCTCGCCGACCACGGGCGCGGTGGTCGAGAACATCGTGGTGCAGTCCTCCGGCAACCTCACCACGTGGGACCGCGAGTCCGGCTGGAACGACGCGATGACCGTCACCGACAACGCCGGCCTGCACACCGGCTACGTCCGCTACTTCGACCTGATGGCCGCTTCGCAGGCCCAGCCGGACGGGTCGAAGACGGTGAGCGACCTGGCGATCGACGTGGAGGCCGGGCAGGCCAAGGGCTACTTCTTCCCCCGCTCCTCGACCGACGTCGTCGAGAACATCCTGAGCATGGTCGAGACCCGTGTGCCCAACGCCGACGGGACCACCGCTCCGGTCTGCCACGGGAACACCCCTGGCCACGGCACGGCGGACGGCCGCACCGTGATCCGCATCGCCAACGGGCACATCTCGCGACCGGCCGTGGCGGAGAAGCTGTGGACGCTCGCCGACGCGGGCTGCTACGTCGACGTCGTCTACGGCAAGCTCTCCGACTACGCGGCCGTCGGCACGCACCGGGAGACGGCGTACTGGCTGACGCGGTCGACCGCGAAGGGGAAGATCTCCCTCCACCGCCTGGAGAACGACGACGTGACGAACCCGGCCGCGCCCGGGGTCTCCGGCACGGCCACCCACACCAAGTACCTGCTGATCGAGGGCTCGTACAAGGGCGTGAAGGACCAGAAACTGGTCTTCACCGGCAGCCACCCGTACACCGGTCTGGCGCTCACCGCCAACGACGAGACACTTCTGAAGTACGCCGGCCCCGAGATGCACGACGCGTACGTGACGAACTTCCGCGACCAGCGCGCCGCCGCCCTCGCGGAGTCCCAGTACGGCGGCGTCTTCTAGGACCCGCTCGGTCGGTCGAGGCTGCGGGCGGTCGGGCATGATGCCCGGGTGAGCACCATCGTGAAGTTCTTCGTGGCGCCGGACGACACGTCGGCGGGTCTGGTCCTCCGGACCGGGCCGGGACAGGGATTCGAGTCTCTCTCCTTCGGCAACTTCGATCCCGAAGAGGCCGTGGTCGAATGGGAAGGCCTTCTGATCGGCGCCGGCTTCGAAGAACTCGTCGAAGCCGGCGAGCCCCGGATCGTCGCCGGCCAGGACGACGACGGGTGCGTCGTCTTCGCGCTCTCGCCCCGCCTGTCCACCGCGCTCGTGGGCGCCGGGCACTCCAGGTTGCGCGACGTCGCCGCCTCGTGGGCTCAGCTGTGTGCGGAGAACGGTGAGGACATCGACAGCCGGATCGCCGGCGTGATCATCGGCGATCTGGCTGCTCTCGTCGGCAGCGCCCGGCGCCGGAACCAGAGCGTCTACTGCTGGGTCGCGTAGGAGTTCGTCGGACCAGGACGCGGAAACACCGTTCGGCCGCGACCGTGCGACCAAGCCGGGCGGCACCGAAGAGGTGCTGGAGCCGTGCTTCCCGGGCACGGCACCGCCTCCGCAGCAGATCCGCCCGGGCTACTTGACCAGCCGGAAGGCGGGGTCTTCGGCCCAGGCCCGCAGGAACTCCGCCGTTCCCAGCGCCATCCAGTCGTCGTCCGCGATCCCCGACACCCCCGGAAGACCGGCGACGACCGCCACCTGTCCGTCCAGCAGTTCGGCTTTGGCCACGCCCCCGATGACGTCCATGACGGCGGCGGTCAGCAGGGCCGTGGCCACGTGGTCGATCTCGCGATTGCAGCCGGCGCTGACATTGACGGCATGGGTCGGCCTGAAGCCGAGGACGGCCTCCACCTCCGGCTCGTCCGCGTGCTCGGCCTCGAAGGTGGTCTCGTCGCCCACATCCGGGCCCATCAAGTAGACGTGGAAAGGCCGATGCCAGTCCTCACGCCCCGGGTTGAAGCCCACCAGAGCCGTGAGCCCCTCGTCCGCGGGGGTGTCGCCGAGGAGTGAGAGCGGGAACGGCTTTCGCCAGTCCTCCTCCCGCCCGTCCTCGACGCCCAGTCGTTCCGCGGGCACGTTGACGTCGAAGAAGCCGGGCCGCTTCTCGTCGAAGCGGGAGGAGAGCTCCACCACCAACGCGCGGAACTCCCGCAGCACAGCCGGCGAGAGCGGCTCCGCCAACTCGATCACCAACGTCGGACCGGACATGTCCCAAGCCTAGCCTCGATCATTCACCGGTCCCCGCGGTTCGGACCGGCGCAGGGCGAATACGGCAAGGGCACGTACGACGAGGTGCTCGCACCCGGGCCCGGCTGTGACGTTCACCGGGTGCGGATGCGTCCTGGGAGTTCTGAACGGCCCTCCCCGGGTGTACTGTCCCGCCGTGACCGAGACTCGGGTGGGGGAATGGCTGGTCGACGAGGCCGCTCCGCTGGGAAGCGGACAGTTCGCGCGGGTGTTTCCCGCCCGACGGGTGCGGCCGGGCCTGGACGGGCACGTCGAGCACCGAGCGGTGAAGATCTACCACGTCCGGGGGGACGCGGAGCAGCGCCGGCGCGCGCTGGACGAGATCCGGATCCAGGAACGACTGATGGGATGCCCGCACGCGGTGGCGTACGTCGACGCCTTCCTGGCGCCGGAAGGGCCGTTCGCCGGCTGTCTGGTGCAGGTGATGGAGCTGGGCGACCGCGCGCTCGGCGACCACCTGGACGCAGCCGGCCCGCTGCCGCCCCACGAGGCCGCCGCGGTCCTCGCGGGCGTGGCCGAGGCCCTGGAGCACGTGCACGGCCGGGGCCTGGTGCACGCGGACCTGAAGCCGGGCAACATCGTGCGCTGTCGCGGTCTGTGGAAGATCGCCGACTTCAACGTGGCCACGGCCCTGCGGGAGACCGTCGCGTGGGACCTGGGCGGCACGCCCTCCTACATGTCGCCGCAGCGCCTTCGGGCGCCCGGCCCGGGACCGCGCGAGGTGCGGCCCGCCGACGACATGTGGTCCCTCGGCATGGTCCTCGGACAGTGCCTCCTCGGAAGGCTTCCCTCACGTCTCGCCGTGCCGCGCGAGGAGGAGGCGCTGCGGCTGGCGGGCGAGATCGTGGACATGCTCGCGGACACCGGCGCGGACCCGGTGACGGCTTCCCTGGTGAGGGAGTTGCTGTCGCCCGACCCCCGGGACCGGCCGACCGCCCGGCAGGCCGCGCGGCGGCTGCGCGACCTGGCGACGACGGAGCCGCCCGCCCCGACCCTCCTGCTTCCGCACGCGACGCTCGCGGTGGCCTCCTACGGCGATCCCCACCTGGAGGTCTTCGCCGCCGATTCCCGAGGCCTGTGTCACGGCTGGAACGTGCACGACGGCTGGAGCGGATGGCACGGGATGGACGCCCCCGCTCCCGCCCGTGCCCTGGCGGTGGGGTCCCCCGCGTCGTACCGGCAGTACCTGTGGCTCCTCGGCCGCGACGGGCGGCTGTGGCGGCGGGAACTGGCCGCGGACCCGGAGACCGCCGTGGCGAACGGGGGCTGGTCGGCGTGGGAGGAGGACGGGCCGACGCCCGGCACGGCCCCGCTGACCGACATCGCCGCCACCGGCGCCCCGTGGACCCCGCACCGGCTGTACGCCGTCGACCGGGACGGCGGTACCTGGCAGCGCGGACAGGAGGAGGACGGACGGTGGGCGTCCTGGTCGCCGCTGCCCGGCGCCCCCGCCGGCCTGGTGTCCGTACGGCCCGGGGCGGCCTGCGGCGCCCTCGTCGCGATCGACCGGTCGGGCACCCTCCTGTACAGCCCGGGCCCCGCCACCGGACGCTGGCGCCGCGTCCTGGACGAGGAACACACCCCGGTGAGCGCCGCGGTGCCGCTGCCCGACGAGGCCCTGGTCGTCCTCAGTGGCGACCACTGCGTCCTCCGTCCCGGCGGACTGGCCTCCGGCCCCTTCCCCGTTCCGCCGCCGGGCCGGTACACCCGGCTCGACGGCACCTCCCGCTGGAACGGACACGTCGAACTCGTCCTCGGCGACGACGAGGGCCGACTCGTCCACACCTGGGCCGAGCGTGACTCCGCCGGATGGTGGCGGTGGAACGACCGGTGGTGGGACCTGCGCGAAGCCGTACCGCGCTGACCGGCACTGCCACGGTCCCGGCCGGCGCCGCGGCCGGACGGCGGGGCTGGTGGCGGCGTACGCCCAGCCGGTGCTCCGCCGGCTGACACCGGTCAGCGGTCGCTTCGGCCTCCGGTTCAGCCGAAGGCGCGCCGGTAGGTCTGCGGGCTGACGCCGGTGGTGCGTTTGAAGCGGTCGCGGAACGTGGTGGGAGAGCCGAAGCCGACCTGGCCGCCGATGCGCTCCACGGAGTGGTCCGTGGTTTCCAGCAGGTGCTGTGCCTGGCGGATGCGGGCCCGGTGGAGCCACTGGAGCGGGGTGGTGCCGGTCTGGTCGCGGAACCGCCGGATCAGGGTCCGGGTGCTGGTCCCGGACCGCGTGGCGATGTCGGCCAGCGTGAGGTCGCGGGCCAGGTTCTCCCGAAGCCAGGTGAGCAGCGTCTCCAGTTCGGAGCCCTGCGGCGTGGGGGTGTGGTCGTGGACGATGAACTGTGCCTGCCCGCCCTCGCGTTCGAGCGGCATCACCGACAGGCGGGCGGCGTCGGCGGCGACCGCCGAGCCGTAGTCCCGGCGGATCATGTGCAGGCACAGGTCCAGGCCCGCGGCCGCGCCGGCCGAGGTGAGGAACCGGCCGTTGTCGACGTAGAGGACGTCCGGGTCGACGTCGACGTCCGGGTGGAGGGCGGCCAGGAGTCCGGCCGCCTGCCAGTGGGTCGTGACGCGCAGCCCGTCGAGGAGCCCGGTGGAGGCCAGGGGGAAGGCGCCGGTACAGATGGAGGCGATCCGGGTGCCTTCGGCGGCGGCCGCCCGCAGCGCGTCACGCACGGCGGGGGAGAGCGGAGCCGTGACGTCGGTGACGCCCGGCACGATGACCGTGTCCGCGTCCCGGAGGTCCTCCAGGCGCCAAGGGGCACGCAGGGCGAAGGCCCCGGCGTCGACCTCGTCGTGCTCGGCGCACACACGCACCTGGTAGCCGGGCCGTCCGTCGGGCAGGCGGGTCCGCGAGAAGACCTCGATCGGCGTGGTCAGGTCGAACGGGATCACCTGGTCCAGCGCGAGAACGGCGACGGTGTGCACGGCTGAAACCTATCTCCCCACGGATCGAAGAAGTGGAACCGGTACCTGCGTGGTCCCAGTTCACGGCGCTTCTCACGCTCTCGGAAGGCCATGGCGGTTTTCCGTTGAAAGCCGTCACTAATGCCACTGTCCGGCCGGATCGGCAGAAGGTTGACTCCAAGGCGCCGGAGAGAGAACGATCCCGAAGGAACGCCCGTGCACATCCAAGTCGTCCTGTTCGACGGTTTCGACCCGCTCGACGTCATCGCCCCCTACGAGGTGCTGTACGCCGGCGGTATGGCGTCGGGCGGTGCGGTGACCGTCGAGCTGGTCTCCGCGGAAGGCCCCCGAGAGGTGATCAGCGGCACCGGAGGGCTGGCACTGCGCGCTACGGGCGCCCTCGACCTGGAGCGGGCGGACGTGCTTCTGGTGCCCGGCGCCTCCGGCCGTGTGGGGGAGCCCGGTGAGGTTCCCGAGGAAGAGGTGGGCGCCGGCGAGATTCCGGAGGGGGAGGCGGGCGTCGGTGAGGTTCCCGAGGAAAAGGCGGGCGCCGGTGAACGGAAGCAGGACGAGTTCATCCCGGTACTGCTGGGCCGCACACTGACCACCGAGCTCCCCGCACTCCTCGAGCGGGCGATGGACGACCCGGACATCACGGTCGCCACCGTCTGCGGAGGCTCCCTCGTCCTGGCCATGGCGGGCCTGCTGGAAGGGCGTCACGCCACCACCCATCACCTGGGCCTGGACATGCTCGACGCCACCGGCGCCCACGCGGTTCGCGCCCGTGTCGTCGACGACGGCGACCTGATCACCGGTTCCGGAGTGACCTCCGGGCTCGATCTGGGCCTGTACCTGCTGGAGCGCGAGCTGGGCCCGCGCATCGCCCACGCCGTCGAGGAGCTGTTCGCCCACGAGCGGCGCGGCACCGTCTGGCGCGCCCGGGGCCCGGCCCCCGCCACTCTCTGACCTTCCACCCCCTCACCGATCCGCTCGACCACAGTCAGGAAGAACATGTCCGTCAAAGGCACCTGGGACCTGTCCGTCTCCACCCCTATCGGCAGGATGAAGGCCGTCGTCGAACTCCGTGAGCAGGACGCCGTCCTGACCGGCGTCGCCCATGGAGCAGGCGAGGAGGTACCGCTCGGCGACATCGTCCTCGACGGCGACCGCCTCACCTGGAAGCAGTCCATCACCAAGCCCATGCGGCTCGACTTGGCGTTCGACGTGACGGTCGACGGCGACACCCTCCGGGGCACCTCCAAGGCCGGCCGCCTTCCGTCCTCGAAGGTCACCGGCGAGCGCCGGACCGCCCCGGGGCGCCAGGCGTGAACAAGCTCTTCCTGTCCCTGCACGTCCTGGCCGCCATCATCACCGTCGGCCCCGTCACCGTCGCCGCGAGCATGTTCCCCGCGACGCTGCGCCGTGCTCTCGGCACCGTCGACGCCGGTGACGCCGGTGACGCCCGGGCGACCCTGCGGACACTGCACCGCATCTGCCGGGTCTACGCGGGCGTCGGCGTGGCCGTGCCCCTCTTCGGCTTCGTCACGGCCAGTGGCCTCGGCGTCCTCGGCGACGCCTGGCTGATCATCTCGATCCTGCTGACCGCGCTCGCCGCCTGCGTCCTGGCCCTGCTCATCCTGCCCGGCCAGGACCGCGCCCTTGCCGAGCTGACGGGTCTCCCCGCGGCACCGGTGCCGAACTCCCCGCGACCGGTCCGGTTCGCCATGCTCACCGGCGTCTTCAACCTGCTGTGGGCCACCGTCACCGTACTGATGATCATCCGCCCCGGCTCCACCACGGGAGTGTGACCGCGTGCCGCCGGCTGCCGTGAAGATCCTGGCCCCTGTTCCAGGCGGCGGCGGGCCGGTCGGTGTCACTACTGTTTCCGCCATGCGCATGAAGATGATCGCGGCTGCCGGGTTCCTCGCCCTGCTGCTCACGGGGTGCGGGTCCGGTGCGGAGGACGCCTCCGAGCCGAAACCCGTCTTTTCGGAGCTGCCCCAGAAGATCGTGAAGCCGGTGCCGGAACCGACGGGCGGACTGCACCCGTCGCCGCCACCCGGTGCCGCCTTCCACGAGACCGTCGCCTTCGGCCTGCGCGAGAAGGTTCTCGACATGGCCAACACGGACGGCACGACAACGGCCCGATGCCCCGCGTCCCTCAAGGCGAAGGAAGGGGACCGGGCCGTGTGCGTGAGCACGTGGGAGGGTCTGAAGGTCGAGTGGGACATCCTCGTCCACACGTTGCCGGACGCGCCGAACGACCTGAAGTGGGGCGCCGAACCCCGTATGGCGATCCTCACCCGGGACGGTGCCGCCAACGCCGTCTACGTCTCCTACGCGCCCGATCTCGTGCGCTGCGACAACATTCCCAGGGCCGTTCTCGTCCCCGTCGAGCGGGAGATGAAGGAGTACGCCTGCCAGACCGTGACGGACGGCCGAGCGGGCAAGCCCATGCCCGTACGGGTCTCCTTGAGCGGCCCGTTCTTCCGCTGCCAGGCAAAGAGGGAGGTCCATGCATGCGGTTGAACGGGCGGTGACCCGACCCCGCGCGGGGCTGAGACCCGGGACGAGGTGCGACTGATCGCGGGCGGGGGAGAGACGGAAGAGGGAGAACGCCGGTGGAGGCCGCCCCGTTCGGCAAGGAGCCGTGGGAGCGCCTCATGCCGATCGAGGACGACGAGGCGGAGCGGTTCGCGATCGAGGTCCGCGTCGACGTCCTGGCGACCGCATGGTCCGACTTCAGCCGGCCCGCCCTGCCGTTGTCGTACCGCCACACGTCAGGAGGTTCAGGGATTCGGGGCGGTCAGGTACCGATGGATCGTCGGTGCCAGCCATGCCACGATCTCCGCCCGCGTCAGCTCCACCGCCGGCGGCATGCGCAGCACGTACCGCGTGAGCGCCAGCCCCAGGAGCTGCGACGCCGTGAGCACCGCCCGTGCCGGGACCTGCTCGGGGTCGGGGCACACCTGCCGGGCGACCGGCAGCAGCTGGTCCCGCAGGACGCTCTGCATGCGCTCCGCTCCGGCCTGGTTGGTCACGCAGACCCGTAGCAGGGCGGTGAGGACCTCGTCGTTCTCCCCCATGTCGAGGAAGTGCTCGACGAGGATCCGCCCGGCGTCCCGTCGGTGGTCCGCCCCGCCCATGTCCGGCAGCCGCAGGTCGATGGCGACGGCCGCCGCGAAGAGGCCCTCCTTGTTGCGGTAGTACCGCATCACCATCGACGGATCGATGTTCGCGTCCTTGGCGATGGCGCAGACGGTGGCTCGCTCGTAGCCGTCGGTCGCGAAGCGCGCGTTGACTCCCTCCCGGACACCTCGATGTTCTTGCCAACAAGCGTTGGCCAACGAACGTTCGTACGCGAGTGACGGCAAGCAGGCGCGGCAACAGGAGGCCACCGTGAACCCCACCGCCACCCACCGCTCCGTGATCGTCGTCGGCTCCGGCCCCACCGGCCTCCTCCTCGCCGGTGACCTCGCCGTCGCCGGTGTCGCCGCGGCCCTGGTCGAGAAACGACCGCACGGGATCGGCAACCTCTCCCGCGCCTTCGGTGTCCACGCCCGTACCCTGGAGCAGCTCGACGCCCGCGGCCTCGCCGACGAACTCCTCGCCACCGGCGACACCGTCACCGGCCTGCGGCTCTTCCGCCGCCTCTCCCTCGACCTGGGCACGCTGCCCTCGCGTTTCCCGTTCCTGCTCGTCACCCCGCAGTACGAGGTCGAGCGGCTCCTGGAGCGGCGGGCCCGGGAGGTCGGGGTCGAGTTCGCCCACGAGAGCGAGGTCGTGGGGCTGCGGCAGGACGACGAGGGGGTCGACCTCGACGTACGCGGCGCGGACGGGACGGTCGTCACCCGCCGGGCGGCCTACGTCGTCGGCGCCGACGGCCACCGGAGCGCCGTGCGGGAGGCGATCGGCCTGGACTTCCCCGGTTCCTCCGTCATCAAGTCGCTGATCCTCGCCGATATCCGGCCGGCGGAGAAGCCCGAAGGAGTCCTCGCCGTCAACGGCCGCGGCGACGCCTTCGTGATGATCGCCTCCTTCGGTGACGGCTGGTACCGGGTCATGGGCTGGAACCGCCGCAACGAGGTCCTCGACGACGCCCCGCTCGACCTCGACGAGGTCAGGGAGATCACCCGCCGTGCCCTGGGCTCCGACCAGGGCATGCACGACGCCCGCCGGCTCTCCCGTTCCACAGTGACGAGCGCCAGGCGCTGCACTACCGGGTCGGGCGGGTCTTCCTCGCCGGGGACGCCGCGCACATCCACTCCCCGGCCGGCGGGCAGGGCATGAACACGGGCCTCCAGGACGCCGCCAACCTGAGCTGGAAACTGGCCATGGCCGTCCGGGGCCGGACGCCCGAAGGCCTCCTCGTGATCACGCCCGTGACGCACGAAGGCTCCGTCGTCCGCGAGGAGAGGCTGACCGTGAAGCACTGGGCGGGCGACCGCCGGACGACCGTCCTGGTGCGGCCCGACGGACACGTGGCCTGGGCGGCGGAGGACGCGGACGTGACCGAGGCCGAGGAAGCGGTGGCGCGGTACCTGGGCTGACGGGTCCGCGCACGGCAGGAGGTGACACTCCGACCCTTTTCGAGGACCGGAGTGTACGAACGTACCTTCTGGAGCGTACGATCGTACGCATGAGGGTGGACCACTTCGCCGACGACCCGCGCACCAACCTGGAGCGCATGCTCGCGGGCGATCTCTACATCGCCGACGATCCCGAGATCGCGGAGAGGCAGCGGCGCGCCATGCGGCTCGCCGAGCGCTACCGGACCGCGTTCCTGGACGACCCCGGCGCGGCCCGGTCCCTCCTCGGCGAGCTGCTCGGCTTCGCGGGCGAGGAGATCGAGGTGCGACCGCCGCTGTACGTGGACTACGGCAGCAACATCTCCGTCGGGGCCCGGACCTTCGTCAACTACAACCTGACCGCGCTGGACGTAGCGGCGATCACCATCGGCGAGGACTGCCAGATCGGCCCGAACGTCCAGCTCCTCACCCCCACCCACCCCCTGGAGCCGCAGCCCCGGCGGGACAAGCTGGAGGCCGCGCTCCCCATCGCCATCGGGGACAACGTCTGGCTCGGCGGAGGCGTCATCGTCTGCCCTGGCGTGAGCATCGGCGACAACAGCGTCATCGGTGCCGGATCGGTCGTCACCAAGGACATCCCCGCGAACGTCGTCGCGGTCGGCAGCCCCGCCCGGCCCGTCCGGGACCTTTGAGGCCCCCGGCTCCCATGGGCACCGGACACACCGATCCGCAGCGCCGCGAGCGCATCCTCACCGCCGTCCTGGACCACATCGCCGACGAAGGCGTCGCCGGCCTCTCCCACCGCAAGGTCGCCGCCCGCGCCGGCGTGCCGCTGGGCTCGATGACCTACCACTTCCAAGGCATCGACGAACTGCTCCGCGAAGCCTTCACCCGCTTCGCCGGCCACGTCGCCGATCTCTTCGAGCAGCACCTGAACGCGGCCGACAGCGCCGAGCAGGCGCGCGAAGCGGTCACCGACCTCATCCACGAACTCTCCGAGGGACCGCAGCGCGACCTGATCCTCGCCCACGAGCTCTACACCCTCGCGGCCCGGCGCCCGGAGTACCGAGAACTGACACGGAAGTGGATGATCCGCAGCCGACAACTCCTGGAACGCCACTTCGACGCCGACACGGCCCGCCAGCTCGACGCGCTTGTCGAAGGGCTCGCCCTTCACCGCGCCCTCGACACCGCACCGCACGACCGGCAGCTCACGAGCGAAGCCGTCAGGCGCATCACCACCACCGCCCGGACGCGCCCCTCCGACAGCCTGCGGGGGCCCGGCCCTGACACCGGGCTCCCGCAGGCACCCGCTCAGGACGCGCAACGTGTGTAGACCTTGAGGAGGGATGACCGTGCTCCGCGGCGCGTGAGGACCTGACGGTCGCGCGACGGCGCCGGGCGGGCGGATCCGGTCCCGCCGCGGGGAGGCGTTGTGGTCGAGGCCGGAGCTTTCGCAGGTTGAGCGTATGGGCTCCTTCGCCAGGCTGACCGGAACCGAGCACCCCGACCGCGGTACGGCCCGTGTTCCACGGAGGAGGTCCGGGCGGCGCTGCTCGCACTCAACGGGCCGGACGTGCCGTTCGTCGTGCGCGGTGGTGCCCCTGAAGGTGCCGACCTCGTGGCGGAATGGCGGATCTCGGACCTCGCCCGGCACACCCTCTTCGCCCGCACCCAGGTGAGCCGGGTGACCTCCAGGCGACGGAGTCCTACCGCTTCGACACCTCGGACATGAAGGATCCGCTTGCCGGTCGAACGTGGTGAGCGCACTGTTCAACGAGGCGAGTCCGGCGTCGCCGCCGCCGGCTTCGTCCTCGCCACCCGGTGACGCCCCGGTCTGCCTACGCCGGGCAACGCACCCGCAGGGACGCACCCCGGCTGTCCGAGGGCTTCGGATCAATACCGGGCCGGGGGGTGTTTGTGTTTGGGGTCCAACCGGTAGTCGGGACAGTCGCGGTTCTGGCACGTGCCCGGGCCCGGTACGGCGACGAATACACCGAGGGTCTTGTGGCGGTGCAGTACGACCGGCACGGACTGCTTGCAGGCCGGACACTCATACACTTCGGCTTCAAGCTTCCTTTTGACCATATCTTTACTGTATGTCCATATGGGCATGCGGGGAAGTTTTCCGACTTTTTGCCATGGGTGAGGAGGTCAATCATCCCGATCCGTCGGACCGGCAGGGGGATCAGGATCATCTGCCGCGGGCGGCCGACCGGGCTGCCCCGGGGACGGGGGAGCGGCCGACTGTTCGCCGGTCTGTTCCGTGGTGCTCGCGGGAGCGGGCCTTTTGATGCTGAGCACCACGGAACCCGTCAGGACGACGACGATGACGGCGAGGCTGACGGGGGAGGGGATCTCCGGGATGTCGGGGCTGATCATCTTGTGGGATGCCTGGAGGACGAGCTTGACGCCGATGAAGGCGAGGATGATTGCCAGGCCCTTGCTCAGGTAGTGGAAGCGGTCCAGGAGCCCGGCGAGCATGAAGTACAGGGCCCGCAGGCCGAGGATGGCGAACGCGTTGCTGGTGTAGACGATGAACGCGTCGTCGCTGACCGCGAGGACGGCCGGAACGCTGTCGACGGCGAAGATCAGGTCGGCGGCCTCGATCGCGGCGACCACCGCGAGCAGCGGCGTCGCCACCCGCTTGCCCGCCTCCTTGACGAAGAACTTCGCCCCGGCGTACTCGTCCCGCACCGGGATGATCTTGCGGAGCATCCGCACGGCGAAGCTCTTGCCCGGGTCGAAATTCTCCTCCTCGTCCTTGAGGAGCTTGTAGGCGCTGTAGAAGAGCACCGCGGCGAAGGCGAACAGCACCGCGGTGAAACGGCTGACCACGGCCACGCCGAGGGAGAGGAAGATCCCGCGGAAGACGAGCGCGCCGATGACGCCGAAGAACAGCACGCGGTGCTGATAGGCCCGGGGCACTTTGAAGTACGCGAAGATCACGGCGAAGACGAACAGGTTGTCGACCGACAGGCTCTTCTCCAGCAGCCAGGCCGTCGTGTACTCGGTACCCGCCGTCGTACCCAGCACGAGGAAGACGACCGCACCGAAAATCAGGGCGAGGCCCACCCACAGGCCGCTCCACGCGGCCGCCTCCTTGAAACCGATGACGTGCGCGGTGCGATGGGCCAACAGGTCCACCGCCAGCGACACCACCACCGTCGCGGCGAATGCCCCCCACAACCAGAACGGGACATCAAGCACACCGAACACCCTCACGTCGGACTGCGTGAAACAATGCGGGTCCTATAACAGGAGTGTCCGGCATTGGGCTCCCAAGAGCATGCGGAGCCGGTGAAAGCCCGCGTGGTGATCAAGGCTGAACACCTCGACCCGGACGAGCCCGAGCCACGGCGCGCGGACGGGGTGGGCTTCGCGATCGGGGAGAGCCGGCGTCCGACGACGGTGTCGGCCACATCCACGGCGTCGGTACCCACGGTGACCAGCTGTGCCGGACCCTGCCGTCCGCTGCGGTTCTCCTCGAAGACCCTGGCCCCGTGGCGCCGTAGGTCACCGAAGATCTCCGAGGTGCTGCCGCTGCGTTCCCCGCACAGGCTGTCATTCGGTGACCTCGTCTACGTCTGGGCCGACGGGGTCCTCTCGGAGGTCCGGCCCGGCCGGGCCCACTCGTGGGTCCTGGCCCTGCTCGGCGTCCGTCTGGACAGTGCCGAGGAGCTGATCGCCCTGGCCGATAGCCTGCGCAGCCTGGCGGCCGGGAACGCCTCGGCGAGCGCCCGCCAAGAGCCCGTGGCACCGTCACCGATCATGAGCCCGGGGTCGTACGTGCCGCGTCGGCGGCGGTTCGCGCGGGCGCACCATCCGAGAACGGCATTCTGATCGAGTACGAGGAGCGAGCCGCATGAACGTCCACGACATCCCGCAGAACCCGGACGAGCACGTCCGCTTCGCGGTCCACCTCGACAGGCTGAGGCATGTTGCCGGCCCGAACGAGGCCGAACTGGTCAGCCGCGTGCTCACCGATCCGGACCGGACCATGGCCCGGTCCGCCGTGCTGCGACACCTGGACCGTCGAGCCGCCGATCTCCATCCCGGTCCCGCCTACGAGGAGTGGGCGCAGGCGATGACCCGGGCCACGATCGACCACCCCTTCCTGACCCGGCGCCTGCGGGAGTGGTCACTCTTCCGCGCTGTCACGCTCAAGCTGCCCTGGCGACCGGACGACCTGCTCGCGTCGTCCGACTGGCTCCAGTCCAAGGTCGCCGTCGGGACGAACACCGAGGCCGTCGAGATCCTCGCCGAACTCGGCCGCACCAAGCGGATCCGCAGCGCTGCCAGGAACGGTCTCAACCACGGCAGCGAGAGCTGAACCAGCCCACCCACACCTCTTGACCACTGCTCCATTCCACTCCGGACTCCCTGGAACCACGACGAGGGACGACTGCCGTGTCCCACAGCCGGATCGCGACGTATCCCACAGGCAGATGCGGCGCACGGGCGGCGCGCGCCTTTCGGAACCGCGGCGTCGGCGGGGAGCGGACGGTGGCGTGCCCGGCAGCATGCGAGCGGTGCCGCGCCCACTCCGCACGGCATGTCGTCTGCCTGACGGTGGACGCCCTTGGCGTATCCGGGCCGCTGCCGACCGGTGGCGGACCCGCACCTGTCACGTCTCGTCGAGAGGGGGCGGGTCATGGGGAGGGCGGACGTCGGGAAGTGTCCTTCGGCTTCGGCGGGTACTCGATCCGATCGGGCTGCCAGTGCCAGTCCTCTCCCCGATGGACCGCCCGGCCGGGCCGGGGGTTCGGGCCGTCCCGGCCTGCGTCCCAGTGAATGAGAACCACGACCGCGACGAAGAAAAGGACCATGCCGAGGACGGTCCACGCCATCGGATCGCCCTGGGCAAGCCGTGGCACGCCCGTGGTCCACAGGAAGCGCCCGAACCGCCAGGCCCCCACCACCAGCACGTACCCGAGCCCGAGCCCGAAGGGCAGAAAAACCAGCCCGAGCGCCAGACAGCCCTTGTCCACGTTCCCGCGACTCATCCCCACCCCCGCCCCGTCGGCTTCATGCCACCCAGGGCGGGGCGTACCCTGCCCCGAGCGACACGACACCGGCTCAAGAACGCTGTGGACAAGGGCAGGCCCGCACAGCAACCGACCGGTCGGCTGCTGTGCGGGCCACCAGCCCTGCGAGTGCCGGCCGGACGGCATCACTCAGGGCGGGCGACGACGGCTCAGCCGGCGCTCCTCCCGGCCTGGTCCTCAACACCACCGTGCTCTGTACCGCTCGCTACACCGATACCGCCGTCGCCCAGCTCCAAGCGGCGAGGCCACAACACCGGACGTGGTCCCAGCGCTAGCCGCATGCTGATCCAGGCCGGAACCGACTCCTACCGGTTCCAGGCCGCCGAGGACGAACACCCGGCAGACCTCCATGGCCTGCGTCGATGACGCCGGGCAACTCGGCGCGGCCCTTTGCCGAGAGGTCGTAACCGTCGGCAAGGTCCGGAGGCCCCTCGGCACGGGTGTCGACCGCGACGGCCGCGCTGGTCTCACGCAGACGCCGCAGCAGACTCCCCACCGATTCGAGGGCGGCACTCGTCATCGCCCACTCCGGGAACGGCGGCAGAGCCACGTCCCCGGGAAGGAAGCTCAGCTGCTCACGCCCATCCGCGGTGAGACCGACAGGGGTCGGCGCCGCGTCGAAACCGTGCTCCTTCAGCGCAAGGAGACGGGCATGCAGGGCGCGTGTTGCGCGGTGCCGGTCGTTCCACCAACTCCCCCCCCGGCGGAAGACCGCCCCCGTGTTCACCATCCCGCCGACCAGCGTTTCGTCTTCAGCCGTCATGAGGATCACGCTGTCGCCGGATCGACCCCGCACCCGGTCGTCCCGGCGCGGCAGGCGTGCTCCCACTCGGCTTCGGTCGGCAGCCGATACCCGTCGGCGGACGCGTCCCACTCGACGTCTTCGGCCTCGGCGCGGAAGTGGTACGCGGGCGTGAGGCCGGCCCACTGCTACAGGGCGCTGCAGAACCGCACCGCGTCCCACCAGGAGACGCGCTCGACGGGCAGCCGGTCCCCACGGGCGGTACTCGGCCGCTGGCCTGTGATCTGTGCGTACAACGCCTGGGTGACCGGGGATGCCGCGAGCTGGCAGGGCACAAGCTCGACCGACCAACTGCGCCGAGCCCGCCGGTTCGACAGCCCGGGACCGAACGACGGCGCCGCACTCGTCACGACCAGCGCCCCACACCCCGGAACCGGGCCGAACCCGCCGGCCGGGCGTCGCGGCGGCCCTCACCGCCCCCTTCCCCCGGAAGGGTGGGACGAGCGGGGAACCGAGGGGCTGACCGGAACGGCATCCCGCTCTACGATCACGCCCATGTCGATCTCCATTTCCTCCCTCCCGGTGCTCCGAGGCCGGGACGGGGCCGTTCTGTTCGTCGAGGACATCGGACTGGTCCTCGACCTCCCGCGCGAGCAGGTCACCTTCACCCCCGACGGGCTGGGCCGGATACGTGCCGAGGGCCGCTCGGTCCTGATCGAACTGCGGTCGAAGGCCGGGGCGACGCCGCGCGTCCACCGCATCGACGACGTGGACGAGGCGGCGGCCACAGCCTTCGCCGACGGGGTCAACGCGATTCTGGCGAACCGGACGGACAGCGACGACGTCGACGGGGCCCCGTTCGCGGTGGTCCGTTCGCTCGCCCCCACCTGGCGGATGAGGTTCCACCGCCGGATCCTGCGGGGCACGCTGTGGCACCTGCTGGCGCTCGTCGTCCTCTGCGTGGTGGCCGGCTCGCTGGACCGATGGGACCTGGTGCTCCTCACGGTCCTGGTCGGCGGCCTCGCCTGGCTGGGCCTGTGGCCGGGCCTGTACGGGGTGATCCGCGCGCGGCGGGAACGCTGGCTGTACCGGCACGGCGTCATGGTGACCGCCACCCGGGCCACGATGTCCCGCGGGGGGTACGTCTACCCGGACGCGACCGGGACGTACCGAGGCTTCCTGCACGGCGAGGCCGGTCCCACGATCACCGTGGCCCACCCTCCGGAGGACCCGTCGGACGTGCTGGTGCCGGTGCCGCCGTTCACGCACCTGGTCGACACCTACGCGGGCGCCGTCCTGGTCGTCTGCTGCAGCGCCCTGATCGTCCTCCACGCCGTAATGGGGGTGCTCTTTCTCCTCGACGGCTGACGAACCCGTACATGGCCAGCGGTGCGAGGCTGGAGCTTGATTTCTGATCGCGACGGAGTGAAGGAGGGATTCGCGGTGCTGGTCATGCCTGGGCGGCGGACGTCGACGATGGAACTGTTGGCCGTAGAGGCGGCGGGCCGGGGGATGCCGGTCAGAGCGGCGGAGGAGCCCGGCCTGGCAGGCCCCGCGTACTGGTACGGCGGACCGGTCGCGGGTGCGCGGCTGGCCGGCCGGCTCGGGTTCGCGTTGCTGGAGCCGGCGGACGGCTGGCTCGCCGAGTTGCCGGAAGAGTTCACCGGCCGCCGGGTACGGGCGGGGACCATCGCGGACGCGTGGGCGATCGACCGGCCGACGTTCGTCAAGCCGCCTCGTGACAAGTCCTTCCCGGCCGACGTCTACACCGACGGCTCCCGGCTGCCCGCCTCCCTGGATCCGGCGACACCGGTGCTGCTGTCCGACGTCGCGACCTTCGCGGCCGAGTACCGGCTGTTCCTGCTGGACGGCCGGATCGCCACGGCGAGCCGGTACGCGGTGTTCGGCCGGCTCGACCCCCGCCCGCTCGGTACGGACCGCGCGGACCGGACCACCGCCGCGCAGATCACGGAGTTCGCCGACCGACTGGCCGCCGCAGCCGGACACACGCTGCCGAGTGCCGTCGTCGTGGACGTCGGGCAACTGCTGGACCCGTACCGCCCGGGGCACCGCTGGGCCGTGGTGGAGGCCAACATGGCGTGGTTCTCGCACGCCTACGCGGCCGACCCGGCTCGGGTGCTGGACGTGGTCCTGCGGGCGGCGGGGCCACGCGAGCACCTGCGGCCGAGAGACCTGGCGTTCGAACGGCACTGATCCGCACTGCGCGAACCGGACTTCCCGGCGACCGACCCGGCCGCACTCCAGAAGCCGATGCTTCCGGTTCGGCCAGGATCGCATGCCGGAGACCAAGGGCCGAGAACGTGATCTTTCTTGATCTTTCGGGCGCGGCCCGGTCGGCGGACCGCGCCGTGGTGTGAGCCGGAGAACAAGGCACGCGTGAGCCGTATGACTAATGAGCTCGTGCACGGTTAGCGGTACGACGCCGGATCGTGATCGCTGATCACGTTCATGTGGTGGGGAACAGATCTCGTGCAGCGATCATCAGCGACCGGCGGATCACGGGGCTGTCGGCCGAGGTGATCGCCGAACTCGTGGCCGAGACGGGCCCGTTATGGCACGAGCGACACCAGGCGAGACTGCAGCCCAGGCCGCGGAAGCGGGCCGTCGGCGCTGGCGCGAAGTACCGGCTGGTCTTCATCGGTCGGCTTCTGGCCGCCCTCGTCCACCTTCGCCACGGTGCCACTCACGACGTGTCGGCCTGCTGGTTCGTTCAGTGTCGACCGCTCCACGGTCACCCGGGCGATCGGCGAGGTGCGGCAGCTGCTCGTCGATCGGGGCTGCACCATCGCGGCCGGTGTCCGGCTCCGCACCCCCAGCACCATGATTACGGCCGAAGGCAGATAGGGATCGGGCCGGCCCGTGCCGATATGGCGCGCGCGGGTCAGGCCGGGCGCCAGGCCCGCTCTGGGACGCGGTACCGCTCTGTTCACGCTTTGGACCGCACAGCTTGCTGCCACTGTCGGCCCGGCTCGGCCCGGAAGGGACAGGTGGCAGGATCGCGAGATGCCCGACTTCCTTCGTGCCCTGTGGCTGCGCGGTATCGCCTTCAACGCGGCCGCGCCCGCAGAGGCGCTGATACGTCTGCTCGACCCGGTGGCGGGGAAGGCCGGCCCGCTGATGTGCGAGGGCCGTGACCTGCCCTGCACTGTCGTCGATGCGGCCCTGCGCCATCCGGCCGAAGATATCCGTGGCGCGCTGGCCCGCAACCGGTTCATCGATCCGGCGAGGCTCGCTCCGCTGGCAAGGGACCCGTCGGGCCTCGTCCGCGCACGGCTCGCCGGCGGCCCCGATCCCAACTGCGGCTTCAGGCTCCGATATGTCCGGCCCCTCCCGGACGACATCCTCGTCGCCCTCCTGACCGCGCAGGACGGTGGCGACGACGGAAGGCTCACTGCGGAAGAGATCAGATCAGAGCTCGAATCGTCCCGGCAGATGCCGCTGTCCTTCCGCCGCTCCCTGGCCGATCGCGAGCACTCCGGGCTCCGAATACGGGCCGCCCAGAGCTGGGATTCGCTCACCCCCGAGCAGCGAGAGGGGCTGCTCGACGACCCGGACCCCGCCGTCCGCGAAGCGGCCGAGAAAGCCGACTGGATGCTGGACCCGCGACAGGTGGAGGCCCAGCTGCCGGACTGCGACGCGCGCGGCAGGTTGTTTGTGTTTGCCACGTGCGCCCTGCCCGACGCGGTCGTCGACCAGTGCCTCGCGGATGGCATCGCGCTCCCCCTGGCCCGCAACCCCCACATCCCGGCCCATGCCGTTGCCCGGCTCGCCCGCCACCCCGAGGCCGAGGTCCGCGCGCTGATCGCCGCCCGCCCCGACCTGGAACCGCACCTGATCGCGGAGCTGAAGCAGGACCCGGACGACGGCGTGCGCATGCGGGTACGCCTCAGGCCTTTCCCCCGCACCTGGGACGAGTACAGCTGGTTCAACTGGACCGTCGACCACGGACCGGACTGCACCTGCCCGATCATTGAGCCCGACATCCACTCCTCACCCGAATGGTTCGCCGCCTGCGCAGCATCCGGGGAACCGGTGCTTCGCCAGGTCGCGGCGAGGTCGCCCCGCCTGCCTGCCGAACTCGTCGACAAGCTCGCGCAGGACGACGACGAAGCGGTACGCGTCGACCTGGCCTGCCACCACCCCCTGGCTCCGCCACGTCTCCTCCTGGACGTCTTCGTCACCCGCCCGGTCCACCGACCGCACCTGCTGACCCTGCCCTGTTTCCCTCGCACCGGCACCGCCCACCTGATCAACCACCCAGACCCGCAGGTACGCGCCCTGGCCGCGGCCGACCCCACCCTGACCGACCGCCCCCCGCTGAACGACCCCGACCCGTCCATACGTCGGGCAGCCGCCGTCAATCCCTCCCTGACCCCCGAAACCCTGGAGACCCTTCTCACCACCTCCCACACCGCCGAAGGCGCCGCTGCCAACCCTCCCTCCCCGCCTCCCGCATCCACGCCCTCCTCGACCACTGCCTGACCACCACGGACTGACGGCCCCAGCCCCGGTCCAGAACGCACCAGGCAAGCAGATAAGCCCCCACATGCCACGCACGGAAGCCCACCGACCCCACTGCTCCCCGCACGGGAATGGACCCAGACCCACCTCCCGCCGCTGGAACTGCGCCCTACATACGGGCACGGGCCAGGAGCACGACGGCCTGACGGCCCTGGCCGCCGAGCCCCGGAGTCCGTTGAGGCGGAGGACCCGTCGACTGCTCAGCTTCAGGTGTTCTCATAGGTGCGGTGGGTGCGCTCAGGGTGGGGTGGGAGCGGATAGGGGCTGTTTTCACCGGTGTGGTTGCGAGGGCTGGTGGTTGTCCACGCCCACTGCACTCCCAGCGCTCATAGTGCGTCTCGCTGCTCCTGGGCGGGCTTGTGGATGTCGGCCCTTGGAGTTTTGAGGCCTATTCGCCCAGCTTTACCGGTACTGGCTCGTCCTGGTCGTTGACAGCGACCTCGATGACGGCTTCGCGTGGGGTTGGTCGGTTCGGGCCTTCTCGCTCGACCCACCGGGCCAGGGCTGCGAGGCCGCACCGCAAGGAGGCGCCTGGACGGCCAGGGCGATCAGCCGCTCCTGCTGTTCGGGCGACAACTGTGCCCAGGTGCACGGTTCTTGTTACTGCCACCGCCACCCGTCCATGTCATCTCCATCGAAGACTCTGCCGGACGTGACTGTTCCTGTGTCGGGGTGGCATGTGTGTCGAGGGTGTCGTGTCAGTTGTGGTGGCGGAACTTTACGGTGCGTGGAGGGCGTTGGCAGGGTGGTGCGCGATGATGCGTGCCCGGTGAGGCACGACGTAACAGAAGTTGAGGTGGCACGAGTGGCGATGTGGGATCGGATCAAGGACCAGGCGGCCAGGGGTCTGCAGCAGGCCCAGGGGGCGCGCGGCGGCTCCGGCGGCCACGGGCCGTCCGGTGCACGGTCCGGGGGCGGTTCCAGGGCCGAGCTCGTGAGCGCGCTGAAGTCGCAGCTCACGTCGCTGAAGACGGAGCTGAAGAGCGGCGCTTTCCGGGACGCCAGCATGGCCATGTGCGCGTTGGTGGCCGCCGCCGACGGACGGGTCGATCCGGCCGAGCGCCAGCACGTCGAATCGCTCATCCTCACCAATGACGTGCTTCAGAACTTCCCCGCCGACCAGCTCCGCCAGCGTTTCAGCAAGCACGTCGACCAGCTTTCGGCCGGTTTCGTCATGGGCAAGGCGGCGGTGCTCCAGGAGGTCGTCAAGGTGGCGAAGAAGCCCGCCGAGGCGCGGGCCGTCATCCAGACCGGCATTGTGATCGCAGGTGCGGACGGCTTCATCGAGCCTGCCGAGGAGCAGATCATCCGCGAAGCGTGTGCCGCGCTCGGCCTGACGTCGGCGGAGTTCGGTCTCTGACCCGCTGACCCGCTGACCCGCTGACCCGCTGACCCGCTGACCCGCTGACCCGCTGACCCGCTGACCCGCTGACCCGCTGACCCGCTGCCCCGCTGACCCGCTGACCCGCTGACCCGCTGACCCGCTGATCTCGGTGAAGAGGCGTGCGGCCCGCGGATTGCGCCGGCCCCACCGGGTCGTCCCGGTCGACCAGGTAGGCGTAGGTGGCGCATGCGACGACCGGTCCACCGCCGGCCCGCAGAGCGGCCTGGATCGGCTTGGCGGTGGTTCGTACTCCGAACTCGTTCAGAGCAGGTTCGTTCTCCAGCGAGCACACCACGATCAGTCGGGGGACAGTGCGCGGTGGATGTCTTCGCAGGTTTACGGCACCGGTTCGGCATCGGAAAGTCGAAGGTCCTGACGTCGATGCCGGGCGTCGGCGTCAGGACCGGGACCCGCATCCTGATCGAGGTCGGCGACGGCAGCACCTTCCCGACCGCCGGCCACCTCGCCGCCTATGTCGGCCTCGCCCCAGCAACCCGGAGCTCGGACTCCTCGATCCGCGGCGAGCAGCCCTTCCGACGCGGAAACAAGCAGCTCAAACGGGCCTTCTTCCTCTCCGCGTTCGCCGCACTCGACGACCCGGCATCGCGGGCCTACTACGACAAGAAGATCGCCCAAGGGAAGCACCACACCCAGGCCCTGCTCTGCCTCGCCAGACGCCGGGCAGACGTCCTGTTCGCGATGCTCCGCGACGGAACCCTCTATGAACCGCAGCCCATTCGAGCCGTCGCTCCGCAGACCTGGACCATGGCCAGGAGATGATCCGTTGGTCCGTAGTCGATCTTCCAGTCGGCATAGACCCCGCAGAACCCATCCTTGATGCACCGCAGGCCCATGGTCACCCAGCGGACCGAGCTGTCGTTGCCGAGCGAGAACGCCACCGCGGCCTCGAACTCCTCGCTCCCGCACGGGCAGCCGGCCTCGCCGGGCTCGTCGTCCTCCCAGGACTCCTCGTTCCAGTACTCCTCGCTGTCCACGATGAACACACGGCGGTCGCAGCCCGAACACTCCCGTTCCGCGCGGACACCCTCGCCAACCTGATCATCAGCATGCACGGACGTATCGTTCCAGACGCCCTGAACCGACACCGACGCCGCCGCCAACGTCCTGGCGCCGCTGCACGAGGCGATCGGCGAAGACCTCGCGGCCGGGCTCGCCCGCTCTCCGGCGGCCGCCGCACCCTGCACAGCGCCCTTCTCACCGTGGACGCTGCTGATCGGCGGCGTCCTGAGCGCCCTGCGGTCGGCCTCCGGTTACCTGGCCGCCTTTCACCGTGCCCTGTGCACGATGTACCGGCTGCCCGACCCCGACCACCCCTGCGCGGCGTACATCCTCATCCTCTACCGCACCGGGCCCCACGCCGACAGGGCCGGAACCGACAGTCTGCTACTCGATGCGCCGTGTCGTGGTCCCCGGCTGGACGGGTACCGCGGGCAGGGGAGCGGTGCACGCCGCGCAGCGGCGGGCCTGGGCCGGAACGGGGCTGAGGCATTCGGGGCAGTCCCGCTTGGGCGCCTGGACGTCCTGGTGCGGCGCGAGACGCTCGTGCAGCTTGTTGATCGGCAGTACCACGAGGAAGTACAGAGCACTGGCGAGGAGCAGGAAGCTGATCATCGCGTTGATGAAGGCACCGTAGGGGAACTGAGTGGCGCCCACGGTGAAGGACTTGCGGTTCATGTCGCCGGTGGCGCCGGCGGCCAGCCCGACCAGGGGCGTCAGGAAGGCGCTCACGAAGCCGTTGACGACGGCGGTGAACGCTGCCCCGATGACGATGCCCACGGCCAGGTCGACCACGTTTCCGCGCAGGATGAAGCTGCGGAATCCTTTCACCTTCTCGCTCCTCGGAGTTTCTCGACGTCGACGGGCGGCCCGGGAGTGCGGCCGGTTCCTTGCCCGGATGCCCGGCCGCGCCCCGCCCATACCTGCCGGGTGCCGGTCGGGATCGTGCCGGCGTTCGCTGTTCTGTTGTTCGGCGGGTAGGAGGGGCGCATCTGTCGACGATGGTGAGAGGGGCCGGTTGTGACGGGAGCGTTGGTTGCGGGTGGATGGGGTCTGTTCGCGGGGGCGGCCCTGCTGGTGGGGGCGGCCGTCGGCACGTTGGTGCGGGTTCCGCCCCGGCTGATCGCACTGGTCATGGCCTTCGGCAGCGGTGTCCTGATGGCCGCGGTGTCGTTCGAACTCATCGCCGAGGCGTACGAACGCTCCGGCATGGTGCCCGTGGTCATCGGCGCCGTCGGCGGTGCCGCCGTGTACTCGGGGGCCAATGCCCTCCTGGCCCGGCGCGGCGCGCGGTACCGGAAGCGCTCCGGGGAACAGCAGCCCTCCGAGGACGAGACGCCGGGGTCGGGCAACGCCATAGCCCTGGGAGCGCTGCTGGACGGGGTCCCGGAATCCGTCGTCATCGGTACCAGCCTGCTGGGAGGCGGGCACCTGGGAGTGGCGACGGTGGGGGCGGTGTTCATCAGCAACCTGCCCGAGGGACTCGCGAGCGCCGCCGGGATGCGTGCCGCTGGGCGCGGTCGCGGATACGTGTTCGCCCTGTGGGGAGGCATCGCCGTGGTCAGCGGTCTGGCGGCACTGGCCGGCTACGCCCTGCTGGGCGGTGCGTCCGCGGCGGTGATGGCGACGATCACGGCGGTGGCGGGCGGGGCGATACTGGCGATGATCGCGGACACGATGATCCCCGAGGCGTACGGCAGGGTGCACCTGCTGACGGGCCTGGTCACCGTGATCGGCTTCCTGTCGGCGTTCGCTCTGGCCCACCTTTAGGGCGTGCCCGGGGCAGCGGGCCTCGGCGCGCGCCGGGGGCATTCCGCTCCGACAGCTGGCGGCGACCGGCCCCATGGTGGAAGCATGTCCGGGAGGTCGACGCCGCAACGGGCAAGTCGCCATCGAGCGTCGAACGCCTTTTTTCAAGGGGGAGTTGGGATGCGATACGACGGCTTACGCGGATGACGGCACCCGACTGGATCATGCCGGTCCTCGTGGGCGCCTTCCTGGCGTTCTCGTACCGCGTCGTGCGCAAGAGCCGTGCCGGGCTCGGCACGGCGGTGCTGTTCATGGCGGCGCTGAACGTGATCCTGCTCTGGACCCTCTGGGCGACCGGTCCGTCCTGGGCGGCACCGGTGGTCGCGGTGGTCTCCCTGCTGGCGGCCACGGCCAGCGCGTTCGCGGCGCTCCGCGCCACAGTGGCCCGGATCGAGCGCGTGGACACCGCCCGCTTCCACGATCTCGTACGGGCGGTGACCGAAGCCCCGGGGCCGCAGGTCATTGGTGTCTGCGTGTCACCCAGGGGTGCCCTGGTGCTCACCGCCTTCGGTGACGACACGCGGCCGGAGGGCCGCCAGTTCCACCTGCCGCCCGGCACTCACTGCCCGTTCTGCCTGGTGGAGGATCAGGCGAGGGACTTCCTCGGCCCCGAAGACCCGTTGTTGCACGAGTACCGCACCCATCTCGCGCGAGGGAGCAGCCGCCATCTGCTCGTCAGGCGCGCCTCCCAGGATGAGCCGTGGACGGGCCGGCTGCGCGACCGAATCCACTACCGGGTTCCGGCCCCGTCCCTGCGCCCGCCCTGCCCGGAGCACGACCCCCTGTTGAACGCGGCCCGCTAGGAGTTGTCGCCGAGTATCCTCATGTGGTGGAGCCGTTCGCGGTGACCGGGTGGCGGGCGGCTCTGTGGGCGAAGGCGGGGGTCCTGGTGCGGCCATGATCCGCTGGGCGATGACCGGCGTCATGGTCCGTCGACTCACCCCCGGCCGATCAGCAACCCGGCCCGGTCCCCGAACACTCTCACGCGTCGATCAGTGAGATCTCAAGTGCGGTCCGAGCGAGCGTGGTGCTCACGGTCGCGATTGCGCCACCTCACGACCACAAAGGCCGTGAGGGCAAGGGCGCTCAGGACGAGGACGGCTTTGGAGAGGAAACCGACGTACTTCTCCACCACGTTCCACTGGTCGCCCAGCCAGTAGCCGGCCATGATCAAGGCGGCGTTCCAGATCAGGCTGCCGAGCGCGGTCAGCGTCACGAACAACGGCAGGGGCATTCGCTCCACCCCGGCCGGGGCGGAGACGAGGCTGCGGAAGACCGGCACCATGCGGCCGAGGAAGACCGCCTTGTTGCCGTGCTCGGCGAACCACTTCTCCGTGCGCTCCAAGTCGGAGACCTTCACCAGCGGCAGCCTGGCCCAGAGGGCGTGCACGCGCTCGCGCCCGAGCAGCATCCCGAGCCAGTAGAGGAGCAGGGCTCCCACGACCGAGCCGAGGGTGGTCCAGAACATCGCCGAGAACAGCGTGAGCACGCCCTGCCCGGCCGCGAAGCCGGTCAGGGGGAGGATCACCTCGCTCGGCAGGGGCGGGAAGAGGTTCTCCAACGCGACGGCCAGGCCGGCTCCAGGGCCTCCCAGAGCCTCGATGAGGTCTGATGCCCAGCTCGCGGGTCCGCCCGAGGGGTGGGACTGCTGTGCCGCCGAGTACGCGGGGTGGTGCATGGTGGCCTCCAAGCCGCCGGGTCCATCGGTCGCCCGGGTGTACGCTCCTGCTTTCTCCTCGCCAGGAGGCGCACCGGCCGATGACGGTCCACGGCCCGGGAGTGTCTTCCCTGCTACCCGCTCCGTCACGATCCCCACCCCCGCGGACGGAACGGATGCGGACGTATCTCCCTGTGCAGGGCCGCGCCACGCCACGTCACGATCGTCCTGCAGGTGAGGAGCCAGGCGACGGGGGGCCCTGAGGGCACGAATTCTTCCCGGGGGCGCATGTTCAGGCGCGGGCGGGGCAAACGGGTGTCACTTGTTGGACCGTGAAAGGCCGGCCTGTGTTGACACCCGATTCCCGCCTCCTCCGTTCCCTGCTCACCCGTTATGCCGATCTTCGTATTGCCGAAGTGCGTGGTGAGAAGAGGGAGGGACAACGACTGGAGGACGTCTCGTACACCCTGTGTGTGGTAACCGGCACGAACCGAGTCGAGGACGCTCTGGCGGCCGCCGACACCCTGCTTGCCGCGTCCCGGGTGACGAAGGTTCGCTCGCGTCCGTCCGCCACCGACCTGCCGGTGACGGAGCTGGCCGCCTGACGGCCCGATGGTCCCGCCCCTGTCCGTGATGAACCACCTCGGGGGCGGGCCGGCACCTCGGCAGGAGCGGGCGGTGCGTGGAGAGGGGCTCTCCCCTCCTGGTCCGATCGTCGACTGGTCTGATCGTCCACCGGGGTGATCGTCGCTTTGCGCGCCGTCGTCGCCGGCAGGGTTGCCGTCACTGACGGACCACCGACAGCGGTGCCGCCGTCGGTGCGGAAGTGCTCACTCACAGAACCTTTGGCCACGGGTATTCTCTGGCGATGTCGAATCGATCAGTGGCGGCGGGAGTCGGTCTCGCCGGTGTGATGGCGCACTGCGGCGGAAGCCCGGTGGGTGCCGTGGAGCTCTTGGTGGGGGCGATAGCCTCGGCACCGGCGGCTCCGGAGCCCTATGCGGCCCTCGCCGAGTTGTGGCAGGACCGACGCTCGGAACTGAAGGAGAGCCTCGAAGAGGACGGCTCTTTGAGCGCTGTGCTGGCGCAGGCGTACTTCTTGTTCCTCGAAGGGGACATGGACGACGCGGTGATGGCTCTCGGTTCGGTCACGGGTGTACGGCCCCACGTGGCATGGGGTGCTGCGCCCTGGTTCGGCGATGCGCGCTTTCTCGGTGCGGTGAGTGCTGCGGCGCTGGCCGAGGCGTGTCTGCGGACGTTGGACTACGGCCACGACCTGGACACCGACGAGATGCGGGAGCGGTTCGCGCCCTGGTTCCATGCCCTCGATGCGGTGTCCGAACGGGATCCCGTGCCGGAGTCGCTGGCCGCCATGGCCCGGCTGCCCCGGGCCTGCGGCCGGTACGAACTCTCCTTCGCGCTGTGCGACCGCGCCGATGCCGTCGATCGGGTCATGTGGACCGCAGTCGCACGAGCAGCCACCTGGCGCGTGAGGGGCGACCTGGATCAGACTGCCGCGGCCTTCGAATGCGCCCTGCTCCTGGACTCCACCAACTGGTCCCTCTACCTGGACCTGGCGGACGTGCGTGCCGAGCAGGGCGACTTCGCCGCCGCCGCGGGCCTCGTTGAACAGGGCCTGCGATACGAACCTCACGAAGTCGCCCTGCGCGCGGCGAGCGCCGCCTACCGCACACGCCTCACCGGCTCGTCCGATGATCTGAGGGCCCTGATCGACCTGGCGCCGGAGATCGCGAACACCACCTACCGGAACCTGCTGATCGACTACGCGTGCGCGGGACCGAAGCTGCCCCGGGGGCTTGTTGCCAAGGCCCACCGCATCCGTAAGAACTGAAAGGGCTGTCGTCCCTACCGGTGCCAGTCAGGACGGCCTTCCGGTTCCTGGTCACGTTCCGCCGGACAGTGCCCAGGCGTCGCGGCCCCGGCCAGGATCCGCCGGACACGCCCTGGACCGCGTCGTCCCAACGACGGCGGGGGAGAGCTGTAGGGCGCCGTGCCCGGCTCGATTCCTGGGGGTGGGTAGGGTGTCCGTGGGGAGGAAGATCATATGAACCTTCGGCGGAAGGCTGTCAGAGCGGTCTCCGCGGTGGCGCTGGGTGTGTTCGGGCTGGGCGGCGGACTCGTGGCCGCATCGCCGTCGGTCGACGGTCCTTTGACGGTGCACGAGTTGATGCGGGTGCTGCCCCGTACCAAGGACGTCCCGGGGTACCGAGTGGACATGCAGCGGCCCAACACCACCTTCGGGAGTATCGATCAGCCCTGTACGCCGCTGGGAGATGTCCTGTGGTCGCCCTTCCCGGAGACCTGGACGGCCCGAGCCCGTGCGGCGGCGATACCGGTGGGTGTCGTGGGCGGCAGGAGCTGGTGGGAGGTGGAGCTGACCAGTTACTCGGAGGAGGAGGCGAAGGCCTTCATGGCCGACCTGGCAGGAGCCGTGCCGCGGTGCGCCCGGTTCGAGGGCATGCCGCACTACGAGGAATGGCCAAGGAAGTTCACCCTGTGGCCCGCAGCGGCGCCGGAGCATGCCGGTGACGAGGTGATCTCCTTCGTCATCGGCGGGGGCGGGCCCGGCGGCCGGGAGGACGGCCTGCGGTTCACCGTGGCGCGGGTGGGCGGGGTGATGGCCGTGTACGCCGGCGAGGTGCCGGGGCATCTGTACGCGGAGCTGCGGCGGAAGCTGGAACGCAAGACCGGCTAGGGTCTGCCTCTTCGATCTTGTCGGATGTCACGGAAACCTGGTCGAGTTCGTCCCGGACGGGCCGTACTCTGGCCCGCATGGCCCACGCGAAGACCCCCTATGTCTGCCTGCCTTGTCGGGCCTCTTACAAGCAGCCTTACCGCGGTGACCACGACCGGATCTGCCCACGCTGTGCCGAGCCGTTGATCCATGTGGGTTCCGCCTTTGCGACGCCGCGGCGGCGCGACGCGGCTGCCTGGCGGACCCTGTCGGTACTTTTGAATGCCGGTGTCCGCTTCCACAAGAGCTGCTGCGGCGGCCCTGGCTATCGTCCGCGCACACTCGGCGAGGTGCGCGAGCGGATGGCGTACGCGCGCAGGACCGGCGAGCCGTTCGCGCGTGCATTGGTGCGCCGCGAACTGTCGTAACCCTTGGCTCAGCGGAGCAGCCGTGCCCGTCGGGTCACCTGACTCGTCGGCTTGGTACGGCTGGTCGCGGTGATCTGACGGACGAGCAGCGGAGTTGCCTGGAGCTGCTTCGGTCGGTGTGCAGCGGGCGTTGCGGCAGGTGGTGGGATCGTCGGCAGGTGATCAACGAGCTTCTGTATTGGGTGTGGACCGGAAGACGGAGGCTTCCGGCTGCGGCCTCAGCACGCGAGGATCACCCCATGGACGACCTTCTCAAGTTCATTCACGCCCGGTACGAGGCGGACAACCATGCCTACGCCGAGGTGGCCCATCGCTTCGGTGGCGACGCCGTCCTCGACAGTCACCTGCCGATGCTCGACCTGATCGACACGCTTGCGCGGGTCTGCGAGGCCATGGACCCCGCAGACCCGCGCTTCGACGGCCTCATCTACACGCTCCGCGTGCTCGCGCAGTCCTACGCGGAGCATCCGGATTACTGCGAGGAATGGCGCCCTTAAAGGCCGATCAAAGAGACAGCCCCTGGGTGACCATTGCGGGCAGCCGTCGGTCTCAGGTGGTGGTGTTCACTGTCTCCTCGACCATCCCGAGTGTGGTTTCGGGGTGCAGGAAGGCGAAGCGGGCGACGGTCTCGCCCTGCCGGCCGGTCGGCGCGACGGACGCGGTCCGGCCGGCGAGGAGGCGGGCGGACCATTGCGCGTAGTCCTCGGCGGTCCAGCCGATCCGGCGGGAGAGCACGGTGGACAGCTCGGGTTCGCGGACGAGTTCGAGGTGCGGGGTGTTGCGGATGGGCGTGGCGGTGTTGTGGGAGAGGGCCAGCGCGTGCTCGATGGCCTCGGTGTAGGCGCGGGTGCCGTGGACGGCGAGGGAGAACCACAAGGGAGGCCGCGAGCGCGGCGGCTGAGGTGGTGGGCATAGTCGCCGGGGTTCTACTGCGTGTCGTCGGTGTGCAGGGCGTCCAGGTAGGAGGCGTCCTGGGTGTGGACCGCCCGGGCCGGGTGCGGCTCGCGGTAGAGAAGGGCGGCGCGGTCGAGCGGGGCGAACAGCCATTTGTGGGGGTCGATGACGAGCGAGTCGGCGTACTCGATGCCCGTGTAGCGATCCCGGACGCTGGGGACCAGGAGACCGGCGCGCAGCGCGGGGCCGGTCAGGCGGTGGTCCACGATCGGCACCTCGGAGGGTTCGACACCGATGACGCGGAAGGCGTTGCCGATGGAGGAGTGGGCCTGGTCGGACACGGCGAACCGGACGCGGTCGTATGGGCCGAGACCCTGTCGGCGCCGGGCCGTGTCGTGCGCGGTGGCCAGGGCCGAGAGGTTCCGGGTCCGCGCCCCCTTCGACGACGCCGACGAGCTGGAACCGGTCGTGAACGAAACCGGCTTCGCGCTCCTCGCCCTGGCCAACGCGATCGCCACCCTGCTGGACGTCCCCATCACCATCGAGGACAGCCGTTCCCGCATCCTCGCCTTCTCCGGCCGGAGGAGCCCAGCAGCAACGCCGCCGTTTCCGTGCCGGCTGTACCGATACGCAGAACAACCGACGGAACCCAGTGACCAGGGGTCTTCTTTATGTGATCCATGCCCTCATCATGTGCCGTGGAACGTCAGGCCGTTGGCCGACTTCGATGACGCTTTCCCTCGAACCTCGAACCTCGAACACGGGTCACGCGGCTGATGTCAGCTCAGTCGGTGTCGTCCGGGGGACTGCCCCGTAGGCGACCGGGCTGCGGTGTCCGAGGGGGAGTGGCGGCGTCGGATGTTGCGGCGGTACAGCTGGCGGAACACATAGAGGAGGGCTTCACATCCGCTGGACGAGCTCTACCGGCCCTGGAGCGTCTCGCGTTTGAACGCCACCTTGAACGACTCGGCAAACACGTTGTCCACGCTGAAGCGGTGGAGGGACTCGTCCGTCCAGGTCCTGCCCGGACGGTCGTGCTGCTCGTCGAGGTGCTCGTGTGGCGCCAGGTTCCGGTGGTATGGACGCCGTCCGCCGATCGGGAGGTTCGGTTCCGAAGGTGTGATCATGAAGGGATGGAGCCTTCCGAGCCGTTCGATGTCCTTTCCCTTCGGCATGTTCCCGCGGATCCGAGGTCATGGCGATCGGCGGCGCGGATCCGCGTGCTGGTCGACGGGGTGGATGTCGTGGAGACGATCCACCCCGACAGCGATTCGAGCCTCTTTCACGAGATGCTGATCGGCCCGCCCGGAACGTGGCCGCTGAGGGCCGGCGGTGAACCGCGGCGGGTCGAGCTGTCGAACAACTACTGCGTCACCGATTGCTGCGGGGGCGTCTTCGTGACCGTCGAACGGGCTGGTGGTCTGGTGGTGTGGACGTGGGAGAACACGAACGACATCCGGGTGCCGCTGCCACCGGACTCCCACTTCGACGCCGACCGGTACGACGCCGAGCTGGACCGCTTCGCCGCCGACCACAGCTGGGAAGAGCCGGTCGACACCGCCGCACGCTTCCTGGCCCGGGAACTGGTCACCCTCGACTGGCACCGGCGGTGGAACTGCCTGACCCCGCCCTGGGGCTTCGGCGTCTCGGTCGGCGACCGCGACGAGAAGGCCCACATCACGATGCGGTTCCGCGTCGAGGATTCGCTCCTCGCGACGACGTTTCGCCACTGCACCATGTACGTCACCGGGAACGAACCCGTCGGGGACCAGGTCCGTCGGTTTGCCGAACGTATCGCCACCTCCGACCCGCGCTCGGCCGCACAGCACAGCTGATCCGTTCCCGGGCCGCTGAGCCCGGTAGGGAGGTCCGGCAACCAGGGTTCGGGCAACGGATTCAACACCGCTCGTATCACTCCGCCCTTGCCCACAGGAACGACTCTTGTGCGGGAACAGAGAAATCACATGATCGTCCGGACAACCCGCTAGGAGCGGAAGGATGAAGACGAGCATGCGCACCTACGCGACTTCGGGGTGCCGGTTGGAGGTGGGGGCGCGCCTGTCACACTTGAGCGGTGCGTGCCGCGACTGGCGGTACGGGGGAGAACGGATCTCAGCGTGTCCAGATGGATTGTGCTCGCCATACCCGTTGACGGTGTCAGTGAGATGGATCGAAACGCACGAACGCTCGCGGAATTCGACGGCAGTGCGGAGGAAGCCGAATCGGCCCTGCTGGAGGCGGCGAACACGTACACGCACAAGCTCTGGAAGGTGAACCGACGAGAGATCTTCAAGTGCTCCAGCCGGTCCTACTTCCTTCGCATCCACGGCCGAATGGCGACGTACGGGTTTCTGCTCCAGCTCGCCGAGCTGGTCCACGACACTGCGGAACCCACGAGCAAGTCCCTCGCCTGACCGAAAAAGGCCCACCACAGAAGCCGTGCCAGAGCCCGTCCCCATGGACAGAGCGACCGTGACCGACGTCTTCGCCACGCTCTGCATGGCATGGCGTGGCATGCCAGGACGCCGCGCCTCGTTGTCCGTTGGCAGTCCTCGGGGGCAATGGGCAAGTCCTACCCCCCCCGCCGTCATCTTCTCGATCGATGTCCGGCACGACGGCGCCCACGTCCTGTGGACGCTGGGCCGGAGGGAGTGAGGGGGCCTGGGCGCGGGCGGCTCCGCGCCCAGGTCGTCGGCCGGGGTCAGCCGCCGCAGGCGGAGCGGATCTTGTAGAAGGTGGAGAGGTACTTGGCGTGGTAGTCCGCGCTGGTGATCCGGACGAACGCCTCGTCCGCCGAGCGCAGTGACGAGCCGATGAGGTTGGCGCTGCCGGTGTACACGCGGGGCGTGATGTCGCCGTTGTAGTCGCCGTCGATCAGGATCTGCTTGTTGTGCGGACGCACGTCGATGCCGGGTCCGTTCGGGATCATGCAGGCGCGGTGCTGGATGGTGGCGTTGGTGAGCGTCGTCTTCACCTTGGCCTCGGCGGAGGCGTACACGATGTCGATCCAGCAGCCCTTGGCGCGCAGATCGGCGAGCTTGTTCGCGACCTGGATGCGGGAGTCGTTGAAGTAGAGCATGACGATGCGGATGTCGGTCTGGTGCCGCTTGCCGTCGGTGCCCGTGTAGGCGCACGCCACCTCGTCGAGGGCGTTGACGATCGTGTCGCTGGCCGGGTTGTTGTAGGAGGAGTCGCCGCGCGGGAAGAAGTAGCCGCGGTAGGTGGAGCCGGTCGGGGTGGAGAAGTAGGCGTTGTTGTTGCCGCCCGCGAGGTACCGGCCGGCGCGGAGCTTCTCGTGGTAGGAGGCGTAGCCGTCGTGGACGGGGCCGTCGGTGAAGGTGACGGCGTCGTTGAAGGATTCGACCTTGTACCAGTTCGTGAGGTTGGAGGAGGTCTGGAAGACGACCTTGGAGTAGATGGTCCCGTCGCCGAAGGGGCCGATGGAGGAGAAGAGGAAGAACTTGTTGTGGTTGTACGCCGGGCCGGGCGGCGCCACGCTCAGGCAGCCGCGCTGCACGTCGTCGACGCCGTCCGCGTCCTCGAAGCGGTCGTCGCAGACGACGATCCAGGAGCGGGCGGTGTCGGTGGTGCCGAGGGCGTTCTTGAGGGAGGTGTAGGCGGCGTTGGCGTATTCCTTGCCGTTGGCGTCGACGTAGGTCGAGTCGTCCACGACGAGCTTGACGCCGACCCCGCGCGTGTGCGCGGCGAGCAGCGCGTCGGCCACCGCCTGGTCGGCGAGCTCGAACATCGAACCGCGGATCGTCTGCCCGGCGGGCGTCGCGTTGATGAGGTCGACGAGCTGGGTGAAGATCGCCTTCTGCTGGACGGGGGTGCCGAACGGGTCGTTGAAGACGGGCCCGTTGACGACCGGCTTGACGGGCGCGGCGCCGGCCTGGGGCGCGGGCGCGGCGACGAGCAGGCCCACGGCGGTGAGCAGGGCGGCGAGGATCCGGGCGGGACGGCCTGGCCGACGAAGACCCGGCGTACCCGTACCCGTACCCGCACTCGTACCCGTATGCGATCGGAGACGAGGACCGGAAAGTAAAGGGCGGCTAAATGTAAAGGACATGGCAACGACCATCTCACGGCGGGGCCGGCACCTACCAGACCATCCGCCCCGCACTGCCTCCTGCTTCCCGCCCCCCTGCCCCGCTCCGTCCCGCCTCCCGCCGATCCTCCGCGATGCGGCTTCAGGCAGGTTCCAGACCGGCTTCGGCCCGGCGGTGGCCGGCCGCCGCCAGGGCCTCCCTCACCTCGCGCACGACGCGGGCCGCGTCCGCGGGGTTGTTCACCACGTCCGTACGGTTCATGTCGACGACGAGGACGTCGCTGGCCGAGTAGTGGAGGTGGACCCACTCGTCGTAGCCGGACCACAGCGTCCGGTAGTACTCGACGAGGCCCGCGTCCTGCTCGAAGTCGCGGCCCCTGAGTCCGATGCGGCGCAGCACCGTCTCGAAGTCGGCCCGGAGGTAGACCATGAGGTCGGGCGCCTTGCGGTAGGGCAGGCCGTCGATCTCGCGCATCATCTCGTCGAGCAGCCCCTCGTACACCCGCATCTCCAGGGCGCTGATGCGGCCGAGGTCGTGGTTGACCTTGGCGAAGTACCAGTCCTCGTAGATCGAGCGGTCCAGGACGTTGTTCCCCTGCTTGTACGCCTGCTTGATCGAGGCGAACCGCGTCTGCAGGAAGTAGAGCTGGAGCAGGAACGGATAGCGCTTCGCCTGGATCTCCTCGGGCGTCGCCGTGTAGAAGAGGGGGAGGATCGGGTTGTCGTCCACGCTCTCGTAGAAGACCTCGCTCCCCAGTTCCCTGGCGAGCAGCTCGGCGACGCTCGTCTTGCCGATACCGATCATGCCGCCGACGCAGATCACTGCCATTCCTCACTTCTCCCCTGGCCTCCCGCACCCCGCGGGCGCACGAGCGGCCGGTACGCCACCAGCCTCGCCAACACTACATCTGGGCAGGTGATGCTCTCGCCACCCCAGATGTGGGGTGGCGAAAGTGCCCGGCAGGTGATCCGGGAGAGGGCCCGAACGGTGGCCGTCCTGGTGACACCCGGCCAGGCACTGCGGACTACTGCTCATCCGCCCACTGGGCGAAGGTGGTGAGCGGGATGCCCAGTTCCCGGGCGAATGCGGGCCGGGCGGGCTGCAGGACCACGTTGTTCCACTCGTGTCCTGCTCCCCACGTCGGCATCCCCGCGTCAAGAGCCTCTTCCATGGTCATGCAGGGCGCGGTCACGGGCACGCCCCAGGCGGCGGACAAGGTCTGTGCGATCTGCTCCATCGTGAGCAGGTCACTGGCCAGTTCCAGTTCCACCTGGTGGAACCGGTCGGGGTCCAGGAGGGTGTGTGCCGCGGCCGTGCCGATGTCCCGCACGGCCACCAGGGCCAGTTCGGTGCCCGGCTTCAGTACCGTCAGCAGTCCGCCGCGGGGCCCCCTGGGTGCCAGCAGGGGCAGGTTCTCCATGAAGAAGGCGGGCTTGATCACCGTCCAGCGGGCGAAACCCGCACCACGCACCATCTCCATGATCGCCTGCTTGGTGTGGAAGTAGTCCGCCAGCGCCGCCCACCGGCCCTCGGCCCAGCCGGCGACCCGGGTGTGTTCGCCGACCCCACTGGTCGAGGACTGTACGAACTGCTGCACTCCCGCCGCCTTCGCCGCGTCCACCAGATTGGTGGCCTGGGCGAGTTCGCCCGCGAAGTCCACGCCGGTCCCGGCCATCGGCGGCATCTGTACCGAGAACACCGCGCGGACTCCTTCGACCGCCGGTTCGAGGGAAGCCCGGTCGGAAAGATCTGCCCTCACCAGTTCGGCGCCCAGCGCCTTGATCGCCCGGGCAGGCTTCGAGCCCGGATCGCGTACGAGCGCACGTACAGGCACCTCGGCGGCCAGAAGCGCGCGAGCCGTGGCCCCGCCTTGCTGGCCGGTGGCACCAGTGACCAGGACGGTATCGCTGCTGCTGGGCATGGTTGCTGCTCCTCACGGATCAGAGAGACAAAACGGCGGGGCCCGCCGTTTTGCCTGCCGGTAAGATACGGCGGGGCCCGCCGTTTAGCAACGAGGAGATCATGACCGGTGACCGCTCGGACGCCCGACGCAACTATCAGCGCATCCTCGCCGTCGCCGAAGCCGAGGTCGCCGCGCACGGCGCCCAGGCGTCCCAGGAGAAGATCGCCCGCACCGCAGGCGTCGGTTCGGCGACCGTACGCCGTCATTTCCCCACTCGCCGTGCCCTTCTCGAAGCGGTCTTCCAGGAGCGCGTCGAGGGCCTGTGCGAGCGCGCCCAGCGGCTGAGTGCGACCGAGGACGGCCGCACCGCCCTCCTGGAGTGGCTCCACGCCTTTGTTCTCTACGCCGTCTCGGCCCGCGGATTCGCCCATGTCCTCAGCTATGAGCCCCCCACCGAAGAACCCTCCCCGAACAGCTGCGGCGGCAGAATCGAAGCGGCCGCAACGCCCCTGATCCAGCGGGCCATTCGCGACAAGGCGGTTGCACCGCACGTCACCTTTCACGACCTGCTGACCCTCTCCGTCGGCATCGCCCTGGCCACTGAGCACCACACGGCCCCCGACATCCAGGCCAGCCGCCTCTTCCGCCTCGCTGTGGAAGGGCTCAGCCCTGAGCAGCGCACAGCCGGGGGGACGGCGGGCTCCGGTCCTTCGGCGCCGGTGACGGGAAGTCTGCCGAATGAGCACGTGTGACAAATGAGATGCCTCATCGGTGACAACCAAGTCGCCTCGGCCGACCCTCTCCACCAGTTCATCCGGCGTCGCCGGTGACAGCTCCTGAGCCTCGGCTCACTGGTCCGGGCCCGCTCGGTCTCCATGCTCATTGATCCGAAACGCTGTGAGTTCACGCCCGTTGGCAGTGTGTGAGTGAGCTGGTGGGGGATACGAGGGCCTGGTCGACTCTCCAAGCTGTACGGTGTCCGCTTCACCGAGCCCGGAGTCGGCAAGTGCCGCAAGCGGTGGGGTCTGAGCTTCCAGCGGCCGACAAGCGGGCCGTCGAGCAGGATCCGGAAGCGGTCCGGATCTGGCGTGAGGAGACCTGACCGGCGATCAAGGCCAGGGCGAAGGCGGAGAACGGCGAGATCCTCTTCGGCGACCAGGTCGGGATCCGCTCGGACCGGGTCACCGGTCGCACCTGGGGTGCCAAGGCCACGGGTGCGATTCCCGTCCTCCCCTCCTCCGCGAAGCCCCAGGGCGGAAACCTGGGGCTTCTGCGTCGCCCGGTCCGGTTCCGGAACCACGCGCAGCCTGCGCACCACGTGGTCCCCGCGCGACCCGAAGCGGGTGCTCCGGTCGGCGCGGGGCTCCGTGCCGGATCCGGTCAGGAGGGCGTATCGCGCATGTCGGGGCGGTTCCTGGGCAATCCGAAGCCCGCCATCTCCTTCTCCTCGTAGGACAGGAATCCCAGACTCCGGTAGAACGCGTGGTTGCGCCTGCCCTCCGCTGCCGACTCGTGGTCCGTGGACAGGAGGAAGAAGCGGCAGTGCGAGTATCGCCGCATGAGGTGCTCGACCAGGGCTCGGCCGATGCCCTGCCGGTGATGGGCGGGGTTGACCACGACGTCCTGGACGTAGCAGACGTGTTCGTCGTCGGAGATCGTGCGGGCCAGGCCGAGGAGCCTTCCCGAGCCGTCTCGCGCCGTGACGACCAGGTGGGAGTTGGCCAGGCCCCGGCACAGCCTGTCGACGTCGCGGGTGTAGCCCTCCCATCCGACCGACTCGTAGAGGTCCAGCATTTCCGCCGGATCGAACACGTCCTCCGTCGCTACGAACACGCCGGAACCTCCCCCAGTGCTTCGTGACACGTCAGTTCTCTCCCGTTCCCCGCTCGGGCGACCCGGCGGTCGTGAAGATCCGGTCCAAGTGGTGACGGAGCACCGCGATCGCCGACTCCGGACTCCGCTGCCCCACGAGGATGCCGGTGCCCATGGTCGCCGCCATCGCGAGCAGGCTGATCGCCTCCGTACGGGCGTCGGCGTCCGGGTCGGCCAGGCCGACCCCCTGCGCCTGCTCGAGGAGTCCGGTCAGGGAGTCCTCCGCGGCGTCGGGGCTGTCGATGAAGGGCTGCGCGGCCAGTGCCCCGTCGGTCACCGACAGGATCGCGTACGAGGTGTACAGCAGATGGAAAGTACGGCTCTCCCCGTCGGTCGGCAGCGAGGCCAGCAGCAAGGCCTCCGCAGTGGCCCGCGGGCCGGGGTCCGGACCCGCGGCGGCCAAGCGAGCACCCACCCGTGCGGTGAAGCGGTCGGTCAGATGGTGGAGGCCGTAGAAGAGCAGCTTCTCCTTGGTCTCGAAGTAGTACTGCACGAGGCGGAGCGACACGCCGGCCTCCGCGGCCACCTCGCGCATGCCGACGGCATGCAGCCCCCGCCGCCCCGCGACCTGGATGAGCGCCTCGGCGATCTGGGCGCGCCGCTCCTCGTGATCCACACGCTTCGGCATGTCTCCGTGTCTCCGCCCGTCGTCGATGGGTTCGCGCTCCACTGGCCGAATCCTTTCATGGTACCGATGTACCACATTGGTGATACGGTCGTACCACGAAGAACGGATCTTCACAGGAGGTGCCGCCGTGCCCGAGACCACCGCCCGCATACGCCGCGACGTCGGCCGCTACGTCAACAACGCTCTGCGCGACCGCTTCTTCGCCGCCGCCGACGTCCTCTACGCGATGGGGGCGCCTGTCCGCTCCGAAACGGATGTGGAGACCAGCTTCGGCACCACCCACGTCTACCGCTACGGGCCGTCGGACCCCGCCGCCGACTCCCGGACGCCGATCGTCCTGATCCACGGCGCCGGCTACAGCTCGGCGATGTGGTACCCCAACACCCCCGGGCTCAGCCTCGACCGCCCCGTCTACGCCCTCGACACCCCGGGCGACGCGGGCCGCAGCGTCCACCGCGAGCCGATGTGGCAGCCCGAGCGCGCCGCGCGGTGGATGGACGAGGCCCTCGACGCGCTGGGTCTCGACCGGGTCCACCTTGTCGGCTCCTCCTACGGCGGCTGGCTGGTACTCAACCAGGCGCACCGGCGGCCCGGGCGGCTCGCCTCTGTCACGGCCCTCGACCCCGGCGGCCTGGAGAAGGTCGGTCTCCGCTTCTTCGCCTGGATCTTCGTGAGCCTGTTCGCCACCTTCGCCCCCAAGGCGCTGCGTCCCCGGCTCGCCAAGTGGCTGGACCAGCCGGTCATCGCCGTTCCCGAGATGCGCGAGTGGATCCAGCTCGGCGCACGCGCGTACCGGATCCGCCGCCCCGCGCCGCTGCCGTTGACCGAGGACGCGCTGCGGTCCATCCGTACCCCGCTCTACGTCATCATGGGCAAGCACAGCCTGCTCGTGCACCCCAGGCGGCAGCTGGAACGCGTCCCCCGGCTCGTCCCCGGAGCCCGCGCCGAAATCATCACCGCGGCGGGGCACGGCCCGCAGATCGACCACCCCGACGTGGTCAACGCCCGCATGCTGTCCTTCATGGAGGACGTCGACTCCCGCGGCCCCGCTGCGGCCGGCGCGTAGGGCCGCGGCAGCGCGCGATGGCGCCGGTGGCATCACACGGAGGCTGCCTCGTACGGCTTCGGGCATCGCGAGCCCTTTCAGGCAGCCGCCCATGGAACACGGCAGATGTGTGGCTCCGTGCCCTCTGGACACAGGGTCTTGATCACTGCTTTAAGGATCGCCCGTCACGTCCGTAGAGAGCACAGCACATGGACGCGCAGTTCTACGGGTTCCCGCGCGCCGCTGCTTTGGGCGGGATGCTCCACGGCCCACTGCTGCGTCAGCTGGTCGTACACGTCAGCGGTCGACAGCCCGCTGCCGGGAAAAGTGCGGACGATGGTCTCGCCGACGATCCGGGCACTCCGGGATCCCACCGCCTCCCCGACGAGTCTGCCGACTTGTGCCAGGCCCTGCTCGTCTGCGTACAAACCGAATTTCAGGACGCGCGTCCTCATCGCATCAGGCCTTTGTGATCATCGCATCGCCCATGGCGGAAGGCGATGGCGAACCAGGTGTGAACGGGGGCGAGTGTGGGTGATGCGGGCCAGCCGTTGACCGTCGCCACGAGTCGCCAGTAGCGCTCGGTGTGCGGGTCGGTGGGGTCACGCCTGGCGACTGATCGTAGGATCGCCCGGCGCAGACGAAGGGTCTGGATCTGTACGTCCAGAGCGTCGGCGTGTACTTCCGCGACTTCCGCCATGGATGCCTCCCGGTCCAGCACCTTGCGCACGGTCGCCAGGCCCAGCCCGAGATCGCGCAGGGTGCGGACCAGGTCCAGGCGCGCGAGTGCGTCGACGCCGTACAGCCGGTAGCCCGCGGGGCTCCGGTCGGTCGGCGGGACGATGCCCTTGTCGGAGTAGAACCGGATGGTCTTCACCGTCAAGCCGGTCCTGCGGGACAACTCTCCGATGGCATAGAGCGTGTCGCGTTCCACGCCCCCGGCTTGCTGTCTCCCCCACAGGAGACTCAACCGGGGGCCAGGACTTCCTGCGAGGGCAAGGGCTCTGCGCGTCTTGTCGACCATGCGCCGGACGGCGTCGCCCACGACCACGGCGTCTCGATCGGTCCGACGCAGCCGGGAGGCGACAGGGCAAACGTTGCTCGATACGGCACTAGCCTCGGCTGCGCATCATCGACAACAGTAGTCCGTGGGTCTCCTCGTCGGCGGCGGCCACGAGCCCGCGGCCCGCTTCACCTGTCGGGGCACCGTCGATGTCGGTGACGACGCAGCCGGCGGCACGGCACAGAGCGATGCCGGCCGCGAAATGCACGCTCCCGGAGAGGTCGCCGCCATCGGTGACATACGCGGCGCGCTTGCCGGCGGCCACCCAGGCCAGCGCCAGCGTCGTGGATACGACGCGCGGCCGGAAGTGTTCGATGAACTCGGAGCGGGCCAGCAGATCCACGGCCCGGAATCCCGGCGCACTCGGAAACGGCGGATCCAGGTTGGCATCCACCAATCGGGTGGCGGACGTGGGCGTCAGCAGTGCGTCGTCGGCCCCGTCACGCCGTACCCAGGCGGTCTCCCCGTCGGTGAAGAAGATTTCGCCGCTGAACGGGTCGGCCACGGCCGCCGCCCCGTCGCGCAGCGCCACGTTGACGGCCACCAGCATGTTGCCGACGGCGTAGTTCAGCGTGCCGCACAGGGGATCCACCAACCACTGGCGCACGGCGCCGGCGGCGCCCTGCTGTCCGCCTTCCTCGCCCAGTACCGCGTCATCGGGCCGTGCGGCACGGATGACGCCGAGGATCTTCTTCTCGGCCTCCACATCGGCGGCGGTGGCGAAGTCCCCGGCACCCTTGTCGATACGGTTGAGTCGCCGGCCGTACATGGTGCGGATCACGTCCGCGCCGGCTCGCGTCGCCGCTATCGCGACTGCCGCGTCGTCGGAACTCGCGTATGAGTCGATCATGCGGTGCAGCCTACCGAGGTGAAGCTGTCGCTCCGGCGATCTTTCCCGGCCGGAGAACTGGCACGCCAGCAGCGGTTCGTGTCCTGAGCCGGTTCTTCACCGGCAGCGGAGCGTCTGGCGGTGGCTTGTCGACGACGTCGCCGGGTCGACCATGCCTGTGCGTCCTCCGCCCACCGCTTTGCGGGCCAAGTCCGATCGGATCCTGCCGCATCTCGACGAGCGTCGTCGGCTCTGCCTGACCAGCGAGACGTAGGGTCCCGGCTGCGGGAGCCGGACGTAAGCCGTTGATGGTCACCGACCCCAGCCCGCTGCCGGCACCCGAGGCGCTGATCGAGCAGGGCGACGTCCACGACGTCGCTGCACCGGTAGCGAACCCGACGCAAGCCGACCGCCGCCAACCGGGTGGTCACGTGCCGGCCCGGCATCCGTCGAGTTCGAGCCCGGCGTATACAGCTCGACAGGATGTTCCCGGCCCCACGTCGGAGGCTTTCCATGCACATCGTGATCGGACTGATCGTCGTCGCCGTCCTGATCGGCGCCTTCGTTCTCGGAGCACGTCTCCGGGAGACGGAAGGCCCCTGTCCACAGCCGCAGGACCATCCTCGGCGACCGGCCACCGACCGGCCGCCGGGGGAGTGGTCCGAGTACCTTCGCCCCGCGGCCGTCCCCCTGTGCGACCATGCGCACCGACTGCGACCGCATCAGATGCGGGGCCGCACGGAACCGGCTCTTCCGAGCGAAGACTGAATGCGTCCCCCACAGTGGCCCGCTGTCCCCGCGTCAGGGGTCGTGATGTTGCGCGCGAGCGACAACGGCCGGCCCGGCCTGTGTCCGGGCCACCGCGTCAGCTCTTGCCAACAGTACAGCTGTAGGTCGCGGAGCCCGATCCGCTGTAGGCCTCCACGTCCACGTAGTAGGTGCTGGATCCGCTCGCCGTGCGGGTGAAGGTCACCGATTCGTCGGAGCCCGCGCCGTCGTTGACCGAGCGCTCGAGCGTGCTTCCGGTGGAGTCGAGCCAGTACAGATCCGCGTCGTAGGCCGTCGGGACGGCGCAGTTCACGGTGGCGGTCTGTCCGGAGGCGAGGCCGACCTTGAAGTAGTCGCGGTCGCTGGTGGACTTCATGCTGCCGGTGATCGATCCGGGGAGTGTCAGGGCGGTGGCGTCGTCGGCCGTGTCGCGGGTGTCGTTCGGCTCGCTCTCGGCGAGGCTGCCGCCCCCGCCCTGAGTACCGCAGTCCGTCACGGGCGTGCCGCTGTAGAGGTTGGGGTCCGGCGTGCCGTTGGTGACGCTGCGCAGGTAGTAGCCGCAGGTGGGCCGGTTCTTGAAGTCGAAGGTCGCGCCGGGCGTGAGGCGCCAGATCTTGAAGTCGGAGTAGGTCAGCGGCTTGCGGTCGACCGCCTGCTCCGGTTGGTGGTCGCCGAGCACGACGTACGCGTCCTTGCCGTACTGCGTGGCCATGCCGTTGCGGTCCAGGAACAGGGAACCCCCGCCCTCCTCCACCCCGACCGCCCACGCGGCACCGTTCGTGGTCAGGCCGTCCTTGATGGCTCTGGCCACGAAGGCCATGCTGCGGCCCATGCGGTCGCGGGCGACGAAGTGGGAGTCGTTGATGACACCGCCGTAGTTCGCCCACTGGAACATGCCGGTCGTGAAGCCGATGTAGCGGTCGTAGGGGTTGGCGAGCGCCTCGGAGCTGGTGACGCTGCCGTTGCAGGCGTCGTAGACGAGGGGACTGTTGATGTGGTGGCCGGCGCTTCCACCGCCGGAGCCGCCGCCCTTGGCGACGACGGATTCGACGGACGCTTCGAGGGCGGTGCCCTTCCACGCGGCGTACCGGCACTGGTCGCCGCCGGCGAAGTAGACGAACTCGGCGTTGCGGACGTCCGTGTTGACCTGGCTGTTGTTCCCGTCGGCTGCCGCGGTGAGCGTCCACGTCGTACAGGAGTTGACGCCGGTCAGGCCCGTCACGGCGTCGCACTCGGGGGTCTTGCTTCCCGACGTCGGGGCCGATCCGGCCAGGACGACGACGTCGATGCTGCCGGAGCCGCCGCGGATCTCGTCGACGGCGCGGGACATCGAGGCGGCCACGACGCCGCCGGCGCCGTTCATCGTGAACGCGGGGCCGTTCCACGACGTACGGCTGACGTCCGAGGCCGATCCGAGCCGGATGCGATGGGCGGCTGCTTCCGAGGGGTGCTGGGCCGTGAGCGTCATGGCTGCGGCGAGTACGGCCACCGCGGCCACGGGGGCCGTCTTGCGGGCGAGGCGTAGCGGCATGGGTCTGCTCCTGAACGGGGGAGAGGAGGAACGCCAAGACGCCGAGAGTCGGACTTTCGGCCAACTCCTTGGCGAAGCGGGTTGGTAGCGGAACATACAAGCAAGCTCTGTGAGGCGGAAGATGTATGAGCGTCTTCTTTCGCAAGCCTCTTGATGGACGGCCGATGTGTCCGCTAATCAAGGCTTTTAGGTGATAGGCCTGAAGGGAAAGTGTCACGTTACGTGAATGTAACGTGAGGTACATCTATGCAATGAGCTGCTCGATCTGTAACTTCCTGGGTGTGTCCTGACGGCTGAAATCCGTTGGCGAAGAACCCCCGAGAGGTCCGACCCGATGCGTACTCGTGTTACCCGCCCGTTCGTGGCTGCCGCTGTAGCGGCCTCGGCCCTTGTCACCCTCGCCTCCTGCGGCGACCCCGACCCCGCCCTCGCGGGGAACGCCGTGGTCTCGGTCGCCGGTGTGGAGATCAAGAAGGACCAGGCCCTGCACGACCTCCTCCCGGACGCCATCAGGAAGGCGGGGAAGGTCCGGGTCGCCACCGACGTCCCCTACCCGCCCTTCGAGATGTACGTGAAGGAGGGGGATACCGCACTGACCGGCCTGGACTACGACCTGGGCCAGGCGCTCGGCGGCAAGCTCGGCGTGACCTTCGCCTTCGCCCCGCAGAAGTTCGACGGCATCGTTCCGGCCATCCAGGCCGGCAAGTTCGACGCCGCCATGTCGGCGATCACGGACAACAAGGAGCGTCAGCAGGTCGTCGACTTCGTCGACTACTCGCAGTCCGGCTCGGGCATCCTCGTCGGTGACGGCAACCCCTCCGGGATCGAGAACCTGGACGACCTGTGCGGCCTGAAGGTCGCCGTCCAGGCCGCCACCAACCAGCTCGACCTGCTCAAGTCCCACCAGGACGCCTGCGCGAAGGCGGGCAAGGGCAGGATCGACATCCAGACCTTCCCCAAGGACTCCGACGCGCAGCTCGCCCTGCGCTCGGGCAAGGCCGTCGCCCAGGTGCTGACCAAGCCCGCCGCCGGCTGGGTCGCCAAGACCGCCGACGCCGGCAAGGCCTTCGACCTGGTCGAGGACCCGACGGCACCCGGCGGCTACAACGCCTCGCCCAACGGCATCGCGATCAGCAAGCAGCTGCCCGAACTGACGGAAGCGGTCCAGAAGGCCCTGCAGGCGCTCATCGACGACGGCACCCTCGTCAAGATCTACAACAAGTACGGCGTCGCCTCGATCGCGGTGAAGGAAGCCACCAGGAACGCGGCGGTGGACTGAGCATGATCGACACCAGAACCCCCGACAGCGCCACGACCACCGGTGCGACCGGTACCCACGACCTGGAGATCGTGCCCATCCGCAACTACGGACGCTGGATCGCCGCCGTCGCCTCGCTGCTCGCCCTGGTCGGACTGATCGGATCCCTGGCCAAGAACGACAACCTGCACTGGGACGTCGTCGGCGACTACCTCTTCGCCGACCTCATCTTCGACGGCCTGGCCACCACCCTGTGGCTGACCGCCGCCGCCATGCTCCTCGGCCTGGCGCTCGGCACGTTGATCGCCGTCATGCGCCTGTCGTCCAGCCCCGTGCTGTACGGACTCGCCAACGCGTTCGTCTGGGTCTTCCGCGGCACCCCGCTGCTCGTACAGATCATCTTCTGGGGTTACGCCGCCGCCCTCTACAAGTACGTGAAGATCGGTGTCCCCTTCACCGACATCACCTTCTTCCAGGCCGAGACGAACAGCCTGCTGACCCCCGCGATCGCGGCCCTGCTCGCCCTCGGCCTCAACGAGGCCGCCTACGCCTCCGAGATCGTCCGGGCCGGCATCCAGTCCGTCGACCCCGGCCAGACCGAGGCCGCCCACTCGCTCGGCATGCGGCCCGCGCTCACGATGCGCCGGATCGTCCTGCCCCAGGCCATGCGCGTGATCATCCCGCCGATGGGCAACGAGACGATCAACATGCTCAAGATGACCGCCCTGGTCTCGGTCATCTCCGCCCACGACCTGATGTCCAACATCCAGGACGTGTACGCCCAGAACTACCAGGTCATCCCCATGCTGGTCGTCGCCAGCCTCTGGTACCTGGCCCTCGTGACCCTGCTGGGCATCCCCCAGGCGTGGCTGGAGCGCCGTTACGGACGCGGCACCGCGCGGGCCGGACACGTCTCCCCGCTGCGGCGCCTGCTCGGCGGAACCGTGGGCCCGGCGGGACACAAGAACAAGAAGGAGGACCGATGAGCGGCACCCCCATGGTGCGCGCCGAGGGCGTGCGCAAGCACTTCGGCAGGCTGGAGGTCCTCAAGGGCATCGACCTGACCGTGGAACGGGGCCAGGTCTGCTGTCTCCTGGGGCCCTCGGGCTCGGGCAAGTCCACCTTCCTGCGCTGCATCAACCACCTGGAGAAGGTCGACGGTGGAAAGCTCACCGTCGACGGCGACCTCGTCGGCTACCGGCAGCACGGCAACAAGCTCCACGAACTGCGCGAGCGCGAGGTCGCCGCCCACCGCCGGGACATCGGCATGGTCTTCCAGCGCTTCAACCTCTTCCCGCACATGACGGCCCTCGACAACGTCGCCGAGGCCCCCGTCAAGGTCGCCGGGGTGGCGAGGGCGGAAGCCCGCGAACAGGCCCGGGAACTGCTCGAACAGGTCGGCCTGGGCGACCGCGCCGGCCACTACCCCGCCCAGCTGTCCGGCGGACAGCAGCAGCGCGTGGCCATCGCCCGCGCGCTCGCCATGAAGCCCAAACTGATGCTCTTCGACGAGCCGACCTCCGCCCTGGACCCCGAACTCGTCGGCGACGTCCTCGACGTCATGCGACAGCTCGCCGCCGACGGCATGACCATGGTCGTCGTCACCCACGAGATCGGCTTCGCACGCGAGGTCGGCGACACCGCCGTCTTCATGGACGAGGGCGTCGTCGTCGAGGCCGGCGACCCCCGCCGGGTCCTCGTCGAACCGGAGCAGGACCGCACCCGCGCCTTCCTGTCCAAGGTCCTGTGAACGCGCCTGTTTGCCGGCAGACGCTTTCCGGGCAACTGCTGGCACTGGCCCGCGCCCGCCAGAACCGCTACCTGGACGACCTGCGAGAGCTCGTCTCCATCGACTCCGGTTCCTACGACGCCGAAGGCGTCAACCGCGTGGCCGACTGGGTGCAGCACAGGCTGACGAGAACGGGCTTCACCGTCGAACGCGTCCCTTGCCCGTTCGCAGGCCGCCGTCAAGCCGGTGACGTCGTCGTCGCTCGCAGAACCGGTGCCCTCAGCCCCTCGGACGGGGGCCGCAAGATCCTCCTCGCCGGACACATGGACACGGTCTTCGACAGGGGGACGGCCGCCGACCGTCCGTTTCGGATGAAGGGACGCCTCGCACACGGCCCCGGCGTCAGCGACGACAAGGGAGGTCTCCTGGCCGGCCTCGCGGCACTGGAGATCCTCGACGCCGCCGGCATCGAGACCTACGACGAACTGGTCTTCCTGGCCACGCCCGACGAGGAGATCGGTTCCCCGGCCGGCAGACCGGTCATCGAACGGACCGCCCACGGCATGCACTACGGCCTCGGCCTCGAATGCGCCCGTGAGAACGGCGACCTCGTCATCGCCCGCAAGGGCGTCGCCGACTTCCGCCTCACCGTCAGGGGCAAAGCGGCCCACGCCGGCATCGAACCCGAACGCGGCGCCAACGCCGCCCTCGCCGCCGCGCACCTGACCGTCGCCCTCCAGGCCCTCAACGGCCACTGGGACGACGTCACCGTCAACGTCGGCATCGTCCGCGCGGGCACCCGCGCCAACATCGTCTGCCCCGAGGCCGAACTCCACCTCGAAGTCAGGGCCGCCACCACGGCCGCCGTGGGGCGCGTCACCGACGCCATCCAGCACGTCGCCGACCACCCCGCGGTCCCCGGCACCTCCGTGACGGTCGAACAGCTCGACCTGTGCCCGCCCATGGAGGACACCCCCGCCTCACGCCGCATGTTCGACCTCGCGAAACAGGCGGGCGAGACCCTCGGCGTGAGCTTTGGGGCCGCGGCCACGGGAGGAGTCGGCGACGCCAACCTCATCGCGGGCATGGGAGTACCGACCCTGGACGGCCTCGGCCCCGTGGGAGGCGCGGACCACACGCCGGAGGAGTGGCTGGACACCTCCAGCGTTCCCCGACGGGTCGCCATGCTGGCCACTCTGATCGCCACCCTCGGCGGTTCCTGAACCCTCCGCACCCCGGCGGGCCGACACACGTACCGCCCGTCCTCGTCTCCGGCAGTCTCCCGACGCCCTGCCGGACCGGCCGGGGCCCCGCACCACGGAAGCGGAGCCCCGGCCACCCCTCCACCCATCCGATTCACGGAGGCACCATGCGCGCACCGACCCGCCCCGCCCGTCGCACCGCTCCCGCCTGCGGCATCGCCGTCGCCCTCCTCCTCACCGCACCCGTCGCCCACGCCCAGCCCGCCCGTCCCACGGACAGGACGGGCTCCCTCGTCCTGGTCGGCGGCGCCCTGAAGGACGACAACACGGCGGTCTACGGCGAGATCGTCAAGCGCGCCGGCGGCCCCGCGGCACGCATCGGCGTCATCACCGCCGCCTCCGTGCCCGAGAGCCAGGACCCGGACGCGGACGACCCGGACCTGTGCAGCAACTCGGCGTGCAACGGCGCCTACTACGCCGGCCTGTTCGAGAAGCACGGCGCCGCCGACGCCCAGTGGATCCCCATCGATCTCGACCACATCGCCAACGCCGACTCCGACGCCGTCGTCGCCCAGGTCAACTCCATGACCGGCTTCTTCTTCGGCGGCGGCGACCAGTACCGCTACCTCACCACCCTCCTCCACGGCGACGAGCACACCGACTCCAAGGTCCTCGCCGCCATCCGCGCCAAACTGGCCCGCGGAGCGGTGGTCTCCGGCTCCTCCGCCGGCGCGCAGATCGCCTCCGGGCCGGACATGGTCAGCGGCGGCGAATCCTACGAAGGCCTCCGCGACGGCAGCGCCCCCGGCTACTTCGACGACCCGACCCGCCTCGGACACATCCCCGAGGGCGGCTTCGGCTTCCTGCGCTCCGGACTCGTCGACACCCACACCGGGGCCTACGGACGCGAAGGCCGGGCACTGCGCCTGGCGGCCGACACCGGCCACGACCGCGTCTACGCCCTGGAGGAGAACACCGCCCTGGTCGTCGACGCCCCCGGCACCCGCGACGAACGCCTGAGCGTCCTCGGCACCAACGGCGTCGCCATTCTGGACCTGCGCCACACCCACACCCGTACCACGAAGGCCGGCTGGTCCCTGCACGGAGCCCGTTACACCTACCTCACCGACGGCGACCGCTACACCGCCCGCACCTGGTCGGCCCACCCCGCCCCCGGCAAGAAGCCCGTCACCGCCGACGACACCAGCCCCGTCCCGGCCAACACCGATGTCTTCTACTCGGCCGCCAACCCCGGCGGCAAGCCCTACTCCTTCCGCACCACGACCCGTGACCTCGCCGTCCGAACGCAGCGAACCGCTGTTGCGACCACGTTCGAAAGCGGCCCCCGCTTCACCGTCACGCTGACCAAGCCCCACGGCTTCCGTGCCCTGACCGGGGCCCCGGCACCGTCCAGACACTCATCGGACTCCAGGTCGCCGTCACGCCACGGTGAGCCCCGTCCGCCTCGCCGGTCCGACCGTCCCACAGCCGGCCGGACCGGCACGCACGACCGCGCCGGGAACGTGACGGCACCCGAGAGAAGACCGCCCCCATGGCCTTCACATCCCTCGCCGACCGGGCAGCGGCCGGCACACCCACCGTCCTACGGTTCGCCACACACCTCGGACACACGGGACTTCCCGATGTCCAAGCAGCCCGGTGCGGTGAACTCGGCGTGGTTGCCCTGATCGGCTTTCCGGCATGGAACGCGTGGCGTACGCGAAGCTCGTGAGGCTTCGGGCTCAGACTCCCTCGCGGTCTGCTGCTGCGGCCCAGTGACGGATGTGCAGGTCGGGATGGGCCCGGGCAGATGCGATGGTGCTTTCAAGTAGTTTGTGGAGAGGGGGCGGGTATGCGGCGCGGGAGGTAGGCAGGTACAGCAGGACCCGGTGGCGCATCTTCAGGTCGGTGAATTCGGCGAACACCCGCATAGATGCCTCCAGCCAGGCGACCTTGATGTCCTGTACCTCGTCCAGCGCAGGATTCCGCACCCCGCCGGGCCCGTACGCCGGCGACCGGTCCGCACGCAAGGGCACGTGGGCGCTGTACCAGGCCCGCACGGCACCGGCTCGCTCGGCATCCGTGCCGGCCCGCAGGTAGTCGACCAGTGCCGCCATTACCCGGCGGCGTCCGAATGCGTAGACCGCCGGCTCGACGAACCAGCGGCAGAAGCTGGGGTCCGGATCGTAGACGGCTGCCGCCATCAGCGGGGCGAACCACTCCTCGGGCAGACTTCCACGTTCGAGCAGGGGCTTGCGCACCGCATGAGCGAGGTGACGGGCATGCCGGTCCTTCGGCTCCACGGCGACGTCCCCGACACCCAACAGCCGGGCCACCTCTGTCACGCATGTCAGGAATGAACGCGGTTCCGTACCGCTCTGCTCGTCTTCAGCCATGACGGCATTCTGGACCGGCCACGTCGGCAGACACAGCCTCGATTGCCGGTGGGACTTGAGTGGAAGAGCGCTCACTCAATCTCCCTCGGGACGGAACGATCACGGTGTGGCTGGTGCGATCCACTGGAGAACCGGGCTCTGCTGGTTGTCGCCTACTGGCGCACGAACCCGACCATGTTTCGCGAATCGATCGATCCGCAAGCCCTTCAACGTCTCCATCAATGTCCTTCAGAGCAGTCCCAGGCGACGCGCCGTGTCCTCACCCGCCTTCATGTGTTCGTGAGCGTCCGCACCCAGGCGGTCGAGAACTGATCCGATCAGCGCTTCGATCAGAGCCAGGGTCGGTGTCAGGCTGTCGTAGGGAGAATCGGAGGTCACCTGACTCGTCAGCACGACGTCCGCCTGCGCCGTGGCCGGGGACAACCAGGGATCGGTGAAGACGACGACCTTTCCGCCCCGCTCCCTGACCAGTTCCGCGACGGCCGTCTTGTCCTCCTCGTAGCGCCGGTAGTCGAAGAGGACGACGACGTCCTTGCGGCCGAGTTGGGTCAGAGCGGAGACCCGCTCCACGTGACCGTCCGGCAGGAAGGAGACGTACTGGCGCAGTTGCATGAGGTGCAGCCCCAGATACTGGGCCAACAGGTGGGTGAAGCGCCCTCCCACCAGATGGATGCGCCTTCGCGGATCCGACATGAGCGCCACCGCCTCGTGGAACTCGTGAGTCGTCAGTTCCCTGAAGGTCTTCTCCACCGCCCGCAGCACGACGGTCGACCCCGGCGCGGCGCCTTCGCTCCCGTCCGCCCTGCCGGAAGCCGTGCCGTCCCGGGCGCCGGACGTCTCGTAGAGCGTCACGGGAGACGCGGTCCGTGCGTCCAGCTCCGCCCGCAGCGCCGCCTGCAAGTCGGGGAAACCGCGATAGCCGAGCCTCGATGCGCAGCGCAGGACGGTGGGCGCCGAAACCGAGGCCCGCTCGGCGATGGTGGCCACGGTCTCGAAGACGGACGCGGGGTAACCGGCCAGAAGCACGCGCGCGACCTTGCGCTCAGCGGGGCTCAGGTCACCCAGCCTGTCGCGGATCTCATCCGCGAGGGTGCTGCTCACAGCCTGCTCCTGTTCTGGCCCTGCGTTTCAGCCCCACCCGTGTCCGCTCGCAGAAAACCGGAGGCTACGGCCGTACGGCCGGGGTTCGGGCCGCCGGGTGTCCGACCTGCCGACCTGCCTGACGCGCTTCGGCGCTCATCGGGGCGATGGGGACATGAACCCGTTCTCATGCAGGCAAATGTACCGTCCGTTACATGTACGGGGGACGTCGCCCTGATGGAGCAGGCCTCCCGCCCCGGGGAGCACGGCTGCCGACCACCACCAGGCGGTGCCCGCCCCGGCACCGAGCTGGAGCGCATCACCGCCGACCCGGCCCGGGCCGCGGGGAAAGTACGGCGTCGACTCGGGCAGGAGGAGTGGCAGACGCTGACCGAGGCACTGGACAGCTTCGGGAACTTGCCACAGTCCGAATCCGTACCGGACAAGGTCCGCGCGCCGCACCAGGCCGGGTCGATCATGCGTCCGCCTTGATCGTGTGCGGGCGGACAAGGCATACGCTTCCCACAAGAGCCGCGCCTGCCTGCACCACCGCGGAATCCGCTGCACCATCCCCGATGAGGCCGCCCCGGCCCGCAACCGCCGGAAGCCCGGCTCCTTCGGCGGCCGGCCGCCGCATTTCGCCCCGGTCGCCCACCACGCGCGTCAAGCGCTTGAGCGCGGGATCAACCGCTTCAAGAGGCACCGCGCCGTCGCCACGCGCTACGACAAGCTCGCCGTCCGCTACGAAGCGACTGTCCTCGCCGCCACCCTCAGCGAGTGGCTGTGACCCCTGGCCGTCACACGGCGTAATCCACATTCCACGTCTCCGGCAGATCGCCGCCGCAGAAGACACAGACGAAGTCGTCCTCGCGCACGATGTTGTGCTCCTGGCAGTCGGGGCACCGCCGGAACACCACCTCGTGGGTGAAGCCCGAGGGCCGCCGGAGCTCCGCGCCGTCCAGAGCATGGGCGACTGCCGACCACGAGGTGACGTCCGGACAGTACCCGGTGGAGTGGTTGCTGACCTCGCTCACGGTCCACCGTCCTGCCTCACGCGTGAAGCCGATCTCGCCGGCGCTCAGAACCATGTCCCCGTCGGCGCAGGCCACGTGCTCGCTTCGCCGCGGCGCCAGCCGAAGTGCACCGTCCGTGTCGACCACGAAGGTGAACGGTTCGGCCAGCTCTGCTGCCGACCGCTCAGCGATCCAGCCGTCGAAGTCAGCCGCCGAGCGGATCCGGCGCCCGCCACCGCCAGGCCGGACCGCAGCCTTCAGCTCAACCGGTCCGACATATCCGTAACTCCGCCCCCGCGTACTCACGCAGGCCAACCTAAAGCCCTTCCGGCGCATGCCTTACGGCCGGGGGCGGGCACGGACCGCCCGGGGCCATTCCCGCTCGCGCGGGGAGCAGGCGACCGGAACCTTCCAGTCGACTGGTTCGCCGGACCCATCCCCACACCCGTGGGGATGGGCCACGACCACAACGACGGCGACGTCCGTCACGCCCAGTCGACTCCCAGCACCCGTAGTGCGTCCCGCTGCTGCTGGTCGAGCTTCTCCCGTCTCGTTTTGGTGTTGGAGATCCATACGCCCAGCCGTACGGGCACCGGTTCCGTCTCGCCGGCGACCGTGATCTCCTCGGCGTGGCCGCGCGGGACAGGTCGATGGCCTTCCCGTTCGACCCACTGGGCCAGGGCCGCAAGGCCGCGCTGGAAGGCTTGCTGTGCCTTATTCGGTGCCTTGGCCGCGCCGCCCGCCGTCGGGGCCGGTACCGGGGTGGGAGACGGCGCCCGGATGCCGAGTGCGGTCAGCCGTTCCTGCTGCTCGGGCGACAGCTGCGTCCAGGTGCCTGGGTTTTTCTGCCGTTCCAGCCACCACCCGATGTCGTCGCCGTCGAAGACGATGCCGGGTGCGATGCGGGGCAGGACACCGTCGGCGTCGACGAGGTCGGCGAGGACGCGGTAGCGGCGTTGCCAGTTGAGCGGCCAGGGGCAGTTCCAGTCCGGGTCGATCTCCGCCAGCTGCGCCGCGCGTACGGCGGCTCGCTCCGGGTCTTTCCCCAGGCCTTCCCTCCGGCGGAGGTTGGCCATGTGCTGCCCGACGGGCACCAGGCCCTCGGCTTCGCTCTCGCCCCACACCGCGTCCTGCCGCGGCGCGAGGTGCCCGGTGGTACGCCGATAGGACCGGAGGACGGCGAGCTTGTTCTCCCACGCCTCCTCGCTCGGCTCCCACACCATCCCGGCCTCCGGCGCGTCGAGGAGCTCCTTGCGGTGGGAGTCGAGTTCCCCGGCCCGCAGGGTCTTGCGCTGCTGGTGGACCCACCTCCCGAGGGGGAACGCCCTGGTCGCTCCCACTTCGATCTCGACGTCGTACGGGACGGCGTGGAGGCCGGTGATGTCGTTCTCCGCCCGCCAGCGGAGGAGGGCTTGGTAGCCCTGCAGCCACACCAGCGATTCGGGCCGGTAGACCCGGGTGCGCAGGAAGGCGGCGATGGTGGCGGCGTCGCGTGGGGTGGAGAAGCGCAGCAGCGCGGACCCGGTGGCCGCGCCGGTGCCGTCGTGCTCCTGGTCCCCGCCCTGACCGGCGCCGACGATCCGCCCGTCCTCGTCGCGCCGGACGTGGATCGTGCGCTTGCCGCTGGTGAGCGCACGGGAGGCGAGCTGCTCGACGAGGTGCTCGTCGTGGCTGCGCAGACCTTGGAGCACGGCTACGAGCGGTTTGAAGCCGGCGGAGGCGATCATGTCGGTCGGGTCCTCGCCGGGCTCCAGAAACACGGGCACGATGATCCTGGCGACCTTCGTGGTCCCGTCGCGGTTGAGCCGGAGGGCGCGGCCGATGTTCTGCACGATCTCGACCTGCGAGCCGCGGGTGTCGGCGAAGCAGATCGCCTGTACGCCCTGTTCGCCGGTGATGTCGACGCCTTCCCCGAGCACGCGACAGCTGGCGAGGAACGCCCGGTGCACCCGGCGCCCGGCCGCGTCGATGCCGTTCGCGAACTGCCGCAGCACCTCGCGCCGCTCGGCGACGAGGTGGTCGCCGCACAGCCATGCCGACCACACCCGCTCCGGTGGTACGTGGCGGCCGGCCTCGAGCTCGTAGAACTCCGCGTCGATCGACGAGGCGGACAGCCCCTCCCCTTTCGCCGGGTCATCGCCCGAGACGTCGTCGGCATACAGCGCGGCGGCCGTCTCCGGCAGCTTCTCCGCGAACGCCGCCGCCTCCTCCACCTTCTGGTGGAACGTCATGACAGTCCGCAGATTCCACGCCGCGGCGTGCTCCAGCAGCGCGGCCTGCAGCAGGGCCAGGCGCCGGCCCCGCTGTGCCTCCTCGGACTCGCCGAGGACGGGGGAGGGGTCGCGGATCTCCAGCACGTCGATCTCGAATCCCGCAAGGATCTCCCGCTCGATCGCCTCCGCGAGCCCGAGTTCGGCGAGCCACGTGCCGTACGTGCCGTTGGGGTCGTCGGCCATCGACGCGATCTCCATCTCCCGGCCGCCCGCACCCCTTCGTGGCTGGGGCGCCGCCAGGATGCGCGGGGTCGCGGTCAGGTACAGCCGGAAGTCCGCCGGGATCCGGACGTTGTCGTGGATCGCGGCCCATGGCCGCCCGAGGTCACCGGCGGTTCCGTGGGCTTCGTCCACGATCGCGAGGTCGAAGCCTGCCATCCGCTGCCCGTAGAGCCGCTCCCCGCCCGTGAGTGCGGCCTCCAGCGGCCCACGGACCTTCCGCCCACCCACCACCGGGCCCTCCGGATCGTCCCGGTCGACCAGAGACGCGTATGTGGCGAACACGACCACCGGTCCTGTTCCGGCCCACAGCGCGAGCTGGATCGGATTCGTGGTGGTGCGCACCCCCAGTTCGTTCAGGACCGGATCGTTCTCCAGCGAGCACACCGCGACCATCGGCGTCCGATGCCCCACCGCCCGCCAGGCCCGGGCGGTCTGTACGAGCAGGTCCAAAGTCGGAACGGTGACGAGGACCCGGCTGTCCGCGAACAATTCCAGCGCGCATGCCGCGGCCGTGATCGTCTTGCCCGACCCGGTTGCCGACACGATCGTGCTCCGGGCCCCTTCCGGAGGGACAGGTCGCCGTGCGGGGAATCCCACCCACCTACGAAATGCCGACCGCTGGTCCACCTGGTGTTTCCTGAGCGAAATCACGCCCCTCGTTCCCTGCCCTATGATCGCCGCCATGATCCATCCCGTCGCAGGGCCTCCTACGTGGAAGCATCCGGCGTCCGCTCTCGCCCTCACTGCCCTGATCTGGGCAGTCTGGTACGGCATGCAGCCCGTCTACTCGTCGTGCGTCTACTTCGGCAATAATTCCTACGAAAAAGCTGTCGAGTACGGTCAATGCGATCCACCGAAAACAAGATTCAGCACCTGGAACCAGTAGACGACCCTCATCGTATCTCGTGATTCCACCACCTCTATATGCCGCATCAACCTTGCAGACGCCTCGCCCACTCGCCGACGGATAAGGCCCGCCCATGACTGCCGACTGGTACGTCCTCATCGAAGAGGACACTCGAACCACCGAACGCGCCGACGGCACGGAACTCAAACTGCACCGGTGGATGCTCGCCGGCACGCACCGCATCGGCCCGGACCACACGGAAGCGGCCGCGGCCGCCGAGGACGCGGCCCTCAACTACCTGCCGGGCATCCTGGCCCGGCACGCACGCCCGGGAGACGAGCCTGCCCGCCATGCCCTGCTCGCCCAGGACGGGGCATGGATCGTGCTCGTGAAGCAACGCCACCGCGAATGCCATATACGGGTGACCACGGCCCGGCTCGTGCACTGGCGGGAAGAGAAGGAAGCACCACCGAAGACCTTGAAGGAAAAGTTCCGCAGCGCGATAGAGGGCCCGCTGCCTGCGGTGAAGCCCTGGACCTGGGCACCTGAAGACAAGACCGATCAAACCTGACAACCTCCCACTTCTCGGTCACTGGCCCGCGCGAGCTGACCTTCAGGAAGTGCAGGCGCGGCCGGAAGGGCCTTTGAAGGCAGGAGAAGTGCAGCGTGCCCCGTCTCTCCTCGGCGGGGCAGGGCTCCACCCTGTTTTGTTTCTTTCCGGCGGGCAGGGTCCCGACCCGTTCCTGCCGTGTTGAAGGTGCGGTAACGCGAGCGGCAGCCTTGCACCAATACCCGACCGGTTTGAGCGGCCCGGCGAAGGGCGCGGCCCAGGCACAGTCGTGAGGCGGTGCGAGTGTGGCTTTCGGGTATACGGGCGACAACCGGTGATGCTCTCGTCCGAGAGGCAGGGGGAGTGGTGATGGAAGCGGCCAAGTGATCGGTGGATCGTGAACGCCTGGAGCGGTGGGTTCCCCAGGGCGAGCGAATGACAGCAGGCTGTGCGGTGACATATGGACGTGCGCTGTGGGGCCTGGTGCCGCGGCGAGCTTCACTCCTGTTGACCGACCGCCGGGTACGAGTACTGCGCCATCGAGGCAACGACCTGCGCTATGCCATACGCGGGGTCTGGTTCGAGATGATGCGGGGCGAGGCCGAGGCGGTGTGCCGGAATCCCCAGGTACGGGTGGAGTTCGACAAAGGACAGGAGGTCGAACTCCGCCGACATGACGGCAGGGTGGAGCGTCTGCTGATCAGCCAGTGGGACGGAGTGCACGCGGAAGCCCTGTACGCGGCGTTCCCTTCCAGGGAACACGACCCGCAGTGACGTGACAACGGCCGCCCCCCACTCCTCAGCCAGCCAGCCAGCCAGCCCGGTCCGCGAGGCCGGGCGAACGGAACCGCAGGCACAGCCGGAAGGGCCCTTCGGGGTGGGGGAGCGCAGCGGGCCCGCCGTCTCGGGGCTGGGGCGCAGCAAAAGTCCGGGCCCCCAGCGGACAGCTCTATCGTTCCAGTAAGCGCGGTGAACGAGAAGACGCCTTTACCACGACCGGTCCGTACTCGTTTCACCTCCCGACTCGGGGGCATCCGGCGGTCATGGACACCTCAGCGCACACCGAAGAAGCGGTCGAGACCCAGGGCGACGAGCACCATGTCGTCCTCAGTGCCGACACCAACGGTGACGGCAAGCCCGACGTGTGGATGACCGACACCACCGGCGACGGGAAGGCCGATCTCTACCAGTTCGACACCACCGGTGACGGGCGGATCGACGTCACGATCGTCGAACGCGTCGAAGAGCCGGGCACCGACCGCCTGGTCGTCGAAGGCGACGCCGGGCACCCCCAGCAGGCCTGACCCCCTCCCCCTCTGCCCCCGCTCCTGCATGTACCAGGGCGCCGCGGGGTGTACGAGCAGCGTCCTCCCGAAAGGAACCTCGACATGCTGGGCATAGCCGCCGCTGTACTGTTCTTCGTCGCTTTCCTGATCAACGCAGCCGACATCGGCACCAACGATGTGTTCTCCTCCACGAACGTGATGCTCCTCGGGCTCATCGCCCTGGCCCTGCACCTCGCCGGTATCGGAGCCGCCCGCACCAACCACACCACCGGCAGACGCCGCCCCTGGTCCCGCCACTACTGATCTTTTCTTTAGTTGCGTGGGGTTGATGGGTGGATGTTGAGGCCGGTGTGGGTGAGGAAGGACCAGGGCAGTTGAGGGTTGTTGTTGAT